>JBJSXJ010000164.1:0-25271 GCA_046086325.1 Planctomycetota bacterium | reverse complement strand
CAGAGGTTTAGGGCGGGGAACTCTGTGCCCTCGAAACTCTGTGCCCTCTGTGACTCTGTGCCCTCTGTGACTCTGTGTTTCAAATCCCCATTCCCCCAAACAACTTGCCCCCAGCACGCTACACCCGCATTACGCGGCGCTGTTCCTCAATCTGCTCGATCGTATAGAGCTTGCCCTCGCCGCTGCCTGGGCACGCTTGGCAGGTCCGAGCCCACTCTTCGGGGTTGCGGAGGTTACTATCCCAAAACGGCCAAGTACGACATTGACGTGGACGCGCCTCGTAAACGGTGCAGCCCCGCTTTTGGTTATCGAAAAAGACACAATCGCCATTGGAATGTTCCAGCAGGCTACGGCGCACTCCCACCTGGCGGACATACTGTTCCTCAAACGCTTCCACTGAGGCGGCTCCGGTGAGTTTCGCCAGCGCGTTGATCTCCTCCTGGTTCACCCAGACATAACCCGGAGCACCGGTGCAGCAGTCACCACACTGAGAACAGGTGAAGCGGAGTCCATCTTGATACCAAGGCTGCTTTGTCATTGTTTACTTCTCCGCAGAAAGACCAGGGTAAAGGTGCAGGTGCATCAGGATCCGGCGCCGGTGAGTGCTCGCAGGGCGTCGATCGCGACCGCCACTTCACCCTCCGTCGTAGAATTACCAAAACTGAATCGTACCGTGCCGCCGCTCGCGAACGTTCCTATCGACTGATGTAAGCGCGGGGCACAGTGCAGACCGGCTCGAGTCTCAATGCCAAACTCCCCGTCCAGCAGCCCCGCGAGTTCCTGCGGATCGTACCCTTCGACCAGCAGACTGACCACCCCCACTCGCCGATCCTTTGCCCTGGGCCCCACCAGTTGCACGCCGGGCAGCCCCACGACTCCGTCGAGAAACTGCTGCGTGCAGCGAGCGTGATGGGACTGAATGTGGGCGATGCCAAGTCGTTCGACTTCGCGTACACCGGCCTCCAAGCCCACGAGCGCCGGAACATTTAGATTGCCCGCCTCGAAGCGCTCCGGCAATTCCGCCGGCGGTTCCTCGCGTTCACTGTCGCCACCGCTGCCGCCTTGTCGGATCGGTTGCAACTCCCGCTCGGCGCGAGGTCCGACGTACAGCCAGCCGGTGCCGATTGGGCCGAGTAGACTTTTGTGACCGGGAGCGGCAATGAGGTCGGGGCCAATTGAGCTGACCTGGAGCGGCCACTGGCCGACGCTTTGAGCGGCATCGACCAGCAGCAGCACGCTGCGCTGCTGACACTCGGCGGCCAGCGATTCGATGTCGTTGACGGCACCGGTAACATTCGAGGCGTGGACGACGGCTACGAGCCGAGTGGTCGGACGTATGGCCGCTAGTAGCTGCGCCACTTCCACTCGCCCATCAGGCCGGCAGCCGACATGATCGACCGCGACGCCTTGTCGACGCGCGAGCCAGGCGAGTGGGCGGAGCACGGAATTATGTTCGGCGGTGGTCGTGACCACGTGATCACCGGGGCGCACGAGCCCGTGCAGAGCGAGATTGAGAGCGTCGGTACCATTGCTGCAAAAAACGATCCGTCGCTCGTCCGCCACCGTGATCAGTCGAGCGATCGCTTGGCGAGCAGCGGTGACGCATCGCCCCGCCTCGACCGCTCGCAAATAACCGCCGCGTCCCGCCGCCGCACCTTGGTCGCGAGCGTACCGGTCCATCGCCAGATAAACCGACTCGGGTTTCGGCCAACTGGTCGCCGCATGATCGCAGTAAATACGGTTCGGCGTGGTACGCATCGATGTTCCGGCAGTGCTGAGAAGCAGTCGAGTGCTTGAGTGTACCGCCTGCAAGGCGAAGAAGTCAGGCAGGGTGATCGAGGCTTTAGGAAACGGCCGGACGGCTCACGCCGTGCCGTTACATTCTTGGGCCGGACGGCTCACGCCGTGCCGTTACTTTTTTAGCGGTATGGGCGTCAGCCCTCCGGCAGCGTGAACTCCGGAAAAATCAGATTCCATTGACCGCTTGCTTCGGCGTAGAATACGCGGCCGTAAGGTTGGAGGAAGAAGGAAGCAAGGCCGAAGGAGTTGCAACATGATTCGATGGGAAACAAGTAAGCCTGTATCCAGCGTGCTGGCCCGGAATCCCGCCAGAAGTCCCAGCGGCCCAGGCGCCAAGATCACTCGACTGCTGCCACTGCTGGCGCTGGTTTCTCTGTTCTGTCTGCCACCCGTCTCCCACGCCCAAGAGGAAACTCGCCGAGTGGCAGGTGGAAATGCCAAACAGCGAACGGCGATTTTTGCGGGCGGCTGCTTCTGGTGCATTGAAAAGGACTTTGAAAAAGCACCCGGTGTAATTGACGTCGTGTCGGGCTACACGGGTGGGACGAGCAAAAACCCCACCTACAAAACCTACACCGGTGGTCGGCATCGTGAGGCGGTGATGGTGACGTATGATCCAGCCAAAGTGACATTCGCAGGACTCGTCGAGTTCTTAATCAAGCACATCGACCCGGTCGATAAACGCGGCTCGTTCATTGATCGTGGAGTCCAGTACAGTCCCGCGATTTACTTTGAAGACGAGCAGGAGAAGGAAGCTGCGGAGCGCGTGATCAAAGCGATCAATGCGATGAAAGTTTATCGAGCCCCCATTTCGATGGCGATTGTTCCTCGATCCGAATTCTATCCCGCTGAGGAATATCATCAGGATTTTCACGTCAAGAATGAGGCGAAGTACAACCTCTATCGCACTCAGTGTGGCCGCGACCGGTTCGTGAAGAGCGTCTGGGGCGACCGTGCGAATGAACTGACTCTTCCCGGAGCCTATCCTGAGGGCGTCCAGCCACCAGCCGCACCTCCCAAGTAATCGTTCGCCCGCGCAGTCACGACGCTTGCGTGTCCTGCAGGAACGATGCAAATCCTTTTCATCTGCGTCGATCGGCGGCTGATCAACGTGGTGCTAGTGAACGTGGTGCCAGTAAACGTGGTGCTAGGCACCGCTGGAACTACACGAGATCCCGCAGGCTGGCCAAACCGAGTGGTTCGCGGCTAGTGAGTGGTTCGCCGTAGCGAGTGCCGATCATCTTGCCCCAATAGGCCGCTTCGTCGCGCAGGCGGTCGAGAAACGTAGGCGGCTCCACTGATCGTCCCGTGACGAACTGACTTTGATAGCAGGCAATCGCCGCCAGCTTTTGGTCCCAGTATGCCGAGATATCGAGAATGAAAGCCGGCTGAATGATCTGTCGTAAGTGCACGCAGTAATAATGGTAAACGCGCTGCGGATGAAACGGCTCGCCGGGCAAATCGGTTTTGGTGAGCTTGGCCCAAAATCGAGCCGCCTCGATCAACTCGGTCGCGGCCCAGTGATCGGGATGAGCGTCCACCCAGTAAGGAGCAAGCAACCAGCGCGGTCGCAACTCGCGCAGGATTCCCGCCAAACGGGCTCGAGCTTCCAAATCGGGTTGCAAGCTGCGATTGGTCAAACCGAGGTTGCCGCGGTAATCCAGGCCGAGCACGGCCGTCGCCGCCGCCGTCTCCGTGGCACGAATTTCCACGGAACCATGTGGAGTTGGTTCGCCGTTGGTTAAATCGAGTACGCCGACCCGCATCCCATCCGCTCGACAACGCAGAATGGTACCTCCGGCGCCCAGTTCAGCGTCGTCGGGATGCGGAGCGATCACCAGTAAATCGAGTGGTGGAATAGTCATGGGATAATTGGAGCCGTTGGTCTGTCGTCTGGGCACTTAACCGCAGCGGAAGATCGCCACTCGCCGCGATTCCAGGACTATAACCGATTCCTGGGGTGGGGCGGGGTGGGGCGGGGCAGGGGATAATTGAAACACGCGGCGGGAATATTGAAACACCCGGCGGGGATATTGAAACACAGAGGCACAGAGGGCACAGAGGGAATATGCCTCTGACGATGGGAACTGTAGGTGCCCCTCTGTGATCTCTGTGCCTCTGTGTTTCAAAATCCTCTGTGATCTCTGTACCTCTGTGTTTCAAAATCCTCTGTGATCTCTGTGCCTCTGTGTTTCCCTGTCTCCATCTCTCCTTCCCCCGTGTTTCCCCATCTTGTACCCCCGCAAGACACAAGGCTGCGTCGATCGATCTTGACGCTCGCAACCAAGCTTGCTATTTACCCGCCGCAAAGTTTTTTCCATACCCAGCAGGATGTGGCTGATCAGTTGCCGTTCTGCTGGTTGGTAGCAGGCGTTCGTCGTTCGAGGTGGGTTCAATTCCTTTTGGTGCGAGCACAGCGTGCAATTTCGTCTACCCACGAATCAAGTTGCAGCCTGCCTGATTGGCCTGAGTGCGGTGTTCATGACCGTACCCAGTTGGGGGCAACGCGTCGCCATGCCATCGCCACCGCCGACCACCGCCGGCCCGGGCATGGTCCCGGTTGCTCCACCCGGGACTGCACCGAGTGGCATTCCGGCGAACGCGGTTCCCTACGGCCCCGGTCCGTACTCGTATCCGCCGGTCGGCAGCGCCCCGGGCATGATGCCTCCCAGCGGTGCGCCACCGGGTTACACCTACCCCGCGCCTTCCGGTGCTACGCTCGGTGCCCCGACGTTTGATCCCTATTCCAGTACCGTCCCGGCCACTCCGTCATCTTCCTTCGGAGCACCGGTCTACAGCGGTAATCCGACGGCCCCCAGCCTGTTCGGTTCCGCACCGGCGGCCCCTTCGCCCTACGGTACTTCTCCTTATGGAACTGCACCCTACGGCGCGTCCCCTTACGGCGCACCGCCTGCGGGCACGGCACCGTTCGGATCGACCGCTCCTCCCACGACACCGTTTGGAACTTCGCCCTTTGGCACCGCTCCACCCAGCACGACGCCCTATGGAGCGAACCCTTACGGAACAGCGCCTTACGGTTCCGCGACTGCTCCCACGGGTGGCTCGCCGTGGAATACGATGCCGCCGCCAGGTGGCTATCCGACCTACCCGAACTACAACGCCCCGACGGGTCCTCCGAGTGCCTTGTTTCCGAACGGTTTCGGCGGCAGTGCTGGCAAACCTCCGCTGCGCCTCATCGATAACTGGCGACTGCAAGACAGCTGGGTGAACGGCTCCAACGATCCGCTCGACGTCGGCATCCATGACATTCTCTTCGCGACGACGCTGCAGTATCCCAACTTCTTCGGCAGTGGTTCGCCACTCACCGCTACCCCGTACTTCATCCTGAGCTTGTGGGATGGACCTGGAGTGGGAACTCCGCCGCGCGACCTGCCGGGCAGCGCCTACGCGGCCCTCGTCGACGTCGGCTGGAAATCGAATCAGCAAAATCTGGCGGGAGTCGATCTCTCGGTGGCACTCGGGGCTTACTCAGATTTCGAAACACTGACCACCGACAGCCTGCGAGTCACTAGTCTGTCGTATGGCTGGATCCGGCTCACCCCGCAAATCATGCTCAAACTGGGTGTGGATTACATCAATCGAGTCGATTTGAAGTTGCTACCAGCCGTCGGTCTGTTGTGGGAACCGACACCCGACATCAAGTTCGACATTTTCTTCCCGCGTCCTAAGCTCGCTTTTCGGATGACGCAAATGCAGGGAGCCGACGTGTGGCTCTACGCAGCCGGCGAATATGGTGGTGGCTCCTGGACCATTCATCACCCGGGCGGCAACTCTGATCAAGTCGATATCAATGACATTCGAGTCGGTGCGGGCCTGGAGTGGATTTCGAGTTTAGGCTTGAAAGCGCACTTCGAAATTGCCTGGGTGACGAGTCGCGAGGTGGTCTATCGCTATAACCCGACGGCCGATTTCTCGCCTCCCGATAGTTTCATGCTGCGTGCGGGAATTGCCTTCTAATGTGTCGGCTGACATTTCATTTTCCACTCCGCTGGCTGACCTGTCTGGCGCTTCCCTGTTTATCCCTGGCGCTTCCCTGTTTATGCCTGGCGCTTCCCTGTTTATATCTGGCGCTTCCCTGTTTGCTGCTCAGCAGCAGTTTCGCGCAGGAGCCCGCGGCCAGCGACATGGAGCGTTTGCCGAAGCCGCCCGAGTGGCGTGGGGAGCAGCGTTTGCTCACCGAGCAACTGGAAACCGACCGCCGTGCTCAGCGACTGGAGCAGCTGCGGCAGCTTGAACAACCCGAGTGGCGTTTAGCAGCGGGGCCGACCTACTTGCCCCAGCCGTTGCCGCAAGATGATGATCCCGACGCCCCCTACTTCCTGCCACCGGCTGTCGAGGATGATCAGCTCCTCATCGGCAGCGGCCCGCAGCTCCGCGAATTCAAGAGCGGCTTCTTTCAGAAATTCTCGCTGGGCGGTACCTGGATCGCCCGCGATGGCAGCGCGGGCCTGGGCATCGTCGAATCCGAAGCTTTTGTGACGTTCGCCATCCCTGCTCCCACTCGCCAATGGCCGATGCTGATCTCTCCCTACTTGAACATCCGGTCGCTCGACGGACCGACGAGCGTCGATGTGCCAGCCACCCTGTATGAGACCTACCTGGATTTCATGTGGGTCCCGCAGCTCACCGATCGGCTGCTCGGCATCGTCGCGGTCGCGCCGAGTGTCTACAGTGATTTTCAGCAGGGAGACGGCGATGGCTTTCGCTGGCAGGGCAAAGGTCTCGTGCGCTGGGACATCGTGCCGCAGCAGCTCCAACTGCTGGCCGGAGTACTGTATCTTAACCGGCAGGACATTCGCCTTTTACCAGCTGGTGGTCTAATCTGGAAACCGAATGACACGCACAACTACGAGCTTTTGTTTCCACGTCCGAAGCTGGCACGACGAATCCGCTATGGCGAAACTTGGGCCGACTGGGTCTACGTGGCGGGTGAATTCGGAGGCAACTCGTTTGCCATCCTGCACAGCGATCGCACCCGCGACCTCGTTACCTTACGCGACTGGCGGCTCCTCCTGGGCGTGGAACGTAAACTCGACGGCGGCGCGGGTCTGCGAGCCGAAGTGGGGTTGGTTTTCAATCGCCGTCTGGAATTCACTTCCGAGCTGCCCGACGTGGAACTCGACAGCACCTTGCTGCTGCGACTGGTGGGAACGTTCTAGAATTACGCCGACAGCGTGCCCTTCGCTCGGTGGAATCCGCTTCGTGGAGCAGCACGATGATTGAAGTCCGCAATCTCGTCAAAACCTACGACGATCTGCAGCGTGGTCCGTACCAGGCGCTGGCGGGTATTAGCTTCAGCGCTCGTCCCGGCACCATCTTCGGGCTCCTGGGACCGAACGGCGCCGGCAAGACGACGGCACTCCGCATTCTCGCCACGTTACTGCAACCCACCTCCGGCGACGTGCTGGTGCAGGGCATCCATGTCGCGGAACGACCAGCCGACGTACGCGCTCGCTTGGGCTATGTAGCCGTGAGCACTGCGATCTACGATCGCATGACCGCGCGGGAGATCGTCGACTACTTCGGACGGCTGAATGCAGTCCCCGAACCGCTCTTGAAGGAACGTCGCGAAAACCTGTTCACCCGGCTGCAAATTCACGATTTCGCCGATTTACCTGGCGGTAAAATGTCGACCGGCATGAAGCAAAAAGTGTCCATCGCGCGGGCGCTCATTCATGACCCGCCCGTACTCATCTTTGATGAAGCGACCAGCGGCCTCGATGTACTCGTCGCCCGCTCGCTGCTGAAAACGATTGCCGAACTGCGGGCTCTCGGTAAATGCATTGTCTTTAGCACGCATATCATGCGCGAAGTCGAACGACTGTGTGATGACGTGGCGATCCTGCATCGCGGTCATGTCTTGACTCAAGGCACGCTGCCCGAACTGTACGCCCGCCACGGACAAACCGATCTCGAAGAAATCTTCTTTCAACTCATCAGTGAACACGACAGCTCCACCGAGCCTCACGCGGGGGCAACCACGAGATGAACATGCGCCGTGTCACGCTGATTTTCAACCGCGAACTGCGCGATCAATTGCGCGATCGTCGCACGCTGTTCTCGATCATGATCATGCCGCTGCTGCTCTACCCACTCATGGGCGGCTTGTCGCTGCAGCTCACGCATTTCTTGCGCGATCAGCGCAGCAAAATTCGAGTGCTTACGGTCGCGGATTTCGATCGCCCCCCGGCACTCTTCGCCAACCGACAGCAGTTTGCCCTGGAGTGGTGTCCGGCGCCGGAAGCCAAACTACTGGAGCTGCGCGATGATCTGGTCCCTGAAGCCGGCCTCAATCTGGAGCAACTGACAGAAGACGCTCGTCGCGATATCCGCAATGGCCTGTATGACATGGTGATTTATTTTCCCCCCGACTTCGGTCAATCGCTGGATGAGTTTCGCGAGCGGGTACGAAATGAACGCGAAGCGGCTGATCCCGGCAACGGAATTGAAACCAGCCGAGTACCGGCGCCCGTCATCCTGGCCGATGAAGTCAGCGAAAAATCGAAACTTGCGCTGCGGCGTGTGGAGCTGATTTTGGGGCGCTGGCGCTCCGCCGTCGTGGGCGAGACACTGAAGCAAAACAACGTTTCGATCGCTGCCACTCAGCCGTTCAATTTGCGCAAAGTCGACTTAGCCGAAGATCGCACTCGGCGCGCCGTCATCTGGTCACGCTTGATGCCCTTCATGATTCTTATCTGGTCCATCACCGGGGCCTTCTATCCCGCCGTCGATTTATGTGCGGGAGAGAAGGAACGAGGAACCATGGAAACGTTACTCAGCAGTCCGGCCAGTCGCACCGAGGTGGTACTGGGGAAACTGTTGACGATCTTTTCTTTCAGTGTCCTGACCGCTCTGCTGAACATGATTTCGCTGGCGATTACGGCGGTGATCTTTTTGCGACCGATGGCGAGTGGTCCGAGTTTACAAGGGGTTTTTGCGCCGCCACCGCTGCTCGCCTATGTCTGGGTGTTTGTGGGCATGCTCCCCGTGTCGCTGCTTTTTAGCGCCTTGTCACTGGCCGTGGCCAGTTTTGCCCGCAGCTCGAAAGAAGGCCAATACTATCTGCTGCCGCTGCTCTTCTCGGGGCTACCACTCATGCTCGCGGCACTGATTCCCAGTATGGAGCTGAACTTTGGCACGAGTGTAATTCCGGTCACCGGTTCAATGCTGCTCATGCGCGCACTGATCGATGAACGCTATCTCCAAGCTGTTCAATATGCGCCTTTTGTGATCGGCGTGACGGCGCTGAGTTGTTATTTAGCGTGCCGCTGGGCCGTGGAACAGTTCAACAATGAAGATGTGCTGTTTCGCGAAAGTGAGCGGTTTCAATTAGGACCGTGGCTCAAGCGGGCGTGGCGTGATCGACAAGCCACACCGGCCTTCAGCGCCGCACTCTTCGGTACACTAGTTATCCTCGTCGCTCGGCTCGGTCACTCGTTCACCGGTAGCAAGTTGCCGACAAGCTGGTCGGAATTCTGGCAGTCGACGGTGTTGAGTCTCGGGCTGTTCTTTGGTGTCGGCGCGATCGTCCTCTCGCTGCTCTTCGCGCGCGACCTGCGCCGCACATTGTCGCTCACCAAGCTCACTTGGAAGCAGTTAGTTTTGGGCCCTGGTCTGGCGCTGCTGCTGCACCCGCTGGGCATCGCCTTCGCGACGCTCGTACAGCAGGTTTATCAGATGAATGACCAGTTGAGTGAGCAGCTGCAAAAACTAGAACATATTTTCACCTCGGCTCCCAACCTGGGCGCACTGCTGCTGGTGATGGCCGTGACACCGGCGATTTGCGAAGAACTTTTATTTCGCGGGTTCGCCCTCTCGGGACTGCGTAGTAAAGGACATCCGTGGCTGGCAATTGGCATCAGTAGCCTGCTCTTCGGTGTTGCTCATCAAGTGCTGCAGCAATCGATCACAGCGGGTTTGCTTGGCATCGTGCTGGGCTATGTCGTGGTAAGAGTGGGCAGTATCTGGCCGGCGATGCTGTTTCATGCCACCTATAACAGCCTGTCGCTGCTGCTGGTGTATCGAGTGGCGACGTGGAGTGAGCGTTTTCCGCCGCTTCGCTGGCTGGTGGAATCGTCATCCGCGGAAGCAGGCCAGGTGTTGACGGTGAGCTATCGCTGGCCAGTGATAGCGTTCAGTCTCCTCTTCACGCTGGCGATCGGCGGACGACTGGTGTGGCTCGATCGACGGCAGCGACAAACTGCAGGGACTGCGAATCAACCACCGAGCGACAGCCAACCGCATCCTGATCGGGGCTAACGTGACATGACAACATCCGATTCGGCAAGGAATGTTTGAGCAATGAACGTTTCCGGTTTGGACGATTCCGTAATCGATAAAACCGTGCGGCGTTTTCGAGCTCGCTGGGTCATTCCCGTCGCTGCACCACCGCTTGAAAACGGACTGGTCACGGTGGCCAATGGCCGCATCGTGGCGCTGGAAAGCGGGCCGATCACGCGCGACGGTAGGAAATACGGGAGCGGCGAGCAGGGTGGCTCCAGCTCCGCCATCGTCGATCGGGGCTCCATCGTCGATCTGGGCTCCATCGTCGATCTGGGCGACGTGGCCCTCATCCCCGGACTCGTTAATGCCCACACGCACCTCGAATACAGTCAGCTCACGGCGCCCCTGGGGCAGCCGGGGCTGAGTTTCGCGGAGTGGCTGAGGCAGGTGATTGCGCGCCGGCGCACGGCAGCGGAACGAGCGACAGAGGAAGGAGCAAGCCGGGAACTGCTCGCCCAGCGGGCAGCGGCCGTGCAGCAGGGAATCGCTGAATCGCAGGCCGCCGGAGTGGTTGCCGTGGGAGATATCGCGAGCCCAGGCTGGTCGCGCGCCTGGTACGCTGGCGACCTGCAGGTGACGCTCTTTCAGGAACTACTCGGCCTAGCCGCCAGCTCCCAGACCGCTCTGCAAAACCTGGCCGCCCAGCAGCTACGTGAACTGCCAGCGAGTGCGCTTACAGGCGGTGAACTGGCGGCTGCACCGCTGCTGCATGGCGGGCTCAGTCCGCATGCTCCCTACACCGTGCGACCGGATCTGGTGCAGCAAGTATGTGCCTCGTCGCGCGCGGCGTCGGTGCCGGTGGCCATGCACTTGGCGGAATCCTTCGAGGAGCTCGAGATGCTCGCCGCTCACAGTGGCCGGCTGGTGGAAGTGCTGAGTGAATTTGGAGCGTGGGAGCCGGCGGCGATCCCGCGTGGTATTCGGCCGCTCCAGTATCTGCAATGGCTGTCGAAGGCGTGGCGAGCGCTCGTCGTACATGGCAATTTTCTTCTGGCGCAGGATTGGCAGTTTTTGGCCGCCCAGCGGGCGACGATGTCGGTCGTTTACTGTCCCCGCACGCAGGCCTATTTTGCCCATGGCGATTATCCGCTCCTCGAACAACTCGCGCTGGGTGTGCGAGTGGCTGTGGGGACCGACTCGCGAGCGACGAATCCCGATCTGTCCCTGTGGAAAGAGTTGCAATGGGTGCGGGAGCGATATCCCCAGCTTGCACCGTTGGAGATCCTCGGCTTGGGCACCCAAGCGGGTGCGGAGGCTTTGGGAGTGGAGCAGGACTATGGCAGTCTGCTACCAGGCCGACGTGCCAAACTGCTCGTCGTGCCGCTCGCAGATCCCATAGCAGACTGGCAAGAACAACTGTTCGCCGGCGCTCCTACTCGTCTGCTCTAGGATGACAGGATTTAAACTGGTCTATCCCGGTTTCCTGTGGGGTAGGCACGAAACCCGCGGGCCAGATTGGTTTCAGGTGTCGCTAGCCTCCGAAGCCAAAGAACATCCAGCCCGGCGGCTCGTCGTCACAGGCGGCAGTTGGTGATGGGCATTTCGAGAATCGCGCGAGCGCCGATGGCTTCCAGCTTTTCCATCACGTCAATCACTTCCTTACGGCGCACCATCACTTGCACGGCACACCAGGTGGAATCTTCCAGCGAGTTGACGGTGGGAGACTGGAAGCCGGGTGCAATCTTTTCCGCTTCCGGCAAGCGGGCGCGCGGGATGTTGTATTCCAGCAGCGAGTAGCTGCGGGCGATCACGACGCCTTCCAGACGGCGGACGATGCGCTGAGCGGTTTCCACATGCTGCCCGCGACGATTTTGAATCAAGACGGTTTGATAGTGACCGATTTCGGTGAGGATGCGCAGGCGATTAGCGGCGAGTGTGCTGCCGGTTTCCACCAAATCAACAATCGCATCCGCCACGCCCAACGTGATCATGATTTCGACCGAGCCGGTCAGCGGCACCAGCCGCACGCGGGCTCCATGCTGCGCAAAGTAGGTGGTCGTCACGTTGCCGAAGCTGGTGGCGATGCGGCAACCGTTGAGGTCGGCGGGCTGTCGCGCGGGTGAGTCGTCGGGGACGCAAACCGCTAGTCGGCACTTACCCACGCCCAATTCCAGTTTTGTATCCAGCTGCGAGGCGACATCGGTGCCCGCTTCGCTGATTAAGTCGCTGCCGGTGATGCCCATATCAATGGCACCCTCCGAGCAGAGAATGGGAATATCCTCGGTGCGCAGAAACGCCACTTCCACCGGCATATCGCTGACTCGGGCAAACAGGGTGCGTTCCTGTCGCCGATAATTGATGCCGCTTTGCGCGAGTAGTTCACCAGCCAGTTCAGACAATCGCCCCTTGCTGGGAATGCCGATCCGTAACATCGCGGAACCTGTTTTGCCGACCGCCATGCAGAAACTCCTTATGCCTGAGCATTGTGATTGCGAGCGGCCTTCTCGTCGATGCCGGAGACACCGAAGCGGCGCTGGAGCTCGGTGGTGACATCGGTGAGGGGGATGTTGAGATGTCCCAGGAGCACGAAGAGGTGATAGATCACGTCTCCGGCTTCATAGACGACGTGGGCGCGGGCGGGACTGCCCGGCTGGTCGGCGGCTGGCTCACCCGCCGCCTCCACCACTTCCCGCGCCTCCTCCAAAATCTTCGCTCCGATCTTGGGAACCCCCTTCTCAAACAAACTCGTCGTATACGACTTGGCGGGCGGATTTCGCTTGCGATCCTCGATCACCGCCATGAGGCGAGCGAACACGTCTACTTCGGCTGATTGCATAAGGGAGAATGGGGGGGAGAAGGAGCGTATCCAGTGGGGAGCAACGGTGGGTCGCAAGCTGCTCGGAACGATCCAAACAACACCCGCTCGGCGCAAAACGTAAGCCGCCTATACTAAGTCCCCCGCTAGTCCCTGACAATAAGGAATGAATGATGCCGCAGCCGCCGCTAGAACCTCCCGGTGAGGAGACGCGGGTCGAAGAAACGCACGTCGAGCAGCCGAGCTACGCCGAGGCGCCCGGGGCTGAAGTGACGGAATCATTCCCCGCACTACTGGACGCCTGGTACCTCACGGGGGCGACGGCGAGCGGCAAGACGCGAGTAGCGCTGGAGCTGGCTGAACGGCTCGATGCCGAAATCATTTCGCTCGACTCGATGGCGGTGTTCGTCGGTATGAACATCGGGACTGCCAAACCGTCGGCCGCCGATCGTCAGCGAGTGCCGCACCACCTGCTCGACCTGCTACCACCCTCCCAAGAATTCAGCTTGGTGGATTATTTAGGAGCGGCGCATCGAGTGGCGGCGGAAATTCGGGGACGAGGTCGACTGCCACTGTTCGTCGGTGGCACGCCGCTCTATTTGAAGTCGCTGCTCAGGGGACTCAGCGGCGGTCCCGCAGCAGACTGGAACTTTCGTCGGCAAATTCAGGAAGAGCTGCAGCGCGTGGGTGAGGAGCGCGGTTTAGAGCTGCTGCATGCACGCTTGCGACAAGTCGATCCTCTGGCGGCAGCCAAACTGCATCCACGCGATCAGCGGCGCGTCATCCGCGCCTTGGAAGTGAACTATCTGACCGGGCAGCCGCTGAGTCACCAGCAGGTGCAGTTTGATGAAGTGCCAACTCCGTCCGCAAGTCGAGTCTTCGTACTGACGTGGCCCCGGGAACTGCTGCTGCGGCGCATCGATGAGCGGGTGGATCAGATGTTTGCCGACGGGCTGATCGACGAAGTGCGCGGACTGGTGGCTCAGCACGGTTCGCTCAGCCGCACCGCCCTCCAGGCAGTCGGCTATCGCGAGGTGATCGATTTCTTGCAAGGCGCGCTGCGCGAGGCCGACATGATCGCACGCGTAAAAGTTCGCACGCACCAGTTTTCCAAGCGTCAAGAGACTTGGTTTCGCGGGCTGGCGGAATGTCGTCGAGTGCTGCTTTCGGAGCCGTTTGAGGCGGTGCGCGTGGCGGCAGAGATCCTCGCGGAGTCGCAGTAATCAGGCCCTGGTGACAGGCAATTTGATTGCCTATAATCTGCCGCTTCTCAGGTTTTAACCGATCGGCAGGAGAGGCCCAGACGATGAAAATTCATGAATATCAGGCTAAAAAGATTTTCCGCGATAACGGCGTCGCGGTGCTCGAAGGCCACGTAGCGCGGACGCCTGCAGAAGCGGCTGCCGCCTTCACGCAACTTAATGGTGCTCTGGCAGTCGTCAAAGCACAAATCCACGCCGGTGGACGTGGCAAAGGGACCGTGATTGGCAATCCGGCGCAGCGCGGAGTGCAGCTGGTGCGCAGCGCCGCCGAAGCGGCCGCCGTCGCGGAAGGCCTCATCGGAAATAAGCTGGTTACGATTCAAACCGGTCCCGCTGGCCAAACGGTCAATCAAGTTTTCGTCGAAGCGGGCTGTGACATCGCTCGCGAACTCTACCTGGGTGTGGTGCTCGACCGAGCCGCCGCTAAGCCCGTGCTGATGGTATCGAGTGAAGGTGGAGTGGAAATCGAGAAAGTAGCCGAAGAGACGCCGGAAAAAATCTTCAAGGAACATTTCGATCCGCATGTGGGATTACAGAGCTATCAAGTGCGGAAGCTCTGCCAGAAACTGGGACTGACCGGTGACACGATTCGCAGCGCCGAAAAGTTCATGAAGACGCTGTGCAAAGTGTTCGTGGCGTACGACTGCAGCCTGGTCGAAATCAATCCGCTGGTCGTAACCAAATCCGGACAACTCGTGGCACTCGATGCCAAAGTCACCTTCGATGACAACGCTATGTTCCGCCACAAAGATCTGCAGGAACTGCGTGATCTGTCGGAAGAAGAGCCCGCTGAAGTGCGTGCTGGTCAAGCGGGTTTGAGCTACGTGCGACTGGAAGGCAACATTGGCTGTCTGGTCAATGGTGCGGGCCTGGCGATGTCGACGATGGATATCATCAAGCTGCATGGCGGCCAACCCGCAAACTTCCTCGATGTGGGCGGTGGTGCCAATGCGGCTCAAGTGACCGAAGCGTTTCGCATTCTGCTCTCAGACCCCAATGTGAAGGGTGTGTTGGTGAATATCTTCGGCGGCATCATGCGCTGCACGACGATCGCCGAGGCGCTCTTGGAGGCCTACAAGACGGTGGGTTTCAATGTGCCTCTGGTGGTCCGGCTGGAAGGGACCGAAGTGGAACAGGGCCGCAAGATTTTGGCGGACAGCGGTGTCAATATCATCGCCGCCGAAGGTTTGACGGATGCTGCCAAAAAGATCGTGGCCGCCGTCGCTTCGTAACAACGTGCCGCCCGGCCGCGACCAGTTCGCCACGGGTGATTTTCTGTCCTCAACAGCTACCTGAACACAACCAGTCACTGAAGATAAAAAACCATGAGTATTCTCATCAATAAAGATACGCGAGTGATTTGCCAGGGCATCACGGGTCGTGTGGGTGAATTCCATACGAAGGGATGTCTGGAGTACGGTTCGAAGATGGTCGGCGGAGTGACGCCGGGCAAGGGTGGAGAAACGGTGCAAGGTCTGCCGGTGTTCGACACCGTCGTGGAAGCGGTCGAGAAGACCGGCGCGAACGCCACGATGATCTTCGTGCCGCCCGCCTTCACCGCCGACGCGATCCTCGAAGCACTCGACGCCGGCATTCAAGTGATTATCGCGATTACCGAAGGCGTGCCCGTGCTGGACATGGTGCATGTCTATGAAAAGGTGCGTAGCAGCAGCTCGGTACTCATCGGCCCCAACTGCCCGGGCGTGATTACTCCCGGCGAATGCAAGATCGGGATCATGCCCGGCTACATTCACAAACCGGGATCCGTGGGAATCATGAGTCGCAGCGGCACGCTGACGTACGAGGCGGTCTGGCAGACGACCAATCTTGGCTTGGGCCAAAGCACCTGCGTGGGCCTGGGTGGTGACCCGATTGTTGGCACATCGTTCATCGATTTGCTCAAAATGTATCAGGCCGACCCGCAGACCAAGTCCATCATGATGATTGGTGAGATTGGTGGTACCGCCGAAGAGGAAGCGGCCGCGTTCGTGAAGGCGAACGTGACGAAGCCCGTGGCCGCCTTTATCGCCGGTCGGACCGCTCCACCTGGCAAGCGCATGGGACATGCCGGTGCTATTATTTCCGGCGGCAAAGGCACCGCCACCGAAAAGGTAGCCGCTCTGAAAGCCGCTGGCATCGAAGTCGCCGACAGCCCCGCCGACATGGGCGCCGCCATGAAGCGCGCCATCGAGAAGTTCGGCCAGTAACAGCCGGCTCATTGGTACCAAGACCGGAATAGCCCTGGTTGCGTTCCGTCCTCACAAATCCCAACTCCGGCTCGCAGGCGGAGCCAATCAAGGGCCAACGGCCCGGCCAATCACCTAGCCCAGCCCAGCGGGCTGGGTGACCCGCCTCACCGAAAAAATATCCCAGGGCCACTGGCTCGGCGGTCGGTTAAGAGCCGCGGGGGCCAATGGCGGCTTTGGTTTCCTCGAAGTAGCTGACGATGTTGTGACTGACACCTTGTTCCAGTCGCAACTGGACGCGGTGATGCGGTCGCAGGAGCTGGTCGCTGAGGTGGTTGCTGAGCTGGTCACTGTGGCGCAGCACCGGGGTAACGGGAACGCCACCGACAACGATGGGCATTGAGACCGGTTCGCCCTCGGGGATCACGACCGCTTCCCACTGCAAGTCGCACTGGCGCCGTAAGACTTCGCCTAGGTAAGCGCCCCAGAGTCCGGTGAGTTTGGTGATGTTCTCGGGGCTATAGCCGCCCCGCAGCGCGTACTTCACCGCTTCAAATTGCCGCTCCAGTTCGTGCAAACTCGATTCGCTGAAGTCGAGTTCCACGACAAAGAACTTGCGCGTGAATTTTTGTGCGGCGAGAGCTTCCGTCAGCATTTGTGCGGCGATATCGGACATGCCCGCGAACTCCTTCGTTCCGACTCTCTAAAAGCGACACCGTCAGGCCATCAGATTACCACAAGGTATACCCGCCATCGATCACCAGGGAGGCACCTGTCATATAGCGCGAGGCATCGCTTGCCAAGTAGACCGCCAGCGGCCCTAAGTCTTCCGGGCGACCGAAATCGCCCATTGGAATATTCGATTTGAATTTCGTAATCACCTCGGGATGCAGTTGTGACCAGCGAATATTGGGATCGGTCATAAAACCGCCGGGCAAGATCGCGTTGACGGTGATGTGATGAGGTGCCCAGTCGGCGGCGACCGCGCGAGTGAACTGCACGATCGCGGCTTTGGCTGTCTCGTAGTGTCGACCGGCGATTCCACGGCCCGCGACCAGCGCATTGATCGAAGCGATATTAATGATGCGGCCTCCTTCTCCCCGCTGCAACATCGCGCCCCCCAGCACTCGAGTGCAAATGACGACGCTGGTGAGGTTCAAGTCGAGGAGTTGTCGCCAGTTTTCGATGGACATTTCTTCGGTCGGAATGTTTTGGCGACGTCCGCCCACGTTGTTGATGACGATGTGGATCGGGCCGAACTGTTCGAGTGCTAATTTGCAGATGGCTTCGCAGCGTTCCGGGTCGGAAACGTCGCCCACGATCACGTCCGCTTGGCGACCACGCCCGCGGATTTCTTCGGCCGTGGCCGCCAGAGTTCCTTCCTCACGCCCCACCAGCACGACATCCGCCCCAGCTTCGGCACAGGCGATCGCCATCTCTCGCCCTAATCCTCGGCTTCCCCCCGTGATGAAGAGTCGTTTTTGGTGCAGTCGAAAGCGATCGAGGACGGACATAGAGCAAGTTCCTGGGGTCAGAGGAGTCGAAATCACGGAAATGGGGCAGCCACTGCCCGCATCCTTAGCAACCGGGATGCTTCAGCTCCCGAAAAACGCCACCGAATGTTTTTTAAAATAATCCTAAGGTCTTATCTTACAACACCATGAGGATCTTCGCCTGGTTTTTTTCGAGGATTGGCACGTCACGTGCAACAGGGAGGAAATGTTGGAGTGTGGTACGGCCACCAACGAAACACGATCGATCCACTGGCTTCCGCCTGGTCAGCTGGATGCCTGCTGGTCCTGGGTGGACGAATCTCGTCCACCCAGGCCCGGGTGTCCCCGACGACGATGTTTTCGGCCATACTAGTAGGCGAACTTCCCACAACAAACGGCGGAAGAAAATTTAAGGCGAGGATACTGAGCATGAAGAAGATTGAAGCAATCGTTCGTAATCACAAAGTGGATGACATCAAGAATGCCCTCGTGAAAGAGGGTTTTCTCGGGATGACGATCACGGAAGTTCAAGGATATGGGCGGCAGCGTGGCCACAAGGAAACCTACCGCGGAGCCGAATATCAAGTTGATTTTGTACCGAAGGTGAAGCTGGAAATCGCAGCGAAGGACAACGAAGTCAATCGCATTCTCGACATCATTGTGTCGGCCGCTCGCAGCGGTCAGATCGGCGATGGCAAAGTGTTCGTCACCGACTTAGGAATGGCTGTGCGGATTCGCACCGGTGAAACCGGGGAAGCGGCACTGTAGCAAATCACGAGCGATGGGGTCTCTGGAGGTGAGAGACGACGCGAAGCGGCTCGGTGGGGCAACCCACCGAGCCGCTGTCGTTTCTAGATGGAAACACAGGGAGCCCTCAACCTTCGCGGCCCGATGCCGCGATCCGAATGGCAGACTGCCCGCCCCAATTCGCTAACTCGCAGTCCGCGAAATTCCAGTTGCCGATGAACCAGGACAGGAGGGGTGACCGACGTGATTGAGAATGTTCCGAAAAACTCCGTCTCCTGAAATCACGACATTAAGAAAGTCCCAGTTCGTCGACTTCGCGCTCGCCGAGGCCTTTGTGATGGGCGAGCTCGTGCAGGATGGTAATTTGAATTTCCTCGGCGAGTGCCTCCTCATCGATTGTTCCCTGACGGTCGAGTACCAATTGACAGATTCCCAGGCGGAACAGATGAATGGTCGCCACTTGGCCCACACCGGCGGAATAGTAACCGGCTAGGTCGGCAGAGTCGGACATTCCCAGTTTAATCAATTGCTCCGCGGTAGGCCGACTGCGCACGAAAATGGGAATCTCCTCTAACCACGTCGATTGAGGCTCCGGCATCCCGTCCAGAACCCGCTGCAACACCTCATCAAAGCAGCGCGCCAGCGCTCGAGTAATCTTCATGCGGTGGTATCTCGCACTTATTCTGGCTTGGCATCCGGCTTGGCATCCGGCTTGGCATCTGGCTTGGCATCTGGCTTGGCATCTGGCTTGGCATCCGGCTTGGCATCGACAGCCGGTTTGGGATCCTTGGTGAACGTGAACTCGAACGTGCGATTACCCATTTGGATGCCGACGAGTGCCGCTTCGGGCTTGCCGAGGATCTCCGCAAAGTTGGCTTGCACCGGGATCTCGTCCTTCTGCAACAGCGTGCGACCATCGCGACGATCCAGCACCAAGAGCGACGACTGATTGCGTCCCTTGTTATTGGCGTTGCGCATGAAGACCACCACCGGCAAGTCGCTAGGCTGCTCCAACGGTAAACCAAACTGTTCGACGGTGGCCGGAGTTGTCCAGGTGGCTTTTCCCGTCTGTCGGTCAAACCGATAGATGCGGCCATTCACCACAACGCTGTTGATGGACCCGGGTACGGAAGTGACCTGAGTGGCGTTCGGTTTGATGGGGCCATTCGTGATCAGGATGTAGTCGTCGTTGCCTCGCAGGACATGAATCGTGTTGAGTCCCGATTCGGAGGCCAGTGGCGTGCGTACTCGTACCTGTCCATCGCGCAGCGACGTAATCACAAACTGACCATCGGGCTGCATCACGGCGACATCTTCACCTTGCACGATGGTGGCTCGCGAACCATCGGGAAACTGCTGCTCGTACAGCTTATTCCCCGACAGCAGGTCCACCAGTCGCAGCGTCAACTGCCCATTGGCCTGCGTCCAAGACAGCACTCGCCGGCCATGTCCCACCCAGCGCGTCTCCATGGGGTCAAGCGGTCGCCGCGCGAGCTCTTGTCCGTCGAGTGCGCTGAGCACGACCAATTCCTTGCTGTCGGGAGCGATTACGATCAAAACTTCGGCGTCGCCGTACAGCTCACAGCCGGGCGCGAAATCGGCGCGCGACCAAATAACTTCACCCGAGAGCGGCTCCAGACAAACCAGCTCGCGACTCTTCTGAAAAAACACTCCACTGGCATTGCAGGGGCCGAGTGAGCCGATGGGACGACCTTGCGCGTCGGCCAGCGAACTGCGCATCCCGCCCCAGGGCATGGAGGTTGACTTGGTCATCACGCGACTGGCGTTGATATCATTCTCGCCCAGTCGTTGCAGCACATCAGTACGCCACCGCAGCGGCTCATCCGCACGCCCCGCCACTCGCAGCGAGTTGATCGCCACCACCTCGGAACCCATGTGCGCGATCAGCAAATGCCCAATCGCTCGCGCGTGTGACACGTTGTTGGCGTTGTAGTAGAAGAAAGGAATACTGCCATCGGAGCGAGTAATAGACTGTCGCACCAGCTCGCGGCCCCAGGCATCGCGGGCGATCAGCACTTGGTTCTGCTGGGCGTCGAACGTCAGAGAAACCCCTTCCGGTAACGGCCCCTCAACACTCATCATCGCCAGCGCCGACACGCGTCCATACGTCGCATTGCCGATTCGCTCGCCCTCTTGCAAATTCACTTTTCCATTCGGCCAAGCGGACTGCTGAGTGAACTGTGCCTGACCTTTCCATTCGTTCTGAAAACGTTCCCACCACTGCTGCCCCGTCAGCCCGTCACTGGAAACGACGGTCGCCAGATCCGTCGACAATCGCTGCGCACAGGCGATCGCCTGCTCATACTGTCCGGCTTTGTTCAGCAGCCGAGTGGATTCGACAATCGCGCCGGCAGCCATTGCCTGATCGACACTTCGCTCTAACCCGGCAAGCACCATCTCTGCTTCGATATAACTCTCGGTGTCGATGAGTAGTCGAGCGAGTTCTAAACGCGCCGATTTAGCACGGGGATGAAAACCGTAATAACGCACGATTTCGCGGAGAGCGGCAATCTTGTCGGTCGCCGATGCCTCCTGTTGCCGACTCACAAGCAGCGTGTCCAACTTCTTTCGCTGCTCGTCGCTCACCTGCTGATAAATCGTCGCCAACTGAGCTTGAATCCACCGATCGCGACGCACGGAATGACGTCGATTCAAGTCCTCCAGAGGCGGTGGCAATTCGCCGATCGCACGCGTGCGACTGGCATCGATCGCGGCCAGCTTCAGCAGCATCGTAAAGGCAGCTTCATAATCACCAGCTTGCTGCAATCCGGACGCCATGAGTCGCAAGAAACGCTCTCGCTGGGCCGGCTGTTCCAAGAGCTTTTCGGCTTCGGGGATGAGCTTGCGATGACCCGCAAAGTCGCTTTGCAAAGCATCGAGCATTGCCTGCACGAACTGATCGCGCAGTTGCAAGCTAGTCGGTTCCAGCTCCAACGCTTTTCGCAAAGTCGCCAGCGCTTCGTCGCGTTGGCCGTCATAAACCTGCAGTTCGGCCAAGCGAGCGAGCGTGCGACTGTCCTGCGGATTCTTGGCCAATTGAGCCGCCACTTGTTTGCGCAGCGGACCGATCATCGGAAAGGTCGATAATCCCTCCACGCCGTGGGACACGATTTCATCTTGATAACAAACCAGATTTCCTAGCGGTCGTTCCGTGCGTACCTGCTGATCGATCTTGCCCGTCTTCAGATCCACTCGCACCAGCTGCGAGGCCGAAGTCGGTACATAATAATGCTGCTCGCTCTGCAACCCGCGGCCCGTCACCATGCCAGTATCAGGAAACTCGACCGCCGCTGACCAACCGGGCGTGCCATCGGCCAGCTTCAGCGCGCTGATCGACTGCTTCCCGATCATCACCGCCTTGCCGTCATACACTCCACCCACGTAGAGCAAATCGCCGCGTTTTTGCGCCGGCCAGGCAAGTTTACCGCTGAGCAGATCCAGACAGAAAATTTCGTCCGATTCCACGGGCGTCACCAGCACTCGACCATCGGCAATCGTGACGGTCGCATCGGCCCAGCGCTGCCCCAGAGGACGCATCTGTTGTCCCATCATGCCACGCGGAAAGAACACTCCGCCACGCCCGTTTTCAGGCGGTGCCTGAGTGTACTGATATCCCCACAGCAGCGATCGAGTGGCCACATCCACGGCGACCACAGCACCGGCCGACGTGGGACAAACCAGAACGCCATCGGCATACGACGGAGTCGCTCCGGCCAGCCGCCGCAGCGGATCCATGGCGATATTGCGCGCCTCAAGATGCGCGAGTTGTTGTTGCCATTCCAGCGTTCCCGTCCGCGCGTTAATCGCCACCAGTCGCACTTCTCCCGAGACCTCGGCTAAGCAATACAAGAATCCTTGCAGCGGCAGTGGTGCGCCTAAGAAAAAGGCGCTTGCCAGTCTCGGGTCACCGCCCCCAACTCCGGCCGGGTCACCGATCTCCCACAGCAATTTGCCCTCACGCGCGACATCGAGAGCGACGAGTCGATTGCCGGGACTCATCGCCATCCGATTGCGTCCGCCCGGACCAACCACCACCATTTGCTGCTGCATGGGATTCGTCGGAGCGTAATTAAGACCATGCACGAAATAAACGGCTTGCCCGTCACTGCTCAATTGCCCGAACGGCGAATCTTCCCACAGGCGCTGGCGTAGCTCTTGCTCCCGCATCGCCGCGTTCCCTTGCATGCCATTGGGACGCAAGCTGGTAGTCGAACTGGGCATGTCCATCTCATCCCAGGGGAACACCCACACGCGCTTGCCGGTGCGAAAATCAACTCCAATTAAACTGTCATTACTACGCATCAGCACCGTCCCCGAAACCGCCAGCGGGTGGACGGTGGGCAACGTCGCAATTCCGCCCAGCGCGAGCTTCTTCGACAGCTGATCCACTAAGCGTTCATCATTGGGATTGTTCACCGTCGGCACTCGCCAACGCGGCGTAGCCAGCGGAGTGTCGCTGGCGGTCGTTGCCGTGCGCGTGGCATTCCCGCGGAACATGAGCCAATCGACTGTCTCGGCGACCGTCAATCGCCGCTGTCCAATCATTTTTACTAACCAGTCCAAGCCAGCTTGCTCGTCGCGCCCGACGTTCACCGGTTGACCTGCCACCTTCAGCGGCTTCGCGGCGGGGCGTTTGGCGAGTGCTTCCAGGAGTTGGCGGCCCTTCTCGGGCGAACCGGCCTGAATCCAGCAAGTCGCCTGCAGCACCGATAACTCCGGCTCATAGCTCCCCGCCACGGGCGAATCGGCCAGTCGTTTCAAGCACAATGCAGCTGCCAGCGGTTGCCCCTGGTCCATGTAATGACGGCCCAAGAGTAGCGTCGCTTCGTAACCTGCCTTGGTGTGAAAATAGCGCCGCGACGCGGTTGTTAATCCCGCGATATCGCCGGTTGCCGCGGCATCATCCAGTAACTTGCGCGCCTCAGCGCCGAACTGTACCTCGTACCACTCGCGCCCCTTGGCGGGCATACTGCCGATGAGCCGCTGCACTTCAGCTTTCAAACTGACATGCGTGCCGTTGTCCGATTTGCTGGTTACGAAATAGTCCTGGGAGTCGGCCGGCGATTCATCGCCCTCCGCCCGCTCCTCGGGACGCTCCAGATCAGCCAGCAGTCGTCCCAGCTCCCCGACAGCCTCGTTGTATTCCTCGTTTTCGATCGCTTTTTTCGCGCGCGTCAGTCGCAGTACTAGCTCGCGCGGCGCCGGTCGAAAGACATTGATCACCGATTTCTCAGCATCGGGGGCCTGAGCGAACGTGCTCGGACTGCCACCCTGCCAACTCCATGCCGCCACCACCACGCTCAACAAAAGGAGATAGATCTCGTGACCTACCAACTGTGCCAGGCCCCGAAATCGCTGGTGTCGAACTGCAAACATGGCATGAACTCCTGAAATCGTCGCTGCCGCAAATAGCATTTCGCTGCCTCGACCCCTCAGCCCCGTCAACCAGGAACTGAAAACCGGTCGAGCAAAGGGCTTAGAATAGTAAAATCGTCTGCTGAAAGCGAGCGCCTTCGAGCCTGGACGCCTCCGTGCGAAACCCATCTTCGAGCTCTCTGCGCGAGCCCGATTTAGCCGTTCTTGCTTTTCGGTAGCGGCTGCAGCAGCCAGCGCACAAACTGCAGGATGGCCAGTAGCCCAATGAGGGGCAGCACGATCACGAGCAGCCGAGGACGAAAGACGAGCGTGGCCAAAGCGGCGAGCGCTGAAAGGATGGTCCAGGGCGGCCAGCGCAGCGCCTGCAGCTGCGGCAGCGCCAGCCATATCGCTCCCAGAAGCATCCCGCAGCGCAGCGCGCCACTCGCCACCACATTCCCGTCACTCGTATTCACACCGTACACGTGCGCTATGACGCCCACGAGCAGCGCACTAAGTGCCAAGACTCCTAGAATGGTGCGTCGCATGTTACTTCTTGGCGACACCCAGTTCTTCGAGTTTCGTGGCAATATCCTGACCGTGATTGGCGGTCTTCACGGCCTTGTCGATGAACAGAATCTTGCCATCTTTGCCGATGTAGATCGTCCAACGCTGCGGATTCTTCCGCTCGCTGTTCGTCACGCCATAGGCATCCGAGATCTTGCGGCTGGGATCGCTGAGGATCGGGTAATCAAGGCCCAGCGAAGCGGCAAACTTCTTGTTGGTCTCGGCATCGTCACAGCTAGCCGTGAAATAGGCCACTTGATACTTGCGCAAAGCTTCGCCTTGCTCCCGCATCGATTTGCACTCGGCGGTACAGCCACCTGTGAACGCTTTGGGAAACCAAGCGATGACCACCACCTGCTTGTCTTTGAAGTCGGCTAGCTTGTAGGTCTTGCCATCACTACCCGGCATTTCAAACGCGGGCGCCGCATCGCCCACCTGCGGCTCGGCTGCTGACCCCACAGCCACCATCGACAAGAGCAATACCGCGATCCACAGTCCAATTACCTGACGCATAGACATTCTCTCCATGGCTGGAACATGATTGAAGGTGAAACACTGGAGTGCGATCGACGCACCACTCCAATACAAAACGTAACACTGGCGATCAACTTACTCTGTCGGTCCGCCAGATTTCAACTCAGGCAACCCGCTGTCGGCTGCGGTTACGCGCGAATCGTGCGCGAATCGTGCGCACTATGCTGTTTTTTGGCTCATCCGGGTTTGCTGTGGTTTGACTGCCGGTGAGGCCGTCGGAGTTTGGGAGGCGGCGCGCAGGTTGTCC
>JBJSXJ010000163.1:0-25651 GCA_046086325.1 Planctomycetota bacterium | reverse complement strand
CATGGGCATAGCCTGATTCTCGAACAGCACGCACCCGCAGGCTTCAACATTGGTGTCAACGTCGGTGTTGCGGCCGGTCAGACGGTGATGCACCTGCATGTGCATTTAATCCCGCGATATCCCGGCGATGTGCCAGATCCGCGCGGCGGAGTACGGCACGTCATTCCTGGTCGTGGAAACTACCTGCGACTAAAGATTCCCACGCTCTCGAAACTCGGACGCGATTCCGAGACCAGCCATTTGGTTCGCGGCGCTGAAGATCCGCTGCTACCGCATCTACGGGAATGCCTCGACCGAGCCGAGTCAGCCGACTTCGCGGTCGCGTTCGTGCTGAAAAGCGGTGTTGAACTCTTGCGCGAACATCTCGTCGATCTGCTGCGGCGAGGAGGGCGACTGCGGATTGTCACCGGCGACTATCTGGATGTGACCGATCCGGATGCACTCGCGGAGCTACTTGATTTGTCCGGCAATCTGCAACTCCGCGTGTTCGAAGCCGGTCCCATGTCGTTTCATCCAAAGTCCTACATTTTTCACGACCAGGGTGGTGCTGGCACGGCGTTCGTCGGCAGTTCCAATCTGACTCGCCCCGCGCTCCGCGGCGGCGTGGAATGGAACTGCCGCGTCTTTCGCGCTCAAGCAGATCAAGGCTTTGCTGAAATTGTCGACGCGTTCGAGAGTCTGTTCGTCCACCCGCGGACGCGCCCGGTCGATCTGGATTGGATCGACGCCTATCGGCAACGCCGGCGTCCGATCTCCACTAAGCAGGTTGTGGTCGAGGTGGCTGACGACGCGCCGACGCCACCACCCGAACCGCACGTGATTCAGCGCGAGGCGCTCGCGGCATTACAGGCGACTCGGCAGGCCGGGAACGAAGCGGGACTTGTCGTGCTGGCGACTGGCTTAGGGAAGACCTGGCTAGCGGCATTTGACTCGACAAGCGAGGAGTTTCCGCGCGTGCTTTTCGTGGCCCATCGCGAGGAGATTCTGGCTCAGGCAATGCGCACGTTTCGCCGAATCCGACCGCAGGCTCGGCTGGGTTTGTACACCGGCGAGGAGAAACAGCCAAATGCCGATGTCTTGTTCGCGTCGATCCAAACGCTGGGCAGAATTCGGCACTTGGAGCGATTCACACCGGAAGCTTTTGACTACATCGTGGTCGATGAGTTTCACCATGCGGCGGCTAGGACCTATCGCCGGCTCATCGATCATTTCACACCCAAGTTCTTCCTCGGTTTAACGGCCACGCCCGAGCGGATGGACGGCGGCGACTTGCTGGCTCTCTGCCAAGAGAACTTGGTCTACCGTAAGGATCTGGTGGCGGGGATTGAAGCGGGGTTGCTCTGCCCATTCCAGTACTTTGGCGTGCCAGATGAAGTCGACTACTCAAACATTCCCTGGCGCAGCTCGCGCTTTGACGAAGAAGAACTCACCAAGGCAGTCGCCACGAATCAGCGAGCGGCAAATGCCCTCGAGCAATATCGGAAACGGGCAGGGCAACGTACCCTCGCGTTTTGCTGCTCCCAGCGACATGCCGATTTCATGGTCGAGTATTTCGTGCAGGCAGGCGTCAAAGCAGTTGCGGTTCACTCGGGGCCAACGTCAGCACCACGGGCCTCCGCCCTAGAGGCGCTAGCCGAGGGCCAGATCGAAGTCATCTTTGCCGTCGACATGTTCAACGAAGGGCTCGATCTTCCTAGCGTCGACACGGTCCTGATGTTGCGGCCCACGGAATCGACCATCCTGTGGCAGCAGCAGTTTGGTCGCGGGCTCCGCCGGTCCGAGGGGAAGGGACCGCTGCGCGTCATCGACTACATCGGCAACCACCGCTCTTTCCTGGTTAAGATTCGGGCGCTCTTGGAACCGCTGCTGAACATCAAGGAGTCCGATGCGGCCATTTCGGCTGCCTTGCGACTACTGCAACAGGGACGCGCCGACCTGCCGCCCGGTTGCGGCGTGACGTACGAGTTGGAGACCGTCGATATTATCTCCGGACTATTGCGAACGCGAACCGAGGACGACGCGCTTCTGGCATTCTATGACGATTTTCGCCAGCGCCATGGTGCACGGCCAACGGCCGTCGAACTTTACCATGCTGGTTACAATCCGCGGGCCTTGCGTCGTACCCATGGCTCCTGGCCACAATTCCTCCAGACGCACGGTGATCTGACGGTTGGGGAGGCGACTGCGGTCGATGTCGCGGGAGAGTTTTTCAAAGCTGTTGAGGCCACGCAGATGACCAAGAGTTTTAAGATGCTGACGCTCTTGGCGATGGTCAATCGCCATTCCATCCCCGGCAGCATTTCGATCACGGACTTGGTAACGGAATTCCGCCGAGTGGCTCGCCGTTCGGACAAGTTGCGAGCGGATGTAGGCGCGGCATTAGAAAACGACGGAGAGCTGCGGTCACTAATCCTGAATAATCCGGTTGCAGCTTGGTGCGGCGGTCTCGGAACCCGCGGCACCAAGTACTTCACCTGCGATGGTTCCACGTTTCAGAGTGTGCTGAATGTCCCGCCCGAGTGCCGCGAGGAATTCCAGGGCCTGCTGCGAGAAATTGTGGATTGGCGATTGGCCGAGTATCTTCGACGTGGCGAGCCCGATGCGAAGGGCGGTTTCCTATGCAAGGTGATCCACGCCGACAGTCGTCCCATTGTGAAATTGCCGAACCGAACCAAGGTTTTGGGGATTCCTCAGGGCTGGACCGAGGTGACGATCAATGGCCGTGTTCATTTCGTTAACTTCGCTAAGGAATTTGTGAATTTGATCCACTCCGAGCGGGACTCGAAAGCAAACGTGCTCGGTGACATCCTGCGAGGTTGGTTCGGAACTGACGTTGGACTGCCGGGAACTCGTTTCGATGTGGAGTTCACGATCGACGGCGACCAGTTGTGGATGGCTCCCGTACCGCGCTCTAAATAATCTTGCCGGATGGGCAATGCGTCACGGCGACAAGATCCAACAGGTTCGGCGGTCGATTGGCCATCGTATGTTTCTCGTTGCATTACAGGATCAAGCACGTGACCAATCGTGGCAGGTTTGTTTGCGGGGATGAAGGGCTAGTCCGGAGGTGCGTGCGGGGAGGGTTTGGATTGAAATATGGATTGTAACAGGGATTGAAACACAGAGTCACAGAGGGCACAGAGAATACGGGGGCCCGTGAGTACGGGGAAAAAAGGCTGGTAAAGAATGATCAGGGAGGAATGATCAGCAAAGAGTGACCGGGGAAGAGTGAAACATACGATCGGGGAATCGACGGCTCAGCAAACCTTTTGACAATAGTTTTTTGCTGGCTGATTCCCCGGCCTGTTACGTGGCTGAACCGGCCTGTTCGAGTAGCTGGCGCACATGCTGCATCGCCGACACCGCATCAATCTCGAGCGCCACTTCCGTATCGGATTGCTGACGGCGCGGATGGCGCCGATCGAAGACGGTCGTACCGAGCGTCAATTGCCCCACAGTCTCGACATCGACCTGCAATTCTTCCATGCGAAAAATAGCCGGCTCGAGCACCGCTAGTAGGCCGAGCAGAGCTTGCAAACGCACACTTTCAGTTCCGAGCCGTTGATGATAGGCACGGAAGGCATGGGGGAGCATCCGCCGCAAAAAACGGCCGGCTCGCGAGTCCTCGCGCGGTAGCTCCTGGAGTAGCCCCACACTGAACGTGAACTGGCGTACCACGTCGAGCGGCACGAGGGTTTTGGTGAGTGGCGAACGCAGCACATGCCGCGCACTCTCGGGATCACAATAAATATTGAACTCCGCTGCCGCTGTCACGTCGCCACCGGCTTGCACGCTGCCGCCGGTAATTACTACTCGATCGATTAGTTCCACCAAGCCGGGATCACGCTGGAGCGCTCTCGAAATATTGGTCAGCGGTCCCGTGCACAGCAAAGTAACTCCACCGGGTGCGGCACGAACTTCATCCGCCAACAGCTTTTCGGCGGCCAGTTGACGCTGCGTGCGTGCGCCTTCGAGTCCCAGATTTCCCAGGCCGTCTTCCCCATGCAGCCCACGACCATCAACCCCTGGTGAAAGCGTCAGCGGCGAAGCGATACCGATGCGAGGATAGCGCGCGGGATCAACCTGCTCGATGACTGCAGCAACGTTCGAGGCCGATTGCTCGACCGATACGGTCCCCGCCGTGGCAGTGATCGCTACCACCTCCAGTCGCGGCTCACACAGAGCCAGAACCAAGGCAATCGCATCGTCGATCCCCGGATCGCAATCGATGATTAACTTCCGGGCCATCCCTCATCACCCCCTCGGTCAACTTTCGCGTTACTTAGTCGCGCTACCGATCCGCGCTACCTAGTCGCGCTACCTATTCACCTCGCCGGAAAGCGTTGTTCCGGAGCCGGACAAGTACCTCGTGCCGCATCGAGCAACTGGGCGGCACCGTCCCCCGCGTTGCCAGATTGTAGAATTCCAGTACGCTGTCAACAAGTCGAACGTTCAGCCAGTTCCCGCTCACCCCTACCCCCGATGCCTTGGGAGTCTCCGAGTTGATTTCTTCACTACTCGCCAAACTCAAGTCCCTGATCGATCTCACGCAAAGTGAAATGACGGACGCCATCGATCACATGATGCGCGGTGCGCTGTCCGCGGAGCAGATCGGGGAGTTTTTGCTCGCCTTGCGGGCTAAAGGGGAAAGTGTGGCCGAAATCGCGGGAGCCGCTACCGCGATGCGCCGGCACATGACCCCGATTCGATCGTGCCGCTCAGGACTGCTGGATACCTGCGGAACCGGCGGCGACGCGTCGGGGACATTTAACATCAGCACGGCGGCGGCCCTGGTTACGGCCGCTGCCGGGGTTCCCGTGGCGAAACATGGCAATCGCAGTATCACCAGCAAAACGGGCTCGGCGGATGTCCTGGCAGCTTTGGGAGTCTGCATTGACGCTCCCGTCGCCACGGTCCAAATGTGTCTGGATGAACTGGGGATCTGTTTCTGCTTCGCCCCCCACCTGCATCCCGCCATGAAACATGTCGCGCCCGTGCGCCGGCAACTGGGCGTTCCGACCATCTTCAATCTGCTCGGACCGCTCTGCAATCCAGCCTCCGCACCCTACCAGCTGCTGGGAGTTGGTCGCCTGCCTCTCCAGGAAAAACTGGCGGCAGCTCTGCAGAAGCTGGGAACCGAACGGGCCGTGGTCGTCACCGGCTCCGATGGACTCGATGAAGTCACACTCAGCGGCGCCACCCACGCGACGCTCGTCACGTCACCGCAATGCACGACCTTCGAGTGGAACCCGAGCGACTTTGGTTTTCAGCCCACTTCCCTCAGCTCACTCACGGTCGCCGATCCCGCGGGCAGTGCGCACGTGATTCAAGAGGTACTCGCGGGCCAACCTGGTCCCGCGCGGGAAATCGTCATCCTGAACGCCGCTGCCGCGCTCTGGACGGCTCGCTTTCATTCGGATCTGCAGAGCTGTGCGTCGGCCGCTGCGGACGCCATCGATCAGGGAACTGCAAAAAAACTACTCGCCGACTTCGCTCGGCTCAGCCATCGAACCTAGCCATGCGCGACCAAGCTGCCGGACTGCAACCCGGCGATATTGAACAGGAACTGGGAGTGCCGCTGGCGGGCGTGATTTTGCCGCCGGAACAGTGGGCCAAGACAGCGATCAAGCGATTACCCGCTCCAGCCCCCTATGACTGGACCGAGTTGTTCGGGCGCACCGCTCCCGTGGTGCTCGATCTAGGCTGCGGCAACGGTCGTTTTTTAGTCGCGAGTGCTGTGCGACGTCCCGATCATGATCACGTCGGACTCGACGCTCTGCCGCTCGTCATCCGCTATGCCACTCGCCGCGCAAACCAACGCGGACTGCACAATGCGCGGCTGCTCGTCTGCTCGGCACACGAATTTCTGGAATCTTACGTCGGTGATCACTCGGTGCAGGAAGTCCACATCTATCACCCGCAGCCCTACGCGGAGCCAGGACAAGCGGAACGACGCCTGCTCACTCCGCGATTCCTGACTCACGTGCACCGAGTTCTGCGGCCCGGCGGCCTGTTGTATCTGCAAACAGACAACGCGGGTTATTGGAACTACCTGCAGTCGGTTCTGCCAAGCTTCTTTCAATTGCAGATTCGAGAGGAGCCCTGGAGCGAGGATCCGGACGGTAGAACGCGTCGCGAGATCCAGGCGAGGCAACAGGGATTACCCATCTTTCGCACCTTGGCACGCCCGCTGGAATTGACCTACGCGGAGCTGGAAAAGTTAGCGGGCGAGTTGCCGATTCCGCTGTTTAACGCCACACTACCGGGAACTAGTTCTCACCAGCAACAGGCACGACGGCGTAGTCCCAATCGCCACCGGCGCTCCCGCCGCTGGCGTTCATGACTCGGAATTCGATCTCGTCGCAACCCAGGCATCCTTATGCGTACATCATCCTCGCGACCGCACTCCCAGAAATCTTCCCTTCGAGCGGCCGCGAGTCGCTATTTACGCTCGCTGCAGATGGAGTCTCTCGAGGGCCGCGCGCTCTTGGCCAGTGTCACCTTAACAGCCATTGCCGACGCCACACTCTACCAGGACTCGAATGGTCGGTTGGCTAATGGAGCTGGCGACACCATGGTCGTCGGACGCCCAGGCGCGGGCAACGACCTGCGACGCGGCATTCTGCGTTTTGACGTTTCATCAGCCGTTCCCGCCAACGCGCAGATTGATTCCGTCTCCCTGCAAGTCACTCAGCTTAACTCCAGCAGCTCCGCACAAGATTTGCAGTTACGTCGAGTATTGCAGCCGTGGACCGAAGGAACGCTGAATGCGGGCGCCGATTTTGAAACTGGGATTTCCGAGAACCCCCTTCTGCCGACCGGTTCTGTCACGTGGCGATTCACCTCCTATCGAACCACCAGCTGGCTTCGTCAAGGTGGCCTGTTCGAAGACAACTTCAGCGATGAACAGACCATCCGCCAGCCCGGTGCCTACACCTTCAGCAGCGTCCAAATGGCCAACGATGTACGAGCGTGGCGCGGTAGCCCCAATTCGCAGTACGGGTGGATGATTCTGCCCAGTGATGAAACGGCGTCAACCGACACCCCGTGGTTTGCCACTCGTGAAGCGGCCGACACCGAAAGTCGTCCCAAACTCACCATTGAATACTCGGTTGTCACCAATCATCCGCCCGTCGCACAAAAGTCCCTCGACGATCAATTCCTGTTCACCGATCAGCCGTTCAGTTACACCGTTCCCGCCGATACGTTTCTCGATACCGACCCGAACCAAACCCTGAACTATTCCGCCTCTCGCCCAGACTTCAGCGCTCTACCCGATTGGCTTTTGTTCGATCCTCGTACCCGCAGCTTCAGCGGCACTCCCACCGCCGCCGATGCCGAACGCATCCAAGTTCGAGTAACCGCCAGTGATACCGGGGTGCCGGTCTTGAATGCATCCGCCGATTTCACGCTCGATGTGCTGCTGGCCGGTGCTCCCTGGACCAATATCAAGCAAGTCGGTGATGTCGATGGCGACGGACTCGTCGTGCCACTCGATGCCTTGCTCATCATCAATGAGCTGAACTTTCCCACCTTCATCGATCCCCAGACCGGTGCCTTGCCGGCAATCACCAATACCCTCCGGCCACCACCGTTTCTCGATGTTGATGGCGATAATTTCTGCGTCCCAGTCGACGCCTTGATCGTGATTAATATCCTCAACCAAAGCTCCAGCGGCGAAGGCGAAGAAGCGCTGGCCTACGCCGCCCATGCGGATTGGCTCGACCTGCTCGCTGCCGATCAAGCCACCAGCCCCCGTAGCCGTTCCCGCTGGCTCAGCTCGCGGTAAGTTCCGCCGCGAATCCTAGAAACGCTGCTGTCCACCGAGAATCACGTGTGCCACCTGGCCACGCAGCTCGGTGCCACAAGCCGGCGAATTACGACTCTTCGACCGCAGCTTCTGCGCGTCGACAGTCCAGCGGGCATGCGGATCGATGATCGTCACATCCGCATCGGCTCCCACTCGTAACGTCCCTTTACTTAACGACAAAACTCGAGCGGGATTACAGGTGAGCTTCGCTAGCGCCGTGCTCCAATCCAAGACTCCCGGCAGGATCAAGTGCGTGATCACTTCGGCCAGAGTTGTTTCGATCGTTGACATACCGACCGAAGCATAGTCCAGTTCGCGGCATTTCTTTTCGGCCGCCCGCGGCGAGTGTCCACTTTGAATGACATCAATCGTGCCATCCGACAAACCAGTCAAACAAGCTTCCAGATGTTCGGCGGAACGGAGCGGCGGATTTACTTTGTAATTCGAGTCGAACGAACGGAGCCGCTGATCGGTGTAGATCAAGTTGCTGATGCGCACCGAGGAACTCACCGCTAGACCACGCGACTTCGCTCGACGAATCAACTCCACGCTGCCTGCCGTGGAAATATCGAGCAGATGAAGCCGACCACCCGTCGACTCGGCCAACCGCAGATCGCGACTCACCGCCACTTCTTCCGCGTCGACCGGCATGCCCGTGAGTCCCAGGAGCATCGACATCGCTCCTTCATGCATGATCCCGCCCGAAGTCAGCTCTAACACCTCCGGATGATCCAGCACGGGTTTGTCGAACATCAAACAGTATTCCAGTGCCCGCCGCAGCAATTCCGTATTGTGAATCGGACTCGGACCATCGCTGAAGCCCACCGCTTCCGCTTCCACCAGCGAACCGATTTCAGCCAGTTCCTTACCAGCTCGATCCTTACTCACACAACCAATCACCACCACCTGACACTGCTGTGCGCGCATCGCCTTCTGCCGCACAAATTCGACCCCGGCGGGTGTATCAAGGGGAGGATTCGTGTTCGGTGAACAGGCGATCGTGGTGTAACCACCGGCCAGCGCGGCTGCCGCTCCCGTTTCGATCGTCTCGTCTTCCTCTAATCCCGGCTCCCGCAATTCGGTGAGCAGATCGATGAGCCCAGGGGCGACAATCATTCCGGTCGCATCAATCGTCCTCTCCGCCGGTGACGGTTCCACATCAAAACCGGCAATCCGCCCCCCAGCAATCAACAGATTGGTCACTCGATCAATCCCTTGACTCGGATCAATCACACGACCATGGCGAATGATCAGTCTACTCACGACTCTCCTCCCGTCACATTCATCACTAACCACAACACTGCCATCCGCACCGCCAAGCCATTCGTGACCTGATCAAGAATTACCGAGTGGGGACCATCCGCGACCTCCGGCGTCACTTCCACTCCGCGATTAATCGGCCCGGGCGCCATGATCAACACGTCCGACTTCGCCCGCTCCATGCGCGCACCATTCATGGCATAGAGCAACGCATATTCACGGACCGATGGAAAGGGGCGAGTTGACTGACGTTCGAATTGAATGCGCAGCAGATTCAGTACGTCGCAACGCGGTAGTATCTCATCCAGACTATACGCCACCTCGACACCGTAATTCTCCCACTTGCGAGAGACCAGCGTCGCCGGTCCACACACGATCACGTGTGCCCCGAGTTTTTTCAGTCCCCAAATGTTGGACCGTGCGGTGCGGCTATGCGCGATATCGCCAATCAGCGCCACGGTGCGACCCGCTAAATCACCTCGATGCTCGCGAATCGTGAGAATATCGAGGAGCCCCTGAGTGGGATGCTCGTGCGCTCCGTCACCCGCATTCACCACACAGCAATTCAAATGCTGAGCAAGTTGGTGAGGAGCACCAGGGGCAGAATGCCGGACGACCACCGCATCCACATTCATCGCCTCTAAGTTCTTGGCCGTATCAATGAAGGTCTCACCCTTCGATAAACTGCTGCTCGACGCCGTAAACTCCACCGAGTCAGCACCGAGCCGCCGTGCGGCTAGTGAGAAACTGGTACGCGTTCGAGTGGAATTTTCAAAGAACAGGTTGCAGCTCGTACGCCCTTGCAACAACGACAACTTGTCACGACACCCATTCGTCGCCCGCTTAAACGCCATCGCCGTGTCCAACAGACACGTGATCTCTTCCGCTGATAGACTTTCCAAGTCAATTAGATGGCGTCGAGTCCAAGCGGTTGGAATCGTACGCAACTCAGCTAGCGGATCGGTCATGGCAGCTCCTACGGAGTGTCAACTTAGCCCCTCAATGCTCCGCAGATTCTAACCAGCTTATCAGGGAGTTGACGAGTAGCCCGGTGCACGAAAGTAACGATGGCGACCGCACACTGTGGAAAGCGCTCCGCTGCTGTTCAACTCCACACCCCGGGTCCCGCCACGAACAAGAACTGGTACCATACCGCGAAATTCTTTCCTCACGATCGCTGTCACGTGCCTATCCCCCTGAGCCGATATGTCCTCATCTTCTGACTTTCAACAGTCTGCTGCTGAGGCGGGCCCGTGGCTCATTCAGATCTGCTGCTCCCACGACCCAACCCAACAGGCCTGGATCGAATCCTGTCAGGAACTGCAGGCACACGTCTCGCGAACCGTCGTTGCCCAGCCCGGCAGCCTCGAACCGCCCAACTTCGCCACCGTTCACCTGCTGATCACCGATCGCCCTCGATCGCCCGCCCCCAACCGTTCCACTCCGCTCCTGCAGCTCACGATCCTGCCAACTGCCCGCGATGAAGCTCCAAACGGCTGGAATGAACTCACCGCGCCAGCCCCATTGATCGCCGCTGAACAACTCAATAATCCCGCCGAATTCTCGGTTCCGGCTGGCATTGAGGCCCCTGAGCGACTCCGTCTCCTCCGGTTGCTGCTCAGCCAAATCGCACAGCGGCAAACCATCCTCGAGCTTTACCAGCGCTGGCAGCAGGCCGAACGACTGGCCGAAATGGATGATCTAACCCAGTTGCCCAATCGTCGCGCTTGGTGGCGCGAATTTCCGCGACGACTCATGGCCGCTCGCCTGCATCATCAGCCCCTGAGTATCGTGCTCTTTGATCTGCAGCAATTCAAACAAGTCAATGATCGACTCGGGTTGAGCGTCGGCGACCAGCTTCTGGGAACCTTGGCGCGTAACTGGCAAGCAGCCTGTCGTACCGACGAGTTCCTGGCTCGAATTGGCGGCGATGAGTTTGCCTGCCTGCTGCCGCTGGTTGACGCCGAGTCCTTGTTAAGGCGTCTGCGCGACATCGTGCCGCAAATCACGACGCCTCAGCCACTCGCCGAATTACTCCCCACCGACGTCAGCACAGCTGCCCATTCACCTCACTCGAATTCATCTCACCCGAATTCACCTCACCCGAATTCACCTCACCCGATTTTGCCTCCCTTACCAGCCTTACGTGTTCACTGGGCCGCCACTCCCTGTGTCGACGCAGCGGCCAGTCCAGCAGAACTTTGGTCGATCGTCGAACAGCAACTGATGCGCAGCAAAACCGAGGCGACCGCCGCTGAGTTGACTCCGGTGAAAAAATCTTTCGAAAAGATTTAAGCCGAGTCGAGCGACAACCGATAACTGGGGCTGTAACGATCAGGGGGTTTAGCAAAACTTTAACGACCTGCCCAGGGATGGGACCATGACTCACACGACACGTCGGCAGTTCAGTCACTTACTCGCGACCCTCGTTTTCGCACCCCTGGGACTGGCTAGCCTGGGTTGCCAATCGCTGGACTTTGCTTCGTCGCTGACGGGCAACGCAGCCGACAAATCAGCCGTGGAGAAAACCGCCGCGGAAATGGCGGCGGCCGGAAAGGCCCCCGCAGCTCAACCCCAATGTGCCGTGGAATTGCGGAGCGAGGGGCGCAAGGCGACTCGCGTCTCGGTACCACTCAACCAAGAGACGCACGTCCAGGATGCCTTGGTGCAATCAGGGGCAGTCAAAAAGTTTCGCCGGATGAATGTCGAACTCTACCGTCGCACACCGGCCGGTAAGTCGCACAAAATGGCGGTCGCTTACGATGCCACCAAGCGTCAGGTCGAATTCCAAAACGACTACTTCCTAAAACCTGATGACGTGCTGGTTGTCACGGAAGACACCTCTACGATGCTGGACGATATGTTTCGTAAGGCGAGCGGCAATCTGCCCATGCTCCATCGCGGCTCGTAAGATCAGGCGGACTTCTCCCACGACTCACCGTGGATTTGAATCATTTTGTTGAAGAGCGTGCGGATGCTGATTCCCAGCTCTTGAGCTGCCGCCGCTCGATTGCCACCGTGCCTTTCCATCACTTCCACGATGACCTGGCGTTCGTGTTCCGCCAGGGTGAGACGCTGAGCCGGACGTTCGCGCAGGCCGCGCAGCCGCCGATTCGTGAAACTTTGCGGTAGATGTTCAGGGCGAATTGGCGCGGTGTCACACACAATCGTCGCATGCTCAATCACATTGGCCAGTTCACGTACATTCCCCGGCCAAGTATGAGTTCGCAATAGCTCGAGTGTCTCGGCGGTGAAGATCGTGGTTTCACTGGGGCGTCCCGAGCGAAAGCGCTGATAGAGATGTCGAGCCAGTTCGGGGATATCTTCGTGGCGTTCGCGCAGGGGCGGAATGTAAATCTCAAACGTGTTGATGCGGAACATCAAATCCTCACGAAACTCGCCCGCTGCCACCATTTCTTCCAGATCTCGGTGCGTGGCACAGATCACGCGCACATCCACTCGACTACTCTGGTTGTCACCCACGCGACGAATCTCGCGACTCTCCAGCACGCGCAGCAATTTGGCCTGCATCGCCTTCGGCAACTCGCCAATCTCATCCAGAAAAATCGTGCCTCCACTGGCCACCTCGAACAATCCCACACGATGTTCATCAGCTCCGGTGAAGGCACCTTTGCGATGACCAAAGAGTTCACTTTCAATCAAGGTTTCTGGCAGAGCACCGCAGTTGATGGCTACAAAAGGCTTCGGGGCGCGAGCACTCTGATCGTGTACCGCTCGAGCCACCAGCTCTTTACCCGTTCCCGTTTCACCGAGGATTAAGACCGTGGAATCGGTCGGAGCGACTCTCTTGATCAGATGCCGGACCGCCTCCATGCGAGTTCCGCTGCCGACGAGCTGGCAATTACCCTCGACGCGCTGCAGGCGATTACGCAGTGCCTGACACTGTGCTGACAAATCACGCCATTCCGACACGCGCCGCAGCAGCGCCTCCAGCTCACTCAGCCGACAAGGTTTCGTGACATAGTCACGCACACCTTGACGAAGCGCGGCAATGGCCGTTTCCACCGATGACTTGCCGGTCATCACCACCGCCTCAATGTCCGGGCTTAACTCTTTCGCCTTCTCGATGACCTGCAGGCCCGTCAAACCGGGCATATCCAGATCCACGATCAGGCAGTCGTAGCGGTTGAGTTCCAGCGCGGCGATGGCCGTATATCCGTCCGGACAGACCGTCACTTCGTGACCCCACCGCGGCAACTCGAGGCTGATCAGTTCCTGCAGAGCCGTTTCATCGTCCGCGAACAGTACCTTGAGTCGTCGTGTTTGATTGGTTTTTGACGCCATGTTTTTCATGCAGCACCCAACAATGGCAGACCTCGCGATCGGCCGTAATCCAACGTTTGTTCCGCCATTTTCAGCGGCAAAATCACGCGTACTTGAGACCCTTTACCCGGTCCGGCACTGGTCACATCAATCGTGCCACCATGCTCCTGAATGATCCGATAGGTAATTGACATCCCCAGTCCCGTGCCCCGTCCCTGACGACGGCGAGTGAAGAAGGGCTCGAACAAATGCCTGAGCACCTCCTCTGTCATCCCGCAGCCGTTATCTTCCACGTGCAATTCCGCCGCCTGTCCCACTCGAGTCAACCGGACCTGAACTCGCCCTCCCGGATCGAGGCTATCCAGCGCATTCGTGAGCAGATTGAGAATCACCTGCTTGATCTCCGCCGGATTCACCCAAGCTGACACAGATTCCGACTCGATAAACTCCACCCGTCGATCGCGATAATCGGAGAGTGTTTCGACGATCTCCACCACATCGGACACCACTCGACAGAGATCCGTTTCTTCGCGTAGTACGGTACTGGAGCGGGAAAAGTCGAGCAGCTTCTCGGTGATTCCCTTACAGCGAAACGCTTCCTCTTGAATGCGCCGCAGATATTTTTGAATGATGGCTAAATCGCGTGCGTGATGTTCATCTGGGAGTGCCCCGGCGGCCACATCATCGGTGCTGATCGAGAGGACATCAGGGATGCGCGACTCGAGCGATTCCGCACACATGGCAATCGCAGCCAGTGGATTATTGATCTCGTGTGCGACACCAGCCGCCAGAAATCCCACGCTAGCCAACTGCTCGCTTCGCACCACCTCTTTCGTCCGCTGTTTGACCTGCTCATTCAAATGATCGCGGATCGACTGAAAGGCATCCGTCATGTCGTTGATCGCTCGCGCCAGTTCCGCCACCTCATCTGCCGTATCGATCTGGATGCGATGATGAAGATCGCCCGCCGTGATCCGACGCGACTCGGCCACCAACTGCCGCAAGGGTCCAAAAATCCACACCCAAAAGAGCACTCCTAAAGCGATCAACAGGACGACCGTCGTGATCGCGCTGAAACTGGTCAGATAGATCCACGTTCGATAACGTCCACGCACATCGGCCAAAAGCGAGAACATCCGCTGATGCAGATGGTTCGGAAGTGCTGCACTGAGCTGCTCGATTCGCTCGAGTTCTTCATCCCATGCCGACAGTCCGTAACTTTTAAGTAGTCCGTTGTGATCCTGCTTGAGTACTTCCAGTCGATCAAGCGAGGCCTCGATTTGGTGTACGGTTTCCCACTCATCACTGTCATCATCAATGCTGAGATTCGAGTCTGCATTGCGTTCCAGTTGCTCTCGATAACGCTGAAATGCCAGACGCACGTCCGCCAATTTTTGACTCAATCGATGTCGAGCGAGTGTCAGAGATTGTTGCGGTGCCAAATCGGTGAGCGAGGTATCCAGTGACGGCTGCAGAGGAGCAAACACCCCACGCAGCTCCGCAATACTGCGAGTCAGCTCGGCCGAACGAGGCATCTCCGCTGCGCGTCGACTGATACTACGCGCCAAATGACGAAAAGCGTAGGTGCCACTGAAGCCAGTGAATACCAGCAAACCAACCATCAAGAGCAGCAGGCAAACACCCAGCAGCAATTTGTAAAAAATCGGCCACCGAGCCAGCATCCAAATCCTCCTCGTTGTCTTCTCAGCCATGATTCATCAACCGCCCCTCTCCCTCACTCACTTCGGTTAATAGCGCCACACGTGACGGAAGAGAATGACTCCGGCAATCGCCGCACAGAGATTACTGAGCCAGACACTGATGGGTGGAATCGCTCCCACTTTGGCTTGCCCTAACACAATTGCCAGGAGCGGATAGTACAAAACCAGGATTGGTCCAAATGCCGCGAGAAACGTGGTTGATACGTCCGCGTTGCGCAGGCGAATTGCCAGTGGCGCTCCGACCCAGACGAAGAAAAAACAACTGAAGGCTTCCGACCATCGTCGCCAGGGCTCGGTGTACAAGCGATGCAAACGCATTTGATGGCCCGTCAAATCCTGATAGGAACTCGACCAGCGGCTGGTCTTCAAAGCGGCGAAGTCGCCCGTGAGCAATTGACAAGCGGCCAGCGCTGCGAGCGATTGCTCACGACGACTGATCGTACTCAATTGATTCATGATCTCTTCGGGAATGTCGCGCGACGCATATTCCGTGGGATGTTTGACGGAACTCGAATTACGAACGGCATCGCGCAGCGGAATCTCGTATCGCAGCTCGTCGGGATAATAGGCCGACGTACGATCACCGAACTCGACTACCGTATTCCACATGTGAATCGCCAACTTATTCAGTTCGGGATCGCCACGTAGCTCAGCCTTTTCGGCCGTCAACGTTACGGTTCGCTGACCATCTGCCGATTGAAAACTCATCGTCGGCTGAATCAACTCCCGATCATCGACACGTCGTACACTCATCGACACGCGACCATTCGAGGTGCGATAGGAGCGATGAGTACGAAGAGTTCCGTAGACGATTTGTTCGAGTGATTGCAGGACGACGCGCTGCGCTCCTTCACGGCCCCAAGTCGCCGCCACGTCGTTGATTCCAACCGACAGCAAGCTGACGAGAAAGGCCAGAATCAGTGTCGGCCAAATCAAAGCCATGGGACTAATACCCAGTGATTTGACGGCGACGAACTCGTTCAGGGCTGACATGCGACCGAAGACACTACAAGCCGCGAAGAGCATCGCGACGGGAATCGCTGGACGTAAAGCTGTCGGGAGCGCATAGGGAATCATGCGCATGACGGGCTCCGGCCCCAACCCCTGTCGAATCGCTTCCACAATCAACACGGCCATGATGACCAGCAACGTGAAACCGAAAAGCGTCACCAGAAAGACACTGCTGAATTCGCGCAGGACATACCGAGTCATCTGGCGCATGACATCCCCCGCACCACACCGCTCCACTCAGGCAGATTAAACCGCCAGCCGAATTCAAACACGGATGATCAGCGCCCTAAGTGACTTAGCTCGGCCTGCATCCGCACAACGCCCGAGACGGTACCAAGGCGGAGAAAATCGGGGAAGATCAATCACCGATCGGCTTGGGCATTTGGGAAGACTGGGTAGATAAGGAAGCTAATCCAACGCGGAATCGATGGAACGTTTGCGGCTCGCTTGACGAAATTCCCGCATCGCCGATGTGATCGCTCGACTGTAACCACGCAGCGCTTCATCGAGATTTCCGCGTTTGGCTGCCGTCCGCGAACGCTCACACGCCTGATCAAAGGCCGTTAAGGTCAGCGCCTTATCCTTCGCCGCCTCTTGCAAGTCTTCAGCCAGCCGAGCCATTTTGGCCAGCAACTCGGTCGGAGGCGTGCACGTCACCTGCGCGTGTGGACCTTTACCTAACCGGCCGCCACCTCCAATGGATTGAGACCAGGGTGTCCGCCAACCATTGATGAACCCCGCGCCGATGATCGCCACCGCTAGAATCAACGACACCGTTCCCCACAACCAACTCTGAGCGATAAAAAGCGCCGCACTGGCCAGCCCAGCAACTCCCGCTGCCACCCAAATCGCCGGATGGATTTCAGCCGTCGCCCCCGGTTCTACGGTCAAAGCACCACTACTGGAGGTGCGATCTTCTTGGCTCACGCGGGCAACAATCACGGTGATATTGTCCGGTCCACCACGAAGATTGGCCAGGTCCACCAGCACTTGAGGTGCTTCGTCGGGCGGCAAATTACGCAAGATCGACGCCAGTTCTTCGTCGGGCACTTGTCCCGTCAAACCATCACTGCAAAGCAAAAACGTATCGCCAGGTTGCAAGGGGAAGGGCCCCTCTAAATCGACTTCCACCGACGGGTTCGGCCCCAGCGAACGAGTAATCACGTTTTTCGGCAGTAGGGATAAATCGGTCCCCGGTGGCAAGTCAGAATCGCGACGCATCTCCCACACCAAACTGTGGTCGAACGTCAATTGCTCAAAGGTATTATCGCGTAATCGATAGATTCGACTGTCACCCAGGTGAGCGGCAATCGCTCCCTCCGGCAGCAAGACGAGCACACTGGTGGTCGTCCCCATGTGATGAAAATCAGGATTCGCCTGGCCCCGCCGATGGACCTCAGAATTAGCTTCCTGGATCGCCTTCCGCAGCGCCTCGGGCGGTGACAACTCGCGATGCTTCAGATAGAGATGCGGTACATTATCGACGGCTAACTTACTCGCCAATTCACCCGCCGCATGTGCCCCCATGCCATCGGCCACCATCAGTACATGGCCGCGCTCACGCCACGTCGCCTCGTCGGGCGCCAGCACCACTCGGTGCGCATCCTGATTGTTGCGGCGACGCATACCGACATCGGTCAACGCCGTGCATTTCAAACCATCGTTCCAACTGCCCATGAGCACCAAGCCCCACTGTCCGTGGGATAAAAGTCTTTTAACGACCTCGATTCGCCAGCCTTCACACGGCCGTACGCCCCGCCCCGTGCGTCGCCCATTCTAACCATTTATTCAAACTTCGGCCTAGGACCATTTCCCGAGAATCCCTATAGTTCCGCCGTCGTTCACGGTCCCCGACTACCGGTTAACAGGTCCCACATACCTGCGAAACCCGGAGCATAAACCACTCTCCGGAAGGGATCGGAGCTCAAACTCGTGAAAAGCAGCTTGGGGATGATCACTGTCCACTCACATCGACTTCTGACAGTTGCCCTGCTGACGCTCGTTGGCCTGGGACTCAGCACCGGCTGTGTGCGTCGTCGGCTGACGATCCGCAGCACTCCACCCGGCGCCCGAGTGCTGATTGACGATCAGGAAATTGGCGTCACCCCGGCCTCCACACCCTTCACTTACTACGGCACACGCAAGGTACAGCTCATCAAGGATGGCTACGAAACGCTGACCGTCCAAAACACGATTTCTCCGCCCTGGTATGAATATCCGCCGCTCGACTTTTTCTCGGAGAGCATCTGGCCCCACGAAATCCGCGATGAACGCCAACTCGATTTCCAGCTCATTCCACAGCAAAACGTACCGCCCCAGGAATTACGAGCTCGAGCTGAAGCGCTGCGTGGGCAAGCTTGGCAAGGACAAGCGGTTCCGTTGCCTCCCCGAGGTACAAGCGGTCGCTGATGCTCGCGCCACCGCAGCCTCTACGCCCCCCCCTCCGCGACGCATCGTCAATCGATCGTTGCGGCTTCCGCGTTAACGCTGCGAATCTTCCCAGAGGCTGGAGCTTTGTTTACTGCCAACGCCGATGGGCTTATTGCGATTCTTGATCGCTCCATTGATCCCGAAGACCGACGGGTCGCTCGCCGCTTTGTCAGAAAACACTCGGACGTCATCGAGAATCGGTCGGAGACGACGCGTGGCATCTTCGATGTTACCTAGTGTGCGCTGTAACCGCTGATAGGGATCTGGATCATGAATTAAACGACCGAGCGTACCGTCACGGTTATTCAAACTTTCACTGAACGTCGCTAGCTGGTCGAGCAGCACGTCGATATTACCCACACTACTTTCAATCTTTTCCACCAGTTTGTCGCCACGCTCAGCCAACGGCTTCGTAAAACGCTCCAAGTTTTCCAGATTGCCTCGAGCATTCTCCGTTGTCTGTTGCACACTAGCCAGCGTTTGTCGCGCTTCCGTGATCATCAACTGCGAATCAGCCATTAATTGTGGCAACCCCTCCAGAGCCTTGCGCAACCGTTCTTTGAACTCTGGATCTCCCACCAAGCCGTCTAAATTGCCCATCGCGGTGCGAAAGTGATCCATGGCCAATTCAGATTTTTGGATCACACGCTGAAACACCTCTTGGTTATTTCCCACGATGGTATTCATGTTGCGAGCGAGTACTGTCACTTCGTTTCCCGCTACTTCCATCGAAGCAACCGCACCGCTTAGTTTGCTTTCCAATCCCACCAATACCTTGAGTGGATCTTGCGCGACGATACCATCCTTGATGAACTCATCGTCACCAATCTCCTCCGTCGATGCGCCGGGTAGATTGCTGGGAACGAATTCCAAAACGGCATCTCCCAGCAAAGAGGCGGTACTGATGCGGCAGATTTCACTGCGACGAATCTTGAATTTGGTTTCGATCTTGGCCGTTAGTACAACTCCTCCCTCGTCCCACAACATCACATCCGTCACACGACCAATGAGCACACCGTTCTTGCGTACCGGCGTCTGAGCAGCCACTCCAGGTGCTTGGGGAAACCAGAGATAAAGCGTCTTTTGAGGCTGCAGCATCAAGGAACGCTGGCCACCGAAGTAGAGCACCAAGAGCGTACCAATCATCGCGGCCACGACGACCACGACACCCACACGCAATTGTAAGGATCGCTCTTCCATGATCTCACGCCGCTGGCTCTTCGCCACGCAGCTCCATGATTCGTTCGCCTGCCAAGCCTTGTACGAATTGCGTCACACGTCGATCGGTCGTTCGGTCTAATTCACTGGGCGGCCCGTCAAAGATCATCTGATTCTCACCGGCCGATAACCGTGACAATGGATTCAGCATCACCACTCGATCCGCTACCTTCCGCGCGGTGCGCATGTCATGCGTCACCACGATGCTTGTGACGGGGCGAGTTAACCGAGTTCGCATGATGAGTTCATTGATCACATCACTCATGATCGGGTCGAGTCCCGTGGTTGGTTCGTCATACAGCACCATCTCAGGATCCAACATCAAGGCTCGTGCCAAGCCCACTCGCTTGCGCATACCTCCCGATAATTCCGCTGGCTTCTTCTGCGCGACCGATGCCGGCAAACCAACTTCGGCTAAACGAGTCTTCACGAGCCGATCAAGATCGCTCACGCGCCGCGGCGCATGTTGACGGATGGGAAAGGCAATATTTTGTCCCACCGTCAAACTATCGAACAACGCAGCTTGCTGGAACACATATCCAAACCGCACTCGCTGTCGAGTGAGTTCGCGATCGGACATTTCAGACAAGTTTCGACCATCAAAAAGCACGGCACCACGCGACGGACGCACGAGCCCAATGATGGTCTTTAATAACACCGATTTACCGCAACCGCTTTCTCCAATCACGGCGACCGTTTGTCCGCGCGGAATCGCCAGTTGCAAATCCCGCAGCACATGCTGGCGACCGAAGGACACTGTCACATCGCGCAGTTCCAGCAGGGTCGGCTGAACCGCCGGCGCAGCGGCGGTTATCCCGGCTCCTTCTGCTCCTTCTGACTGCTGTTGTCTACCATCCATCGCCAGATCCAATTCCTAGTCCCAGTTTTCCCGATCCTCGGCACTCGTTCCGTGCTGCCCATTCAGTACTGCCCAATTAAAACTTTTCATTCAGTACTTCTCACGACGGTCAGCCAAACAGCTTCAGGCCCTCGGGCCACAGCGTGTAATACAGAGCGTCGAGGAGGATTCCGAGGAGCAAGTCGAGGAGCAGGATGAGGACGAAGGAATTCACAAATGCCGCCGTCGCGGCGCGCCCGACACCTTCCGCTCCCGCATCGCAATGAAACCCGCGATAACATCCCACGACAGCAATCACGGCCCCGAAAAATAAGCTTTTAAAAATACCGCTCAGCAAATCAAACGTGCTGACATACTGTTCGGAGTTATGCCAGTAATGATGTTGATCAATGTCCAGGATGAGAATGCTGTAGGCCGCACCGCCCACGACTCCCATGAAGTCCGCTACGACAACCAACGTGGGAATCAAAAACAGACAGGCTAACAGCCGGGGCACGACGAGATAGTGGATCGGATTGGCTCCCATACTGGTCAGAGCATCGATCTGCTCCGTGACCCGCATCGTCCCCAATTCGGCCGACATCGCACTGCCCACTCGTCCAGCTAACATCGTCGCCGCCAGCACCGGTCCCAACTCGCGCAGCAGCGACATATTAATGAGTGCGCCCAGGCGGGTTTCCAGTCCTAGTTGACGGAACTGAAAATAGCTCTGGACCGCCAGTACCATGCCAATGAAGGTGCCCGTTAAGGCCACCACCGGTAGGCTCAACACGCCCACTTGATAGAAATTGGGCCAGAGCGTCTCGCCACGCGGCAAACGAGTACAAAGCCAGCGTAAAGTCTGCCAGCAAAAGAGGGCAAACATCCCGATCGCAGCGAGCGACTCCAGGACCTGTCGCCCTAAATCACTCACCAAGCGCGCAGCCCAACTTGCCTGCCTGCCATAGTTTGCTGGCGTTAAATCAGAGCTCGATGTGATCGGACGAGGATTTCCCATGTCCGATCTCATCGACTTTAACGACCAGGTAGCTTAAATCGATTTCGTTAAGTCTACCCGTTAAGTCTACCCGTTAAGTTTCCCTGGTAAGTCCAGGTCGCAACTTTACCCGGCCGGTCTATTCAGACTTCGTGATCGACTGGTCGTCGGCCAGCGTGACAGAGCCCGTGGACGAACCAGCCGCCACAGCCTCCGGTGCCGGAGCCTTGCGAGTACCCTTAAAGTCTAGACGACGCAGTTTGCCTTCGTCGTCCTTGATCGCATCGACGGTTACCGTGTCCTGCCCCGTGAACTCGCCCTTGAGCAATTCTTCACTGAGTGGATCTTCGATGAACTGCTCGATCGCGCGACGTAAGGGCCGAGCACCATAGTCCAGGTCCGAGCCTTTGCGAATGAGGAACTCTTTGGCGTCATCCGTAAGAATCAGCGTCAAACCTCGCTCCAGCAAGCGCTCCTTGACTTTGCCCAGCTCGAGGTCGATGACCCGCTTCAAATCCTCTTTCGTCAGATGACGGAAGATAATCACTTCGTCGAGGCGATTGAGGAATTCAGGGCGGAACACGCGTTCGATTCGCTCGCGCACTCGTCCCTTCATGCTTTCAAATGAAGCGTCATCTTCGGGCTTCTGGAAGCCAAATGCCGACTCATTCTTGATCGCTTCCGCACCCGCATTCGTCGTCATGATCAAAATCACGTTGCGGAAATCCACGTGACGCCCGAAGCCGTCGGTGAGCCGACCTTCTTCCATCACCTGCAGCAGCATGTTGAAGACGTCCGGATGAGCCTTTTCGATTTCGTCGAGCAGCACAACCGCATAGGGACGACGACGAATCTTCTCGGTCAACTGACCGCCTTCCTCATACCCCACATAGCCCGGCGGCGCACCAATCAATCGGCTCGCATTATGCTTTTCCATGTACTCACTCATGTCGACATGAATGAGCGCATCGGAATCACCAAACATGAATTCGGCGAGTGCTTTGGCGAGCAGCGTTTTACCGACGCCCGTGGGACCGGCAAACACAAAGCAGCCCGTCGGGCGCTTGGGATCTTTCAAGCCACTGCGACTGCGACGTACCGCCCGAGCGATCGCCTTGATCGCCTCGTCCTGGCTGATCACGCGGCGATGCAGATCATCCTCCATCTTCATCAATCGCTTGCTATCTTCCGTGGAGACTCGAGTGAGCGGAATACCGGTCATCTTCGAGACCACTTCCGCGATCACGTCCTCATCCACCACTCCATCCGCATCCCGTGACTTGTCACGCCAATCCCGCGTGATTTGATCCTTCTTCTTCTTGAGCTTATCCGCTTGATCGCGCAGCGACGCAGCCTTCTCGAAGTCCTGATTCGCAACCGCTTCCTCTTTGAGCTTATTCAGCTTCTCGACTTCGTCATCGATCTCCTTGAGATCGGGCGGACGATTCATGGTGCGCAGTCGCACGCGGGCTCCCGCCTCGTCAATTACGTCGATCGCTTTGTCCGGCAAGCAGCGCGCGGTGATGTAACGCTCGGACATTTCGACCGCCGCCAGCACTGCCGCATCCTCGATTTTCACGCGATGATGCTCTTCGTAGCGCGATCGCAGCCCCTTGAGAATCTCGACCGTCTGATCTCGAGTCGGTGGATTAACCACGATTTCCTGAAAACGACGTGCCAGCGCGCTATCCTTTTCGATGTACTTGCGATACTCATCCAGCGTGGTCGCACCGATGCACTGAATCTCACCACGTGATAAGGCCGGCTTGAGCACGTTGGCAGCGTCAATCGCCCCCTCCGCTCCACCCGCCCCGACCAACGTATGCAGTTCGTCGATGAAGAGAATGGTGTTACGAGCCCGACGAACTTCGTTCATCACCGCTTTGATGCGCTCTTCGAACTGTCCGCGATACTTTGTTCCGGCGACCATCATCGCCAGATCCAAAACGACGATCCGCTTGTCCGCTAACAATTCTGGGACATTCCCACTGACCACACGCTGCGCAAAGCCCTCGACAATCGCCGTCTTCCCCACACCAGCTTCGCCCAGCAACACAGGATTGTTCTTCATGCGGCGGCAGAGCACTTGAATCGCACGGTCAATTTCCGTTTCGCGACCAATCACCGGATCCAATTTTCCTTGCCGCGCCAGTTCGGTCAGATCGCGACCAAAACTGTCGAGTGCTGGCGTCTTCGACTTACCACCCTTTGTCGCCGGTCCGGTTTCGCCGCCGGTCGCACCCGCTGGTTCCCGGCCACCGCGTTCGGAGACTTCACTGCCCTCCAAACCGTGTCCCAGCAGATTCAGTACTTCCTCTCGCACTTCATCCAGTTTCAGGCCGAGATTCATCAGGACCTGTGCAGCCACGCCTTCTTGTTCGCGCAGCAGTCCCAGCAAGATGTGCTCCGTGCCCACGTAATTGTGGTTCAGGTTGCGAGCCTCCTCCATGGAGTACTCGACGACCTTTTTGGCACGCGGAGTTTGAGGCAGTCGCCCCATCGTCACCATTTCCGGGCCGCTTTGCACCAAGCGTTCCACTTCCATGCGAATCTTGCGCAGATCCACTTCCAGGTTTTTCAGGACGTTCGCCGCCACGCCGCTGCCTTCCTTGACCAATCCCAGCAAGATGTGCTCGGTGCCAATGTACTCATGGTTGAAGCGCTGGGCCTCTTGATTGGCCAGCTGCATCACCTTGCGTGCTCGATCTGTAAAACGCTCGTACATGATTTACTCCCCCCCATTCCCAATCTATGAGGCGACCATTGGTTGCTCAGTTTCCCGAGCGATAAATTCCCACTCCCGGTTGATTTCCAACCGCCATCGTTCCGCTCCGTCCTTACGAGCGAGCTCTGACAATTGTTCACGTGCCAAATCGACTCGCCCCGTTCGGCGATAGAGCGTCGCGAGCAGCAGTCGCGCTTCGGTATCCCCCTCAGCCTGCGACAACAACTCCCGCAAACTCACCTCCGCTGCCACCCAGTGCCCTTGTAAATACTCGTTCTGTGCTCGTTGGAACAGGGGTTGCAAGTCGGTACTTTTTGGCAGACTCGCCCGCCACGACAACCACCGGTGCGAATCCCGTGCCGAAAAGAGCCATATTCCGAGAATTACGCCCCACAGCCCCCAGCGAGCACCGCGTTCCAGTTCCCCGACCTCACCCCAGCTCGCCAGTAGCGCTGCATTCAGCAGGACGGCAAAGCAGAGCGCCAGTGCCAATCCCCGCCATTGCCCCAGGCCCCATAACCGAGCCAACCCCGGCCAGATCAAATACTTGATGCGTGATGATTCCATTCGCAGCACGTCTTTCTACCAATCTCAGATCCATTCGTGGTGATCCTCCCCACGCTCGGCGGGATTCTACCGCTGGAGGCAGACAGTCGCAAGGCAAGTAGCAGCAGCATCGCCACTTGCAACCTGGCAGCAATGCTAGCCACTAGAACCGCGGAGAGACTATCTTATGCGCATCGTCACCCGCCGACAGTCGCTTTACTTCCACCCCAATCGCTGGCGTTGTTTTTTATGCTTGCTGACTACTCGCCCTACGCCCCGCTCGAGTCGCATCACCACGGCCTTTGTTTTCGCGCTGTCACACAAGATGGCAAACAAGCGGAACTGCGCACGCTGCAGGCGCGCGCCGGTGAGCGGATCGAGCGTGGACGGCGCGACGAGGGATCGAGGGGAGCGTAAAGCGGCCTGGGGTGGGACGGCTGCCAGGCTGGAGAGCGAGCGCAGTTCCGCTTGTTTGCCATCTGGTGTGACAGCGCGAAAACAAAGGCCGTGGTGATGCGACTCGAGCGGGGCGTAGGGCGAGTAGTCAGCAAGCATAAAAGACAACGCCAGCGATTTGGGTGTGGAAGTAAAGCGACTGTCGGTTGGTGCTGGACGAATAAGATAGTCTCTCCGCGGTTCCAGTGGCTAGCATTGCTGCCAGGTTGCAAGTGGCGACGCGGCTGCTACTTGCCTTGCGACTGACTGCCTCCAGCGGTAGAATCCCGCCGAGCGTGGGGAGGATCACCACGAATGGATCTGAGATTGGTAGAAAGACGTGCTGCGAATGGAATCATCACGCATCAAGTATTTG
>JBJSXJ010000162.1:0-22197 GCA_046086325.1 Planctomycetota bacterium | reverse complement strand
CGAGCCGATCGGCGAGCGCGACATGATCCAGCTCACATACGAACCGTCATTCTCGCGCAACGGCTCGAAAAAGACGACCAACACCATCGATACCGCCACTGGAAACTTCTCCGTTATCGACTCGCTCCTGAGTAACACGTTTACAAACGACTATCAGACGCACCGCCTTGGAGCACTCTACCGCTGGCGCATGGAGAACACGATCGTCACCCTCGGTGGCAACTACCAGTATGCCTTGCTGTCGGGCGACCAGACGTTCCCGCAGACGAGCTCGGTAGAGCGGACGTTCACCAACTTCCTCCCTACCCTTCTTGTGCAGCACAAGTGGTCGGCCTCTACCAACATCCGTAAAGATCGTTTTGGTTAGCAATCCATTGCTTCCGTTCGATCTCAAAATCGACCGGCTTCTGCTTACCAATTCGGAGCGTTGAGTACAGTCGATACAACCGAACCTCCGCTGGTAACGGATTTTCCGAAGATCCCGTGCGCGTCGTACGGCTTGGGTGGAATTTACTCGTTAGGTGGATTTGGCGAACTGGGCAAGATGGCGGTTTGTGGTGAGGTGTACGGGCTACCCACTACCCACTACCCACTACCAATGGCATAAGGAGTCAACGTAGTCTGCGGAGCCATCGCGGAGCCAGCCGTCGAGTTGGGCGGGGTGTTTGAGCTGTTGGCCACGGAAGATCGGGACGGCGATGAAGCCACACTTCAGCTCGGGGAGCGAAGTCATGTCGCTCCAGAGCTGCTCGTACTGCGCGACGGGAAAGATATCCTCTTGGCCTCGGCCCCACCGTTTTTTCACATCTTTGAGCGTGACGTAGGTGGGAATCCGCCGACTTAGTCGGCGCACCGCTTCGTTCACGGCGGCGGTATCGGTCAGCTGCGCGCGTGTCAGGCCGAACAAGTCGAGCAGGGCGTCGAGGTGAATCCAGGTGGTCATGGAGTTGTAGAGCGGCAGGCGGAATTCGTCATCTTCGTGCGGCATGGCGAGCCCTTCCAGGATGCGCACTTGTCCGTTGACGCGCGCCAGGCCGCCACCGCGATCATCGACTCGCCGCTGGATCACTTCAAACGTCAAACAAGCTCCAGTGGCAATGTGAGCTCCGAGCAGGCCGGGATCGACGTGGGCTCCGAGGGTGTCGACGTTATGCAGGAGTAAGTACTGCAGCTGTGGATGCGTGGTCAGTAATTGTGCGAGAGTGCCATTGAGCAGCAGATTGGGAACTTCGTACCAGTGTCCGACCGGATGCAAACATTGCTGCGGCAGGTTGTCGACGTAGTCGTTTCCTTCACCTTGTTGGCGGGCCCATTCGAGCAGGGCGGAGCGTTGGCTGGTACGCAGCTTCTCGCGCTGGGGATCGAGTGTTTGCTGGGGCAGATTTTCCCATTCAAAGCGCAGATCGCGTGTCATGGGGATGGTGCGCAGGCCGACGCTGCGGCCGGTCGAGATCATCACGGGGCCGGGATAATCGTAGGAGCGGCATTGTTCCAGGTGAGCACGAATGGGTTCGTCCGTGAGGTAGCCCGTGGTGAACACGTGGGGCAGGGGACGACGAGCCAGAGCGCTCGTGCGCCGTGATTTGGCTAAGTGAACTTCCAGGAAGTTGCGATGTTGGCCGTGGAACTTACAAAACGGATGCAGGGCTTTGACGACGCCTGCACCTTCGGTCCAGCGGCTACCGGCTCCGGCTGCCAGCGAGATGACAGCCACCTGGCCCTGCTCGAGTGCGGCCGCTCCGAGCGTTTGCCACTGCGTGGTGGGGTGAACCGTGCGGAGGTCGACGTAATCACACGGCTCGACCGGTTCAATCAGCGTGGTCGGTGGCAGTCGATTTTGCGCTAGTCCGATGCGACCTGAACGGAGGTCCGAACGCAGTTGCTCCTGGTGACGCTCGTCGAAGCCAAACCGGTGGAGCCAGTTTTGGAGCTGCTGATGGTTTGTGGTTTGCGTGGACGAGCGTGGCAGGACGCTTTGCAGCAACTGATGAGCGGTGCCAGTGGGCATTTGGCCGGTGGCGAGCGAGTTGCCGAGGCGTCGTAGTTCGAGTTGGGTGAGGGGCGAGAGGTCGCGTTGTCCGGCGAGCAGCCACTGCGGGGCCAGCAAACTGTAATAACCACTCGACAGTGCCGCTTCTTCGCCGGTAAGCAAGTCGGCCCAGGTGCCACGGTCGTTGACGGCAAACGTGAACACGACCGGTTCCATGGCAAATGGCAGCGCATGTTCCAGTTCTTGTTTTAGTTCACTCATGGTGGCGGCGAGCCACGTGTGGGCGGCCGCTTTGCAGGCAGGATCAAAGAGGAAGCCCATGCCACCGCCGGCCATTCCGCCGAGCATCAAAAAGCCCCAGAAATCGCTGCCAAATCGGGCCCGAGCACGCTCGATCAGCAGGTCGGTGAAGCGGTTCGTCGTCCAAGGAATGATGGACTGCAGCGGGCCGGAAAAGTTGAGCGTCGTCCAGTGGGCCAGGGTGCGTAAATCGCCGGCCCGCAGGGCTGCCAGGATTTCATCGAGGTAGGCGATGGCGGTGCCGCGTGCTTGCCACTCCGCTTCGCCGCGGAGCAGATATTTTTCGGTCACCATTTCCAGGATGGGGCCGACGTTTTGGGCTAGTCCGCCATGCACGAGCACGAGGGAGTCTTGCAATTTATCGCGGGTTTCGCGGGAGAATTCATCTTCTCCCAGGAGCCGATGACGTGGTAGTAAACTGCCGCGACTAATGCCCCACTCGGGATCTCCCGGCTGCGCTTCGACACCATGAATCAGCTTGATGCCGGGCCAGACGCCGCCCGAGTCTTGCCAGCCGCCACCGGAGCTTCCTAGCCACTCGCCGAGAATCGCCCGTGCAGCCACGATGCGGCGGTCGTTTTCCGTGAGCGGGCCGGTCAGGCTCTCGATTTGACCGGTCGCCCGCATCAGCATAGAGATGAGTGAGCCGAGGAGGTTGGTGGAGACGGCCAGTCGTGAGCCTTTGGGCAGGTTGTACACCTGGCTGGCAACTTCGAGTCCCAAGCCGGGGCCGACCAGTCGATCCAGCAGTTCGGAAAGAGCGTGGTTCGAACCTTCCATGCCGGGCGGCACAATTCCAGCCGCAATGACGGCCGCTTTGAGCAGTCCCAGATGGTCACGTCCGAAGTCAAAGAGTTCGGAGATGCGGGTCAGTTCCACGGTGGCGCCCAAGTCGACGCTCGTCAGTCGCAGCACCGGGCGATCGATCACGCGCACAAACGATTCAATGGGCGGCTGCGGCGGCTGACCGGCGACTCCCAAATCGATGGAGACATTCAAAACACGCGCACCAGCGGGAAAATCCATCCCTAGAAAAAAGATGTCGCTCCACGCACTATGACTGAAATCAAGTCGGACAGCGGTCCGTTCGCGCAGTACGGGGAAGGGCGAGTCGTGGTCGGGCCGCTGACGCAGTTCGCGGCGCAGGGTGAGTGGCGAGTCGAGTGGGTGGCCGAGGCGAAACATCCACTGATTGCCGCGGACCTGGCGGACGCTCTGGCGAACTTGATCAGCGAGTGTTTGAAAGCCGAACTGACGATAGGCTTGTGCCAAACCGCTGGAGATCGCTTCGGACGGTCCCGTGGCAGCTTGCTGTCGCAGAAACTCGTCAATCGATTCGGCAAAACGCCGTTCGAGTAGATGTCGATAAGCGAGCGACGAAATGCAGCTGGGGGCGCCTGTCGCCAGACGCTGAGGTATTTCGTAGCGATGAATGGCAGCCAGAAAAAAGAGTGCCCGGACGCGCTGGTAGAGGTTGGTGGCGTGGCGGCGAAAATCGTCGATGGTGTGCGTCGCTGCCAGCAGTGTTTCCAGAGATTGTCCAGCACAGACGGCAGCCAGTGAACGATGTCGCACGGCCGCATCGGATGACGTGAGGATATCGAGGAGCGATTCCATGGCGGGGCAGCTTCCTGTTTAGCTGGCGTGATGGGCAGCCGCACCGCTGGCGGTCAGTTCCAGGAGCTCGGTGAGAATCTGATCGCGATCGCGACCCGTCAGGGAAATCGCGAGTTGGGCGAGCAGCAAGCCATATTTCATGCCGAGATCGTAGCGGGTTCCTTGCACATGCAGGGCCAGGTAGCGTTCTTGCTGCGCGAGCTGTGCGAGGGTGCGTGAGAGACTCACTTTTTCGTTTGTCTGCTGCAGCTGATCAGCCAGAATTTTGAGGACACTGGGTGTGAGCACGTGCATGCCGAAGTAGCAGAGATAGTAGCCGGCTCGCAGCCCCGCCGTGATTAATTCTTGCTCCGCCTGTGTGGGTGTGGGCTTCTCGAGGACGCGGGCGACTTGGTAGAGCTTGTTGTGGCCGGCGACCAGTTGTCCGCCGACGGCTCCGAAGTAGGGCAGTTTGGTTTCTCGAGTCGCTTGCACGGCCGAAATACAGCAGTGGCAGTCGCGAAAGGCGTTCACCAGCTGACGTGCACAGCGATCCTGGGACTGGCTCAAAAAAACATGATCGCCGACGACGTGCAGAAATGGTTCGTCGCCGACAAAGTTGCGGCCGAGATACAAGGCTTGTCCGTAGCCGAGTGGAGCGGGCTGTTCGACGAACTGCAGATCGGCGGCGTGAGGACCTGCGGCCCGGCGATATTCGGTGGCATCACCGGGCTGAATGATCAGGCAGATGTCTTGAATATCCGCCGCTCGCACCTCTTCCAAAATCAGCTGCAAAGCGGTTTTAGGCTGGCCGTCGCGATCGACTAACTGTTGGAGAGGCAGCGTATGCTGATGCGGTGCTGCCGTGGTTATGACCGCTCGTCGCACATTCATCGGCGCTGGACTCCCGGGCAGGATTGAGGCAAAACGAGAAGATGGGTGAGTATAGTTCGTCGAGACTAGCATCGCCACCGCGAAAACGGTGCTGCGAAAACGCTGCCGCGAGGGCGCAGTGGCGGCTGCCAGGGAGCCTGATTCCTCGCGAGTTCGGCGGTAAATACAAAATACGACATAAAGATCCTCAGGGCCCCTGTTGACTTGCCGATAAAAGGGGTCTACATTCTGCCGTTTCCCATCTGGCGGGCGATACTTCGCTGAGACAGAGAAGAAATGTAAGACGATCCGCGAGTGGTTTTGGTCGTGGGTTTGAGAATACGGTAAGTGGGTAGTCGGTAAGTTAGGTAAGGAGATTTGCTGTGGCTGGTGCACCGCACGAAGTGATTCGAATTCGCATGGAAGCTTATGATCATGCTGTTTTGGATCAGAGTGCGTTGGAGATCGTGGATACGGCCAAGCGAACTCACTCCGAAGTTCATGGTCCGATTCCGCTGCCAACTCGCGTCGAACGATACACGGTATTGTCGGGTCCGAACATTGATAAGAAGGCTCGGCAGCAGTTCGAGATTCGAACTCACAAGCGCTTGATCGATATTGTGCAGGCCACTGCCAAGACGATCGAGGCCCTCAATAAATTGAGTCTGCCAGCTGGAGTGGATATTAAGATTAAGGCGACTTCGCGATAGTTTGGTTCGATAAAATTCTCGGATAAATAACCAAGAGCCCTATGCACTGGATGCTGAACGGTTAAACTGTGGCCCCTTCGCAGTGGTTGAGTTGGTGTGAAGGGTGTTGCTGATTACTGTAAGCGATAGACGAGGCAAATAACCATGGTCAAGGGATTGCTCGGCCGAAAGGTCGGGATGACGCAAGTTTTCGATGCAGCCGGCAAGGCGTGGCCGGTAACCGTAATTGAAGCGGGTCCCTGTGACGTGCTGCAGTTGCGTACGGAAGAGCGTGATCATTACACCGCCGTCCAGCTTGGTTTTCTCGATAAGCCTCGTCGTTTAGCAAATCGCAGTGAGCGTGGCCATGTGGCCGTTCTGGGCAGTAAGCGGGCCCGCCGTCGTGCTGCTGCAGGTGTGGAGGCTCCCAAGAAGGCTGATTGTGAGCCCAAGCGATTTGTCAAGGAATTTCGTGGTGACGTTGCCGGCGTCGAAGTTGGCCAGAAGCTAACGGTCAATGTCTTTGATGGCGTCAAGGCAGTAGATGTGACGGGCGTGACCAAGGGTTGTGGTTACCAGGGTGTGATGAAGCGCCATGGGTTTGCTGGTCAGCGAGCCACTCACGGTGTGAAGAAGGTCCATCGCAATATGGGTACCAGCGGCGGCTTGGCTGCGTGGCGCGGTGGTGGTCGTCCCAAGAAGGGCAAGAAGATGCCTGGTCAGTACGGGAACGATCAGGTTACCGCTCGAAATCTGCAGGTCGTGCGCGTGGATTCGGAAAACAATTTGCTGCTGGTGCGGGGCGCTGTTCCTGGGCCGGCAGGTGGCATGGTTGTTATTCGCGCGACAAATAAGGTTGGGTAATTCAATCAGGTTGGCTGGCGTGGGTTGGTTTGTGCCGGCATTAATGTGGGGTTGATAGTCATGGCTGATTTGCCGATCTACGATCGGACGGGTAAAGAAGTCGGGAGCTACTCGATTGATCCAGCGGAGTTGGCTCCACGGATCAGCAAGCAGTTGCTGCACGACGTTGTCGTGATGTATCAAGCGAATCAGCGGCAAGGCACGTTCGCCAGCAAGGGGCGAGGTGAAGTGGCTGGCTCGACGAAGAAGATGTATCGTCAAAAGGGAACGGGTAACGCTCGTGCAGGTTCGCGACGAGCGGGAAATCGCGTCGGTGGCGGTCATATTTTCGCCAAAAAGCCGCGTGACTTCTCCTATCGGTTGCCAAAGAAGGCGATTCAGCTAGCCACTCGGATGGCTATTGCTTCCAAGATTTTGAAGTCGCAAGTTGTCGTGGTGGATGATTTAGCGTTTGCTGCACCAAAGACGAAGGAAATGGCCCAGGTTCTGAAGGCGCTCAATTTGAGTGGTCAGAGCACGCTGGTGGCCACGGCAGCTGCGGATGCGAATGTTTACCGCAGTGCTCGGAACATTCCCGGCGTAGCAGTGTCGCCGGTGAGTGATTTGAATGCTCTGATTGTGTTGCGACCGCGCAAGCTACTCGTAACGAAAGCGGCTCTGGATGCTCTGCGAGCTCGCGTGGCCGCCAAGACGGCGGTGGCATCGTAAGCGGCAGTTGAGTGTGTAAGTGAGGAGTGGGTGAGATGAGTGAACCGGCAAAAGGCCCTGAGCTGCGACCCGACCAAGTGCTGGTCCGTCCGTTATTGACGGAAAAGGGCATGCACAAGTCGACTCGCAACAATCAATATTCCTTTGAGATCAATCCGCTGGCGACGAAGTTGGATGTGCGTCGTGCCGTGGAAGGAATGTTTAACGTGAAGGTGGTCAAGGTGCGGACGCAGAACCGCAAGGGTAAGCTGCGGCGCCACAAGTTCAAAACCGCTCATACGCGGAATTGGAAGAAGGCGGTCGTCGAACTGATCGAGGAGCACCGGATCGATTTCTTCTAAACCAGTAATCGATCGGATGGAGTGGACGTATGGGAATTCGCAAATATCGACCGACATCAGCTGGGCGACGTAATGCCAGCGTGAGTGATTTCAAGGAGTTGACGAAGGGCGCCAAGCCCGAGAAGTCGCTGCTGAAGCCACTGACGAAAACAGGCGGACGCAACAATCAAGGCTTCATCACGGCGCGCCATCGTGGTGGTGGTCACAAGAAGCAATATCGAGTCATCGACTTCAAGCGTGACAAGGACAATGTTCCAGCACGCGTGAACTCGATTCAGTACGATCCGAACCGCAATGTGCGTGTGGCGCTGCTGTTCTATGTGGACGGCGAAAAGCGGTACATTTTAGCCCCCGAAGGTTTGAAGGTTGGCGACACGGTCCAGAGCGGTCCGGATGCGCCCCCGAACGTCGGCAGCTGCTTGCCACTGCGAAATATCCCGCTGGGGTTAACGATCCATTCGATCGAGATGCTGCCGGGTACAGGCGGTGCCTTGTGCCGAGCGGCTGGAATGGGCGCTGTGTTGATGGCTCGTGAAGCGGGCTGGGCACAGGTGTCATTGCCGAGCGGTGAAATTCGACGAATTCCGGCTGCCTGTCGGGCCACGATTGGCAAGCTGGGTAACGCTGATGACATGAACGTGGAGTATGGCAAGGCGGGCCGCAAACGCTGGCTGGGCCGACGACCTCATGTTCGCGGTACGGCGATGAACCCGATTGACCATCCGCACGGTGGTGGTGAAGGCCGCACCAAGGGCGGACGTCATCCGGTTAGTCCGACCGGCAAGTTGGCCAAGGGTGGATTCACGCGAAAGCGGCGCAAGCCATCGAACAAGGCGATCATTCGACGTCGTAAGTCGCGTCGCTATGGCGTGTTGAAGTTGAAATAAGTTTGGTGAGCGGGGTGGTGATGCTCAGTGGTATTGCCGCCAGTGGATGAGTTGGGAAGTTGAGCTGGGGGAACGGGGAGTAAACCGGTATGGGTCGTTCATCAAAAAAAGGTCCGTATGTTGACTTCAAGGTCTACAAGAAGGTCAAGGCACAGATCGACGCGGGTACTCCCAAGACGCCGATCAAGACCTGGGCGCGAGCTTGTACGATTGTTCCCGAGTTCGTCGGCTTCTCGTTTGATGTGCATAACGGCAAGGTGTTCGTGAAGGTGTTCGTAACGGAAGACATGGTTGGTCACCGCTTAGGCGAGTTTGCTCCGACACGTACGTTCCGCGGACACTCGGGCAAGAAGGTAGCGACGCCAGCAGGTAAATAGCAGTCTAGGCAGATCAATGAGCTTCGTGGGGAGCGAGATCTGACGAGTGTGAGGGGAGAGTCATGAGATTTAACGCAAGTCATCGCTTTGCTCGGATCAGCCCGCGTAAGGTACGCCATTTGGCGAATCTGATTCGTGGGAAGTTCGCCGACGACGCCCTGAACCTGCTCAAGTATCAGCCGCAGCGTGGAGCTCGGATGCTGGAGAAGGTGATCAAGAGCGCCTTGGGCAACGCGATGGATCCAGACCAAGCAAAGGGTGAGACGGTTGATCCGGACGCCCTGATGGTGATTGATTGCCGCATCGATGGCGGGCCGACGTTCAAGCGGATTCGGCCGCGAGCACGCGGGATGGCGTTCTCGATCAAGCGACGGATGGCACACATTAAGGTGACGTTGGCGGATGTAATTTCGGAAGTCGGCGAGCAGGATTCGGAGTAAGACATGGGCCAGAAGGTCAATCCAATTAGCTTTCGTACGGGGATCATGGTCGGCTGGAAGAGCCGCTGGTACGCGTCGAAGCAGGAGTTCTCGAATCTACTGATCGAAGATCATAAGATCCGGAACTTCATTAAGAATCATCCGCAGAAGACGCAATATCGTAGCGCCGGTATTGATCGCATTGAGATCGAGCGAACGCGTGATGAGGTGAAGGTGATCCTGTTCGTGGCACGCCCGGGCTTGATCATCGGTAAGAAGGGTCAGGAGGTGGAGTTGCTGCAGGAAGAGCTGCAGAACTTGATCGGCCGCCGCGTGAATTTGAAGATTGAAGAAATCACTCGCCCTGAGCTGCAAGCGCAGCTGGTGGCGGAAGAGATCGCGATGCAGCTTAGCAAGCGCGCGAGTTTCCGACGCACGATGAAGAAGTCGATGGAACTCACGATGGATGCGGGTGCTCGTGGAATTAAGGTACAGTTGGCGGGCCGCTTGGGTGGAGCGGAAATGGCACGCCGGGAAAAAGCAATTTTGGGTTCGATTCCGCTGAGTACGCTACGGGCCAAGATCGATTACGGTTTTGCCGAGGCGTCTACCGCTCAGGGTAACCTGGGTATTCAGGTCTGGATCAATCAAGGTATGTACGAAGGAGATGTGACCGATGGCGCTAATGCCGAAGCGAGTCAAGCACAGAAAAAGCCAAAGAGGACGTATAAAAGGTAACGCCACGCGTGGCAACCGAGTCGTCTTCGGCGACTATGGCTTGCAAGCGGTCCAGGGTGGCTGGATTAAGGCGCAGACCATTGAAGCGGGTCGTATTGCCGCACAGCAGTACATCCGTGGCGAGGGTCGCCTGTACGTACGCATGTTCCCCCACAAGTCCATCACCGCTCGCCCACTCGAAACTCGAATGGGTAAGGGTAAGGGCGAGCCGGCGCACTGGGTGGCGGTGGTCAAGCCTGGTTCGGTGTTGTACGAGCTGGGTGGTGTGACGGAAGAGCAGGCCAAGATGTGTATGGCCCGATTGGCTCACAAGATGCCAATTCGAGTTCGTTTTGTGAGACGCCGCACGGCCTAGCCGAGTGGGCGGGAAGCGATCAGATACGAGTTGGGTGCAGGGGTTTTCGCACAGGGAAACCTCGCGGGTGGAAGTCAGGAACTACGACGATGAAGATAGCCGACCTTCGCGAGATGAGTGACGAGCAGCTTCAGCTGAGTCTCAAGGAGACCATGGAGAGCTTGTTCAAGATCAAGATCAAGTCACAGACGGAGCGGTTAGATACGCCGAGTGAGATGCGTCGCCATCGACGCACGATTGCTCGGATTAAGACGCTGCAAACGGAACGACAGAAGAAGTCCTAGAGATAACGAGCCATGCCAAAGCGAGTGGTAGTTGGAGTAGTAACTCGAGATAAGACGCCGAAAACTCGGCGCGTCGAGATTGGTCGTCTGGTGCGGCACAAGAAGTACGGCAAGATCATTAAGCGCCGGACGGTGTGTTACGTGCACGACGAGAAGAACGAATCGGCCGCCGGCGATACGGTGGAGATTGTGGAATCGGCGCCACGTTCGCGGCTCAAGCGCTGGGAGCTGGTGCGGGTTGTCGAGAAGAGTCGCGCGATTAACCTCGCCGCTCGGAAGGCTGCCTTAACGTTGGAAGGTACCGAAGAGAGCGCCACGTAGGCGGGTAATGAGTCGACGTGGTTGAGTTAGGCAGGATTACCAGGAACGCCGCGAGGCGACGGGATCAGCAGTCATGATCATGCAGGAAACACGCTTATCGGTGGCCGACAACACCGGGGCGAAAGAAGTGATGTGCATCAAGGTGCTGGGTGGGTCGCGACGACGCTACGCCGGGATCGGTGATGTGATTATGTGTTCGGTGAAGAGTGTGGGTGGAGCCGGGAGCGATATCAAGAAGAAGGCGGTGGTGCGAGCCGTGGTGGTTCGAACCAAGCAGCCAACACGCCGCGAAGATGGCAGCTATGTGCGATTCGATAGCAACGCCGTGGTGATCATTGATAACGATAACAACCCCAAGGGCACTCGCATTTTCGGAGCGGTGGCTCGAGAGCTGCGAGATAAGGATTTCACGAAGATTGTCAGTCTCGCGGAAGAGGTGGTGTGATGCATATCAAAACCGATGACAAGGTGCAGGTGATCTCCGGCGGTGATCGGGGACACACAGGCAAGGTGATTGCGATCGATCGAGAGGCTGGCAAGCTGACGGTCGAAGGTGCGAATAAGGTGTACAAGCATGTCCGGCGCAGTGCGAAGAACCCACAGGGTGGTCGCCTGAATCGAGAGATGCCGATCTCCATCTCGAACGTGCTCCTGGTTTGTCCACAGTGTGGCAAGCCGACGCGAACGGGCGGCCGCTTGACGGCGGATGGAGTGAAGGAACGGTATTGCAAGAAATGTGATGCGGGAATTGGCACGATCGCTCCGGCGCGTACCAAGAAGTAAAGAGGTTGGCTAAGATGGCACACAAGCCGCGATTGCAAGAACGATACGAGAACGAGATTCGGGCCGCGCTGGGCGAAAAGTTTGGCACGATGAACCCGAACGCCGTGCCTCGTTTGCAAAAAATCGTGATCAACATGGGCGTGGGCGCTGCGACGCAGGACAAGAAGTTCCTGGAAGTGGCAGCCGAGGCGCTCGGGTTGATCGCGGGACAACGACCGATCATTACGAAGGCGCGGAAGGCGATCGCCGGCTTTAAGCTGCGTGAGAACCTGCAGATTGGCTGCAAAGTCACTCTCCGTCGTCAGCGGATGTATGAGTTCCTGGAACGACTCGTGTCGCTCGCGCTCCCTCGGGTGCGTGACTTCCGAGGTGTTTCGCGGAAGGCCTTCGATGGCCATGGTAATTACAGCATGGGGTTGGCGGAGCAGTTGGTGTTCCCCGAACTCAATCCCGACAAGTTCACACGCGTGCAAGGCATGAACATCTGCTTCGTGACGAGCACGGATAGTGATGATGAGGCCCGGGAGCTGCTGCGATTGCTCGGCATTCCGTTTCAGACGGAAGAACGAGGCAAGGGAGCGGCATAGGCCGCGACGCTAGCTGGAGCTGGCGAGGGGATGGGCGGAAGTACGGATGGCTTGAGTGGATGGTGGTTATGTGAGTGGCTGGAAGGCGGCGTGTGCCGTTCCGGTCCGAGGTGTGGAAGCGGGTTGGGCGGAGGGCTCACCCGTCAGTTTTAGTTTTGCATACAGGGTCGAAACCCGTGGCGAGTAAATCAAAGCGAGCGAAGGCGTTGCAACCGCCGAAGTTCTCCACCAGACTGCGACGTCGCTGTCGTCTATGCGGACGGCCGCGAGCGGTCTATCGGAAGTTTGGGATCTGTCGTATCTGTTTCCGCAAGCTAGCGGATCAGGGGGCAATTCCAGGCGTGCGCAAGGCGAGTTGGTAGCGAGGGGATACGAAGATCATGTTGACTGACCCGATCGCCGACATGTTGACCCGGATTCGTAATGCGGTTGCCATTGAGCGACCCTTTGTGGATGTTCCGGCGTCAAAGGTAAAACGCGGCTTGGCTGACGTGCTGAAGCGCGAAGGCTATATTTGGGACTGGGAAGAAGTCTCAAGCGATGTGCTGCCACAACTGCGCATCCAATTGAAATATGGACCAAGTGGGGAGCGGCTGATTCAGCACGTGCGTCGGGTTAGTTGCCCGGGCCGGCGGATCTATCGTAAGTCGCGCGATCTCCGCCCCGTGCTCAACGGCATGGGGATTACGATCATCAGCACCAGTCACGGGGTGGTGAGCGATCGTGAAGCTCGACAGCGCAACCTCGGTGGCGAAGTGTTGTGCGAGGTTTGGTAAGACATTAGCAGGTAAAGGCGGCTGGATTAGCAGCCGAGGTGGATCATGTCGCGTATTGGGAAAAAACCGGTGACGGTGCCTGCGGGTGTCGAAATCGCCGTTCAAGACCGTACGATCAAGGTCTCCGGACCGCTCGGGAAGCTGAGCTGGGAACATCATCCCAACGTCACCGTGCGGGTCGAGGGCAAGGAAGTTCACGTGGAGCGGAAGGACGAGGAACGGCTGTCGAAGTCGCTCCACGGGCTCACCCGCTCCCTCGTCCAGAATATGGTCGATGGAGTGAAGACCGGTTACGAAAAGAAGCTGGAAGTGCAAGGCGTCGGTTACGTCGTGTCGCTGCAGGGAAAGACTCTGGCGCTGCGAGTGGGATTTGCCAACGAAATCAAGCGGCCAATTCCCGAGGGACTCAAGGTGACCTGTCCCGATCAGACGCACGTGGTCATTCAAGGTTGTGATAAGCAACTGGTCGGACAGTTTGCAGCAGAAGTGCGGTCAGTCCGAAAGCCGGAACCGTATAAGGGCAAGGGCGTTCGATACCAGGGCGAAGTGGTCAAGCAGAAGGCTGGCAAGTCGGCCCAGAAGTAATAGCGTTGATCACCGGCGAATTGAAGAGAGCAGGGTAGGGGACGAATCGTGGATAAAAACAAACGACTGTATGGCGTGCGTGAGCGTCGTCGCTTTCGCGTTCGGAAGCCGCTCAAGGGAGACGCCGCGCGTCCTCGCTTGACGATCTTCCGCAGCCTGAAGCATGTCTGTTGCCAGGTCATTGATGATGCCTCCGGTCGCACGCTGGTCTCGGCCAGCTCGCGTGACAAGGATTTGCGTGCCACGGTTGGCTACGGCGGTAATAAAGCGGCCGCGGAGGCGATTGGTAAAGCGATCGCCGAACGGGCCCTGGCAGCAGGTATCAACCAGGTCTGTTTCGATCGCGGCCATAACCGCTATCATGGGCGAGTGGCGGCGCTGGCCGATGCGGCTCGGCAGGCCGGCTTGCAGTTCTAAGGAACTGTGTTGAGCGGAAAATAGATGGTGGGGCGACGAGCGGCCTGGGACCGGTGGTCGAGGCTCGCAGATTGCTGAGAAGAGAAGATAAGTAGTATTCGGATCGTGCATCGAGGAATCGAAGCTGGAGATTAGCAAGCGTGTCTACAGATTCAGGACGCGGCGGTGGTGAGTTCATTGACCGCACAGTCGCTATTAAACGTTGCGCCGCAGTCGTCAAAGGCGGTCGTCGCTTCAGCTTCGCGGCGATGGTGGTCGTGGGAGACGGAAAAGGTCGAGTGGGTTGGGGGTATGGTAAGGCGAATGAAGTGCCTCCTGCCGTCGACAAAGCGACCAAGTATGCCACGCGCCGCTTAGCGAAAGTGCCTTTAACCAACGGTACCATTCCGCATCGCGTGAGTGGCCGTTTTGGATCGGCGGAAGTGGTGTTGCTGCCGGCTGGCCCCGGTACGGGCGTGATCGCTGGACCAGCGGTGCGAGCCGTCTGTGAGTCGGCTGGGATCACGAACATTTTGACGAAGAGTCGTCGCAGTAACAATCCAGTGTTGCTCGTCAAAGCGACGATTGCCGCCCTGCAGAATTTGCGCACCCAGGCTGATGTCGAGCGGTTGCGAGGAGTAACGTTGTCATGAACTTGCATGAAGTCAATCAAGGCATTGAAAAGCACACGAAGTTGATGCGAGTGGGTCGTGGTATCGGCTCGGGTAAGGGCAAGACCTCCGGTCGCGGTGGTAAAGGCCAGACAGCTCGTGCCGGCTACAAGGCCTTGTCCATTTTCCAGGGTGGTGGCACGCCACTGGTGCGACGTATTCCCAAGCGAGGTTTCACCAATAGCTTCGCCCTCACGGTGGTTTCGGTGAATGTTGCCGATCTGGATCGTGAGTTCGCTGCGGGTGACGAAGTCACTCCCGAGACGCTCGCCGCCAAGGGCCTAATCAGCAAGCGGCACGACGTGGTGAAGATTTTGGGCGATGGCGAGCTAACCAAGAAACTGAAGGTTTCCGCTCACCGCTTCTCTGCGAAGGCGAAGGAAAAAATCGAACAGTCACAAGGACAGTTGGTTGTGATTCCGCCCCGCACGCCGGTGGCCGAGAAGCAACGAGCGGCCCGCGAAGCGGCGGGTAAGAAGACCAAGCCGGTCAAGTAAGACAGCATCTGCCGCCGGCGTAAGTCGGCGGTTTGCGTTTTGTCACCGAAGGATTCTCTATCGATTACAGGACGGATCGAGGCCATGTTTGAAAAGCTACGAGTCGTACTCACGATTCCTGAGCTGCGTCAGAAGATTTTGCTGACGCTGTTGATGCTGGCCATTTATCGAGTGGGTTACTGGATTCCGGTGCCCATCGTCGATCAAGCGGCGGTGACCCGATTCTTCAGCCAAGACCAAGGCGGCTTGGGTAAGTTTCTACAGCAGGTGTCGGTATTCAGTGCCAGTAATCTGAATCAGGCGACGATCTTCGGGCTGGGCATCATGCCCTACATTTCTGCCTCGATTATTTTGCAGATCCTAGGATCGGTGTGGAAGCCTCTGGAGGAGCTCCGCAAGGAGGGCGAGACGGGCCGTAAAAAGCTTAATGAGTACACTCGCTATCTGACGGTCGGCCTCTGTATCGTTCAAAGCTATTTCTATGTGCGAGCCTTAATGGGCGGTGGCGCGGATGGTACGGGGTCCATGATTGACGCGTCGTTCCTCACGAACCCTCCGGATCCCAAGTCGTTAGGCTTTGGCTGGCAGATGGTCACCGTCATGACGATGACCTGCGGTACGATCTTTCTGATGTGGCTGGGCGAACAGATCGACGAGTTCGGTATTGGCAACGGCATCAGCTTGCTCATCATGGCTGGAATTTTGGCCCGGATGCCTCAGGCGATGCAGAACTTGTTCCAGAACGCTGAGATGAAGCTCACCGGCGAAATCGGCTCGGCGATCGGCCTCGAGACGATCATTATTCTGGTGATCTTGTTTGTCGCCGTGGTGGTCGGGGTGATCTTTATCACTCAGGGACAGCGTCGTATTCCCACTCGTAGTGCCAAGCACGTTCGAGGACGACGAGTGTTCGGTGGCACTCGACAATACCTGCCGCTGCGGCTGAATCAGTCGGGGGTGATGCCGATCATTTTCGCGAGCAGCCTTTTGATGCTGCCCTCTTTGATCTTTGCGTTCCTGGGTAACTGGTTCCCCAAGTACAGTGGTGGTTTCAATCAGATCAAGGAAGTGTTCACGCGTGGTGAGTCGTTCTTCTACAACTTGCTCTACGTCGCCTTGATTTACTTCTTCTGCTATTTCTGGACGGCGATTACGTTCAATCCCAAGGAAATGTCGGAGAACCTGAAGGACTACGGCACGTTTATTCCTGGGTATCGACCGGGGCGAAAGACGGCCAGTTACCTGGAGAAGGTGATGCTGCGGATCACGTATGTGGGTGCTGGCTTCCTGGCCTTGGTGGCGATTGTCCCCACGATTGTGTCCGCCTTTTTGGGTGTCGACTCGCAGATCGCTGCCTTTTACGGTGGTACCGGTCTACTCATCGCGGTCAGCGTGGCATTTGATCTGGTGCAGAAGATCGACAGCCATCTGGTCATGCGTAACTACAGCGGGTTACTCGAAGATTAAGCGATCTGCCGGGCCCGAGTTGGAGCTTGCAGCGGCATGTTCATCGTGCTATTCGGACCGCCCGGCTCAGGTAAAGGTACGCAGGCCCATCGGCTGGTGCGTCACCTGCAGATTCCCCACCTGTCGACCGGAGAGATGCTGCGCGATGCCAAGCGGCAGGGCAGCGCCCTGGGGTTGACCGCTGCTAGCTTTATGGATCATGGTCGCTTAGTGCCCGATGATCTGGTGGTGGGGGTCGTTAGTGAGCGGCTCAGTTCGCCGGATTGCCAGGGCGGCTGTCTCTTTGATGGGTTCCCACGAACGGTCGAGCAGGCTCGGCTGCTCGACGATGAACTCGCTCGCCGTCAGTCTCAGGTGGGACTGGTGATTAATCTCTGCGTGGAGACGACGGAACTCGAGCGGCGGATGCGGGACCGTCAGAAGAACGAGCATCGGGTGGACGATACGCCGGAGACGATCCGGCGGCGCATGCGGGTGTTTCATGCGCAAACCGCTCCGGTGCTGAGCTATTACGAGACTCGGCAACTGGTCGTCTCGATTGACGGTCAGGGGGGCATGGATGCTGTCTATGAGCGTATCTGTGCGGCGGTGGAGCAGCAGCGCGGTTCGGCGCCGGTTAACTGATCGAGCCACCTGGCTCGTGAAGCTTCTACGGTGAAAATCTGCACCGAAAAATGGTGTCAACGGGTGAATTTCAATCCTTGACTCTTCAAGCCCGCTCGTTAACAATGCGAACCTTACGAAAATTTGACCCCGATCGATTAGTGACTTTAGTTTGATGGAGCAGGCATGAAACGATTGCAGACGATCTTCTTAGCCGCGATGGCGGTGTTTTGTGGAGCGGCGGCGTGGGCCGCACAGGTGACGGAGGATACGGCGGCGAAGGCGGCTGATCATTCCTTTCGCTATTTTGCTTTTTTGACGGACGATGCCTTTTCCACCACCGAGCGAGTGTTGCTCTTTGTGGTGCTCGGTGTGGCCTTTGCGGGGCTGGCATATGCGTGGGCGCTGATGGGGCAGGTGAAGTCGGCCGATCAAGGCAATGCGAAGATGCAGGAGATTGCGGCTGCGATTCGCGAAGGCGCGGACGCCTATTTGAAGAGGCAACTGGGGACTGTTGCCATTTTAATCGCGGTGTTGGTGGTGATTTTGTTCGTCTCCAAGGCTGCCTCTTCGCCGCTGGGGATGAGTGATCCGTTTGCGTGGGGGCGAGCCGGTGCCTTTTTGATTGGTGCGATCTTCTCGGCACTTGTCGGTTTCGTTGGCATGCGTTTAGCAACGACGGGTAATTTGCGAGTGGCGGCGGCTGCTCAGGTTGGTTTTGGTCGCGCTTTGATGCTGGGTTATCGCACGGGCACGATCACCGGCATGCTCACCGATGGCCTGGGGCTGCTGGGTGGCACGATCATTTTCATGGCTTACGGCGAACATGCGTATGAAGCTCTGTTGGGCTTCGGGTTTGGCGGTACTCTGCTGGCGCTTTTCATGCGCGTGGGTGGAGGCATCTACACGAAGGCCGCTGACGTCGGTGCGGACCTCGTGGGCAAGATTGAAAAGGACATTCCCGAAGATGATCCTCGTAATGCCGCCACGATTGCCGACAACGTGGGCGACAATGTGGGTGACTGTGCTGGCATGGCGGCGGACATTTTTGAATCGTATGAAGTGACGATTGTCGCGGCGATGATTTTGGGCTGGGCCAGTTTTGGTCATAAGGGGGTGCTGTTCCCGATTCTGGTACGAGCGATTGGTGTGTTTGCGTCAATCATCAGTACCTACCTGGTGAAGGCGGGTGATAAAGGCTCGGTGGCTCAGGCGATGAAGTCGATCAATTTCGGTTTCATTGTGGGTTCGATCTTGTCGGTGGTCGGCTTCATGGTGCTGGGGGTGTTCTACTTGAAGTTTGAGCCGAGCATGGTTCCCAACGAGGCGACTTGGACGAATATCGCTAGTTTGCCGTGGTATTACAACTTCGGCATGGAGGGACTCGATATGCGTCCCGCGGTCACCTGTTTGATCGGCGTGATTCTCTGCGTGCTGCTCAATCGCACGACGGAGTATTTCACGGGTACAGAGTATTCGCCGGTGCGGGGCCTGGTGCGTAACTGCTCCACGGGCCATGCGACGAACATCATCGAAGGTTTCTCGGTGGGGTATGAGTCGGCGGTCTGGACGGCGATTGTACTTTGCTTTGCCATTTTCACGTCGGTGCTGGTCTACTCGGGTACGAATGCCATCTTCGTGGCGTATGGCGTGGCGATGTGTGGTATCGGGATGTTGACGCTCACCGGTAACACGATTTCGATGGACGTGTTTGGTCCGGTGGCGGACAACGCCAACGGCATCGGCGAGATGGGTTATGACCGCAAGGCGATGGGCGAGGAGAAGTACAAGGAAGCTCGTCAGATTCTGGCCGACTTGGACGCGGTGGGGAACACGACGAAGGCGGTGACCAAGGGGGTGGCGATTGGCTCCGCGGTGATCGCGGCCGTGTCGCTCTTTGCCAGCTTCATTACTGTGATTGGTTCGGGTGGTCAGGGTGAAGAGCAAGCGATTCCGATTTCGCTGTTCGACAAAGTCGCTGGGATGCTGAGTGTTTCGGATCCGAAGCTGTTCATCGGCATGTTGATTGGTGGCGGCGTACCGATGCTGTTCTCGTCCATGACGATTCGCGCGGTTGGTCGAGCGGCCTATTTGATTGTGAATGAGTGTCGAGTGCAGTTCCGCGACAAAGAGATTTGGGCGGGAACGAAGAAGCCGGATTACGGCCGAGTGGTCGAGATCTGCACGGCTTCGGCACAGAAGGAACTGGTGGGACCAGCGCTGCTCGCGGTGTTCGCTCCGGTGCTAGTCGCCTTCTTGCTGGGACCGATCGCACTGGCGGGCTTTCTGGCAGGCTCGATCGTGGTCGGACAGTTGATCGCCTCGTTCATGTGCAACTCGGGCGGTGCCTGGGACAATGCCAAGAAGACGGTGGAAGATGAACCGCGCGACTTGGAGCGGAACACGGGCAAGGGTTCGGAGAAGCACAAGGCGTCGGTGACGGGTGACACGGTTGGCGATCCGCTCAAGGATACGGCTGGACCGGCGGTTAACCCGCTGCTGAAAGTCATGAATATGGTTTCGATTTTGGTCGTGCCGATGGCGCTGGTGTACGACAAAGGCGTTGTGGAGACGGTGAAGCAGGGAGCGCAAGCGGTGACCGAAAGCGATCCTGCGCATACGCATTTCACGTTACCCGATTCGTTTGCTGCCAAGCCGATTGATGCGATGTTCTTGATCGTGGTGGCGGTTTCGGCCGTCGCTTTGATTTGGTCGGTCTGGCAATCGAAGCGCGAAACCGGCAGCGACCAGTTGTAAGACGAATCCGCTTGGCCAGCGACGCTTCTCGGTTGCTGGCCCACTAAGAGTTCTCACCTCCGAGCCGCATCCGACGCCCCGCGTCGGGTGCGGCTTTTTGTGATTTAAGGCCATCTCGAGCCTGATTTTTTGTCCCGCAACACGGGGATGCGACGATTTATCGGAGTGATTCGGCTAGGGGCCGAGCACTTGGACATTACGGCCGGGCGGCTCACGCCGTGCCGTTACCTCGCGCTGTCAGCTTCTTTTAACGGCTGGGAGTGAGCCCTCCAGCCACGGTTGTAAGAGGCTGGCGACCTGAGCAGGTGGGGACGAAGAGAAGAAAGGGAATCACGTGATGACGGAAGGCCAAATAATTCCGCCAGTTATTAATGACCTGACGGAAATCGCGATCGATCTGGTGAACAAGCGGATTTTGCCGAGCCGAATTCAGACGGAACTGGTTGAGCGCGGGATGGAGCAGTCGACGGCGGCCGCGCTCGTTTCGAAGCTCATGCGCAAGGCGGACCTGAATCGGCGACTCTACCGGAATTACACGGCTGCGATGTGGACGGGTGGACTGCTTTGTGGGTTCGGTGTCCTGAGACTATCAATCTTATTTATCGTCCCCGGATTGATCACCTTTTTCATTGCTCGGCAAAAACGTCATCTCATGTCGACTCGTTCCGGAATTCAGGGCGTAGGGATTCCCAAACTGTATCCTCGGCAGTGATGCGCTGGAGAAAACCCAGACTTCCGCGTCCACGCAGCCATCGGATCTGTACCAAGATACCCTGGGGTTGTTTCGCACGGAGACTCGGAGGCACTGGGGGGGCGGGCGGGGCAAAAATATTGATCTTGCCCTGTTTACCCGGTTGGCACTACTCTTCGCCCGCAGGTTGTCTACTGCGAGGTGCCCGCTGTGGGGTCGATACGAAACAAAACACGAGAGGGATTGCGAGTCGCTCGGTATGAGCGGAGCGGGTGGTCGTGGACTGGGCGAGTGGCGATTGTGCTGTGGTTCGGTCTTGTAAGCGGGATGACGGGCTGTCAATCAATGCCGGGAGGATCACCTCCGCAGGGACTGGCACTCTATCAACAAGGGCAGTATCAGGCGGCGGTTCCATTTTTTCAGCAGTCGATCGCGGCTCAGCCTCAAAGCTCGGACGGTTATTACAACTTAGCTTCGACCTACCATCGCCTGGGAACTCAGCGGGCCGATCGCAATCTGCTGGGCCAAGCCGAGCAGTTATATAACCAGGCGCTCGACCTGGACGATCAAGCGCGTCGGCAGGGGTACAACGTTGAGAATCCGGACTGTTATCGCGGTTTGGCCGTACTGTTGGCGGAGACCGAGCGACCTGACAAGGCCTTCACGCTGCTGAAAAACTGGTCTCAAAACAATCCTCGTTCAGCAGATGCTCGAGTGGAGCTGGCGCGGCTCTATCAAGAATTCGGTGACTCGGAGTCGGCGAATAACCAGCTGCAGCAGGCCTTGAGGCTGGACCAATACAACGCGCGGGCGTGGGCAGCGTTGGGCTATCTACGCGAGCAGTCGGGAGACCCGGCGCAAGCGCTGGTCAACTATCAGCGGGCGCTGCAGCTCAATCGCACCATGCCCGCCGTCTCCGAACGAATTGCGGCGCTGCAAGCTCAGCCGGGCGCGACGGTTCGCTGGTAGCAGAGTTTCGGGCGGTGAGGCGAGCTCCAGCCGGACGGCTGACGCCGTGCCGCTAGCTTTCTCGGAGCCGGACGGCTGACGCCGTGCCGTTACCTTTTTCGGGGCCGGACGGCTGACGCCGTGCCGTTAAAAACCTTGCGGCGGTGTGGTTTCTTGTAGCGGTATGGGCGTAAGCCCAGCCTTTTAAAGGTGTTTCTCTCTGCGACTAGCGCTTCTTTCATGAACTGCTCCCTTCTCCCCCGCAGGAAAAAAGGGGGATCGTCGCCTCGGCAAATCGAGTTTCCCTTTTTTCCTGTGGGGGAGTAAGGGCTGGGGATGAGGGGGCCATTGTGGCCAGCAGCTTGCAGACCAGCCAGCAGGTTTGGGGGAGATTTCTCGCGAGAGCGATTCTTTCTTTCTGTCTGCAAAATCTCGAACGAGAATGGCTGAGTAGGTGCCATCCGAGTTCGCACTCAACGCCGTGATCAAGCTGGTGTGCGTGCTGCCAGCGGCCGCATGCGCCTGAACGCACCCGCGACCGGGATATCCCTTATTGGGTTGCGTCTCCGCAGAGCCGGACTCCGTTTTTCCCGGAGGCAAAAGTCTACACCGCCACGGCGGGCAGAGCATAGGAACGCTTGGAACACCTTCGCCATGCCTCCAAAAATCCTGTGGCGACAGCCACACTGAGTCG
>JBJSXJ010000161.1:0-14111 GCA_046086325.1 Planctomycetota bacterium | reverse complement strand
AGGATGCGCCATCGTTTAGCTACGTGGCAGCGGATTACTATCAAGCGATTATCAATGCTGGCGGCATTCCATTCATTCTGCCACCGCTGGAACAAGAAGCGGACTTGGCCGCCGCACTCGATATCCTCGACGGCTTTGTGTTAGTCGGTGGAGCGGACTTGGATCCTCGCCGCGATGGCTTCATGATGCACCCCAGTGTCCGAGTGTTGGAACCGCGCCGCGAGGCGTTTGATCGCCTGCTCATGAAGATGATTGCTGATCGTCGTCTGCCGGTATTCGGCATCGGAGTTGGCATGCAGCTCATCAACGTGACGCTCGGCGGCAATCTCTTCCTGCACTTGCCGGAAGACCTGCCCGCCGCCGTTCCTCATAAGGACCCTCAAGATCCCGCTCACCGCCACGCCCTGAATGTCACGCGCGGTTCTCTCCTGGAACGCGTCTATGGCGATGGTGAAATTCGCGTCAACAGCATGCACCACATGGCCATCGACGAAGTTGCTCGTGGGTTTTCGGTCACCGCCCGCTGTCCTGATGGCGTGATTGAGGCGATCGAGAGCAATCGCGAGGACTGGTTTGCCATCGGCACTCAGTTCCACCCCGAAGCCGACTCCGCCTCGGCACTCGATATTCGCATTTTCGAGGAATTCATCGACGGCGTTCGCACGCGGAAGGGCGATTCGCTTCGCCTCGTCGCTTAACTCGCCCTGTTTCATTCCGTTGCCGAGGCTCGCCGTTGGTTCCGCACCAGCGGCGAGTCTCTTTTTTTGAGCCCCGCAGCAAGTTACCTCTCACTAGCCGCTGGGGAGAGTGTGCTATCCAGCCAGTGATGCTCTCATCCGCTGGCGGCTTAGCCGAGCAAGCGGAGGAACGCACGGATCCAGGCGGGATGAGCGGGCCAGGCGGGAGCGGTCACGAGGTTGCCTTCCACGTGAGCGTTGTCAAAGGTCGCGCTGGGAGGAATGAACTTCCCACCTGCTAATTCAATCTCGGGCTGAACGGCCGGGTAGGCACAGCATTCGCGCCCGGACAACACGCGGGCAGCGCTGAGGATTTGGGCTCCGTGACAAATCGCTGCGAGCGGCTTTCGAGTCTCGGCGAAATGCCGGACGATTTCCAGCACTCGACGATCCAATCGCAGGTACTCGGGAGCACGCCCACCCGGGATGACCAGCGCATCGTACTGCGCTGGCTCGACCGCCCCAAAGTCGGCATTCAGACGAAACTGATGTCCCGGTTTCTCGCTGTAGGTCTGGGCGCCCTCAAAGTCGTGAATCGCGGTCAGTACCGTCTCGCCAGCCTTCTTGCCCGGGCAGACCGCATCCACCTGATGCTCCACCATGAGCAGCATTTGAAAGGGGACCATGACCTCATAGTCTTCCACGTAGTCACCGACGAGCATCAGGATACGTTTCGCCATCGCCAGGCCCCTTTTCCAATTCTTCTCGCTGCCACTGTCGTTCTGGTTCAACCCACTAGGCCACTCGACGACCCGCGCTCGCTTTGCGGGGATCCGCCAGTGCTGTGATCTCGTCGGCGGTCACCAGCCGGAAGGTCGTCACGCCCGGAGCGGTCGTCGTCTCCCAGTAGACGAGCGAGGTGGGCTTGAGCATCCGCGGCACATAAATCCAGGCTCGTTCCAGCGACTCGGCCGGTTGGTCAGCGCTGATGATCAACAGATCGGTCTCGCGCAAGTTATTAGCCGACCGCGCTAGCGCGCTGCTGGGATCTCCGGGAATGAGCTGGGTTTTGATGCCCAGGGGTTTGAAGAGCGCGTAGGCCTGCTTGAGTGCCAAGCCCGGCGACTCGGCGGGCCGAGCTTCAAACAGATCAATCCCGGTGTATCGCAACTCGGCTGCCGGCGTCTCTTGCAGCAGTCGCTGCAGAAGTTTTTGAGTCCGCTGTCCGCTCTGTACACCGAGTTCGACGATCGACTTCGGACGGTGTTTCACCGCTGCCTGATAGATGACTCGATCAGCTACCGGCTTAGACAAATACGCAAGATGAAGGTTTTTGAGAAACTGTAGGGCGCTCACGTCGCATTCCTTCGCGGCGGGTCACATGAGAGTAAAAGCCACACCCGTTGATTCGGCATCTGGCAGCCGGGGATTCAGCCGGAGCTCATCGCACCGCAAGGTCCCACCTAGTCGCAGAATTGGCACCACTAGCGCCGTGCGCTGCCGTAGTAGTCGAGGTACCAGTCGACAAACCGGCGAATACCTTCCGCCAGCGGGGTGGAAGGCTGAAAGTCGACGTCTTGATGGAGCTGCTCGCAGTCCGCAAACGTTTCCAGCACATCGCCAGGTTGGAGCGGCAAGAGCTCCTTACGTGTGGTACGGCCGAGACACTGTTCGATGATTTCAATGAACGACAAGAGGTTCACCGGCTCATGATTTCCGATGTTGTAGACGCGATAGGGCGCGAGGCTAGTGGCGGGATTCGGTTCATCCCCTGACCAATTCGGGTCCGCCTGCGGAATGCGCTGCATGACGCGGACCACAGCGGTCACCACATCTTCCACATAGGTAAAGTCGCGTCGCATCTGCCCGTAGTTGTAAACCGCAATCGGCTCCCCGGCCAGAATCGCCCGCGTGAACTTGAACAGCGCCATATCGGGCCGGCCCCACGGACCATAGACCGTAAAGAAGCGCAGCCCGGTGGTCGGAATTCGGTAGAGATGCGAGTAGGAATGTGCCATCAATTCGTTGGCCTTCTTCGTCGCTGCGTAGAGACTCACCGGATGATCGACTGTGTCCGACTCGCGAAATGGCAGGCGCGTGTTCGCACCGTAGACGGAACTGCTGGAGGCGTAGACGAGGTGTGCGACCTGTTGGTGCCGACAGCCCTCCAGGATGTTCAGAAAGCCGACTAAATTACTGTCGACATAGCTATGGGGATTCTCGGCAGCGTAACGCACTCCCGCCTGAGCGCCCAAATGGACGACATAGGAAAACTTCGTCTGCTGGAAGAGCGACTGCAGGCCCGGCCGATCAGCGAGATCCAGTTGTTCAAACCGAAAACGGGACTGACTCTGCAGCCGCGCTAGTCGATCCCGCTTCAATTGCACTTCGTAATACGAGTTCAAGTTATCGAGGCCGACGACGGACCAGCCAGCGGCCAGCAATCGCTCCGCTACGTGATAGCCAATGAACCCCGCCGCTCCCGTCACAAGAACCGGCTCGGAGGTCGGCGTCTGCTCAACAAACGTCATGAAAAACTCGCTCTTCCGGCGTGCTCAACCTACACCATGCGCTGCCAATGTCGCCGAAACTCGTGGTCCAGATCCGGCCACCGCGTGCGTAGCTCTGGGGCCCAGGATGGCGGAGCGGCGGCGATGGCAACCGCAGCGGGTCGGCGACGACAAGCGTGAAGATAACGAATCAGCTCGGCTTGTGCAGCAGGCGGACCATGGAGCAGGAAATGGACCCAGGACCAAGCGTGGCGATAATCATCTCCCTGAAGTTGCCGCGGCTCCTGCCATGCTTCGAGCTCTTCCAGGGTGGGCAGTCGGCGACCACGCTGCGCAGCTTGCCGACAGGGCCCGAAGTAGGGGTTTTTGAGCGCTCGGTCGTCGGCCGGTAGTTCAAAGTATTCCGCCAAGCCTTCATCCAGCCACAACGGCAGACTGCTGTGGCCATCATTCAATAGCGCATGCGTGAACTCGTGGCGCAGATCCGTGGCTAGCTGTGGGCCGCGTACCGCCAAGATCATGCCCGGTCCGCGCTCGCGGACAAAATGAGCGGGCCGCTGTGGGAGTCGCGGGAAATAGGCCTGCAGGTACTGCTGATACGTTTTTTGCCGCGCGAATAGGAACACGTGAATGTCGTCATGCTCGCCGGGCAACCGTAACTGCCGCTGCAGTGCGGCGGGTAGTTCCCCGACCGCCTCGAGGGCCTCGGTTTCCAGGTCGAGTGAAAAGTCGGCATGGCAGACCAGCCCCTGCATCTGCCGCTCGTCGTGCCAGCGAGTCGCCGCTTCGGCGCATCGGGATCGCCCCAGCAGCGGTAGTCCCCAGGCAGAAGCGAGCGTGCCGAAGGACGCAGTTGCGAGTGACAATGGCGCAGTTGCCAGTGACATGGTGGCCAGCGACGCCGTCTCGAGCGACGTGCGCAGCCAACGACGTCGCGTCCCGTGGTGCTCACCATTCATGGCAGAAAATAGCCGTTTCATCGCCGCAGAATACTCGCATTCCGTGCGCTGTAGGTAGACCAAAATAGGTCACACCGGGTTTTCGGGTTTCCGGGATCCCTAGGGGTCGACGTCGAGCAACAACGGAGTGTGGCTGTCACCACAGGAAACACGGAAAGATCTTTTTTTTCTGCCGGCGAGCGCAGCGCCCCGGTTGGCAATTGACTTTAGCCATACACGCACCGATCGATTCGCGATCACGCGCAACGTTTATTCTGGAAAGGGAAGAGTCAGCTTATGAAGATGGCCACGTATTTATTTGTTTTGTTAGGGATGCTTTTGGCCTCGGCGCCGGCGCGCGGAGCCACCATCGCCTCGATTCCGAGTTTTCAAGTGGGCGGCAGTCACAGCCAAAACGACTCGTCGGCATTCTCAATAATGGCAGTTGGAGTACCGGACGGAAATGGCGGGTACACCTTGGAATACACCGTCACCTTTACGGCCGCTACGCTGTCGGTCACGCAGCTTTTTGATGCCGGCAACAGTGGCTTGGCCGTCAACGACAATCTGGCGTTCGCCGGCGGCAGCATCACGGCGCCGTTATTCAACGGCAATTACGTCCCCTTCGCAGCATCCAACTTGGTGACCTTCACCACCTTGCAAGGCAATTTCGCCTATGACAGCACAAACCTCGGATTGTTTATGGTCTCGGATGTCGCAGCGTACATTCCCGGATTTCCCATTTCGGACGCGCCGCTCATCGCATTTTCGACCGGCACGCTACACGGTCCGGGCGGCGATTCACCCGCGGATTTAATGTTTTTCGTGAACGGCTTTAGTTCACAGGTACCCTTTGGTGATGTCGCCTGGGCGCTCTACGCTCCCACCGTCCTGCCGACGCTGCCATTTTCGACTGTGCCGGAACCATCGACGTGGACCATCTTTGGAATCGGGGCACTGGCCTTGGTCTATCGTCGGCGTCGTCGAGTGTAAAGCAGAAGAGGGGACAGGCCTTTGACTGGCGTAGGTCGTTGTTCATAATGACAGCTCTCTGCTCAGCCGACCGCCTGTTCCTCTTCCCTTACGCCACCTCCATGTTGCCCTCCCTCCCCACCGGCTCCGTGACCGGCCAACTCCAACGCGCTCAGCAAGGGGACCAACAGGCCTTCCAGTGGTTGTGGAAGCGATACTACGAGATGCTCGTACGACACTTGCAGCGACGGATTCACGGCACCTATTTTCAGCCGGTGGACCCCGCTGATGTCGCGCATAGTGCCTTCATCGCCCTGCACCAAAGCTTCATGAATCACAAACTCCGCCCACTGCAGGGACGCTTTCAGCTCTGGAAACTACTCACTGTCATTGGTGTGCGAAAAGCACACAATCGAGCGAAGAGCGCCGCCACCTATCGCCGCTACATCAGCCACTATGCCGCGCCGCCACACGTAACAGCCCATCACGACACCCAGTCAAACCTGGTTGGTCCTGGGAATACCGAGGCCGGGGAGAAGTCTTGGTTCGACGAGGAACTGGAACATGGACTGCATTTGCTCGCCCACGAAGATCCGCAGCAACGATTACAAGAGTTGGTGCTGCACAAATTGCAAGGACGCAGCAATGCTGACATTGCCAGCGAATTCGGCTGGACCCGCAAGACCGTGGCTTTGCGTTTAAATCTGATCTACGAGATCTGGAAAGCGGCTGCTGAGGAATGAATCCAGACCTGCTCCGCCGCATCTCGGCGGAATTCGAACGCATTGAACAGGCCGCCGCGCGCGGTGAATCTATCGAACTCGATGACCTCTTCACCGATTTGACGGCGGCTGACCGTGCGATTGCGCTGCGCGAGGTGCAAGAGCTGCTCGAAGAACTTCATCAAGCCGGAAATCGTTTTTCCGCCGTGACCTCAGCGGCATCGCTAAGTGCCCGGTTCGATCCGGTCGAGCCGACGAATCAGGGAGGCATGGGTGAAATCTGGCTCGCAATCGACCAGGATTTCAATCGTCAAGTTGCCATCAAGGAGATCATCCCAAGCGCGGCGCAGGACGAGGAGTACCGACGGCGATTTTGTCGGGAAGCCGAGATCACGGCCAAACTGGAGCATCCCGGCATCCTGCCGGTCTATGGGAAAGGAACTCACGCCGACGGGCGCCCGTTTTATGCCATGCGCTGGGTTGCCGGAGCAGGTTCGCAAACACTGCAGGAAGCGATTCGCGAACTCCATGCTGCGGATCGGAAAGCCGCTGAACCAGCACGTTTCCAACTCCCCGATTTACTCCAGCGCTTCGTCTCGGTTTGTCAAACCGTCGCTTTCGCTCATCATGCCCAAATCATCCATCGCGATCTCAAGCCCGCCAACATTCTGCTGGGCCCCTTTGGTGAAACATTCGTCGTCGATTGGGGGCTAGCCGTGAACCTCGGCGACCCCGAATCGCGGCTGGCTCCGCTGGCCGAAACCGCCGACACCGCCGGTGCTCTCGTGGGCACACCGGGATTTGTCGCCCCCGAGTGCCTCGGCAATCCTCAGCACGCCGATCAGCGTTCCGACATTTATTCGCTGGGACTGATTCTGTACCACCTGTGCGCCGGCTCGTCACCCTTTAAGAAATCGGCCAAAGTCACGCCCGAGAAACTTCAGGCTGCAGTTCTGCAGGGCGAGCTTCCACCGCTGCGAACAATAAATCCTCGCCTGCATCCCGCCTTGGAAGCGATTTGCCGTCAAGCGACGGCGCTGGATCCCACACGTCGCTATGCTTCCGCTCAAGATCTCGCGGCAGACGTCAGCCGCTACTTGGTGGGCAATCCCACCCAGGCTTGGCCAGAGTCGTGGCGTTATCGCCTTCGTCGCTGGATGCAGTCCCACACCGCCGCGGTCGCGGCACTGGGAATGGCGATTCTGCTGTCGCTCGGCAGCGCCGTCGGCTATAGCTGGATCACCACGCGGCATAATCGTGCCTTGAGCGACAAATCGGTCGCACTTGAAAACGCCTTGCAAGCGGAATCCAAACAGAAACTGGCAGCGGTGGAATGGGGCGAGCTGGCCGCGAATCGTGAAGAGCTCGCGCGGCAAGCAATCGACACCTTTTGGCATAGTGTGGCCGAAGATCCTAATTTGCGCTTCTCGGCAGAGTTACAGGAACTCCGACGTGGCTTGCTCGCGCGACCAATGGAGTTCTATCGCACGCTGGCCGAGTCCCATGCGCTTGCTGCCAATCACTCACCCAGGTCGCTGGCAGGTTTTGTCGATGCGAGGTTGGAATGGTCCAAGCTGCAGATCGAGTGTGGCGATTGGTCAACGGCTCGCGAAAATGTCGAGCAGGTTCTCGAACGAATCAACGGCCACCTTGAGCAGACTTCCGACGCCGAGGGCCAGTGGCTCTATCGACAAGCCTTGGCGCTGACATCTTTAATCCACATCCATTCCCAGCTGGGCGATTCGGAGGCGGCTAGTAAAGCTCGCGAGAGCTTCACATCACTCAGCACCCAGCTTGCACGGCAGGCGGAGATCCCTCCACAGCTGGAAGTGATCTTGGCGGAACAAGAAATGCAGTCGGCCAGCCGATTGGCGATGCAAAATGACCTGCCTCGCGCCTTGGAACTGGTCGCTCGTGCACGACAGCGAGCAAAAAAGCTTCGCGAGCGATTTCCGGACGACCGCTCCTATGCTGTCTTACAAGAGGAGCTGCTAAACGATGCGGCGCTGATCGCTCTGCGCAGCGGCGATCTCCCACGCGCCCAGACTCAACTTCAAGAACTTCTCGATCAACTGGAATCGTTCACGGCGAACGAGAGCGAGCAGTCGTCCGCTAACGAGAGTCCCCAGACCACGACCCTCGAAGGGTATAACCGTCGCTTCATGCAGGCGGCGGCGCTGTTTAATTGGGCGGTTGTCGCTCAGCGTCAGGGCGACTTGGATCGTGCGCTGCAGTCCCATCAGCAAGCGCTGCAGCAGCGATTACAGCTCTCCGAGCGATTGCCTTTTGCGAACGAGTTGTTGAGGACCGTGGCGCACAGCCACCAGGCGGTTGCGGAGCTGCATTTTCGCCGGAATGAGTTCGAGTCTGGGATGGACCATTACCGGCGATTAGTGGAGGTAAATCGCCGGTTATTTCGCCAACAACCGACTCACGTGCCCACGCAGATGGAACTCGTCGCCACCCTGCATCAATTGGGGCATTTTGAGCTCTCGGCTGGCGATCGCACGGCGGCGCTGGGACTGTTTGAAGAAGCGTCGCCGCTGGCGGTGGAAATCATGAAAACCAAGCCGGCCGCTCCTCAGTGGCAACGTCATCAAGTCGAACTCGCCGTGCACTTGGGAACGTTGCATTTTGAAGCCCAGCGGTGGAATCAAGCGCAGGACTATTTCGAACAGGCCTGGGAGGGACAACAGCAGTATGCCACCATGGCCAACTCGACACCCCAGGACCGAGGTATTTTTCGCATGATGCTGCAGTCGCTGATCGAAATTGCAGACCGGTTCGAGCAAAAAGAAAAAGCTGAACGTCTCCGGCAAGTGCTCCAGTCCTTCGATTCCAATTGACCACCGGCGCGCCGCTGGCTATCGTGTGGGCCGCATCCGGGAAGGACTTAACGATCGTGAACTACGCGGCTATCGGACCGATATCAATCCATCTCCCTGCACGAGTGGAGACCAATGAGGAATTGCGGCAGCAGTTTCCGCAGTGGGACCTTGATACGATTTTCCAAAAGACCGGCATCGCCGCTCGTCACATCGCCGCTCCCGACGAATGTGCCTCGGACCTCGGCGTGGCTGCCGCCCAGCGGCTCTTTACCGACTACCAAATTGATCCGCAGTCGATCGATTTCCTGCTGCTCTGCACGCAGACGCCCGACTATCCGCTCCCTACCACCGCCTGCCTGATGCAAGATCGGCTCGGCCTGCGCACCTCCATCGGAGCCCTCGATTTCAACCTCGGCTGCTCCGGATTCGTCTACGGATTGTCGTTGGCCGAAGGTTTGATCCGGATGGGAGCCGTGCGGCGCGTCCTGCTGATTACGGCCGAAACCTATTCCAAATTCATCCATCCCACCGATCGCAGCCTCCGCACGATTTTTGGTGATGGCGCCGCCGCGACACTGATAGAGGCCAGCAGCCAACCGTCGCTCGACGGTTTTCGCTTTGGCACCGATGGTCGTGGCGCGGACACGCTGCTCGTCACACGCAACGGAATGCGATCCAGTGATCAGGCCTTACGACCGCGCCACAAACAGCGATGGGCGAGTGATCTGTACATGGATGGCCCGAGCCTGATGAGCTTCACGGTCGGAGCGGTACCACAGATCGTCGACGAGGTGCTCGCCAGCAGCCAGCTCACGCGCGATTCCATCGATCATTTCATCCTGCATCAAGCCACACTCAAGATGCTGGAACAGTTACGATTGCGGCTCAACCTGCCTCCCGAAAAGATGCCCATTTACTTAGAACGAGTGGGGAACACCGTTTCGTCACCATCCCCATCGTCATCGACTCGCTGCGGCGTGAAGGCCGTGTGACTCGAGGTATGCAAAGCATGCTGATTGGTTTTGGCGTGGGCTGGTCGTGGGCCGGTTGCGTGTGGCGAGAAACCTGGTCGGCGTCAGGATGACCGGTATGAAATCACTCCAAGGCCATTTGCTGGTGGCAGCACCAACCCTGAGCGATCCCAATTTCATGCGGACCGTCGTGCTCCTCGTCATGCACGAAGAAGATGGTGCTTTTGGATTGGTACTGAATCGCCCCACGGACACCTCCGTCAAGGAAATCTGGAAAGCACTCGAAGAGACACGCTGCGCCCGCCGCGAACCGTTGTTCTGGGGTGGCCCGGTCTCCAATCGCTTGATTGTGCTGCACGAAGTGGCCAGCGACGCGGAAGACATTGTCCTGCCGGGCGTCTTTGTTTCCGTGAAACAAGATTCACTCCGCAAACTGATGCGCAAGACCTCCGGAAGAATGCGAGTGTTCAATGGCTATGCCGGCTGGAGTGCTGGTCAGCTGGAAACGGAACTGGCCGACGGTGGCTGGCTGCACTTCCCCGCCTCCGTGGATCTCACCTTTCTCGATCCCGAGCAAATCTGGGAACAGAGCCTGCAGCTCATCGGCACGCAGATTTTGCGACCACTCTTGGGCAAAAGCCCATTGCCACCCGATCCCAGTGTAAACTGACCAGACTGTAACGAGGTCGCGGTCGATCTTTTGCCGATTGCTCACGGGGTGAAAATCCATGGCGCGATGGCCAACCAGAATGCCGGGTAAACGGATGCCATACCTTAAGTCACAGGGGCGACGACAATGCCGCTTCGTCCGGCCGTGGCTGCGAACGGCCAGTTTGATCAGCCTCGTCGCCAGCGTCCTGCTCACCACTATGACGCTCATCGTCGCCCTTCCGCCCCATCGGCTCATCGCTGCCGATCCTGCGGAGACGGCCTCACCCGCAGACCCTGCCGCTGCCGAGAAAATCCGGTTCTTTGAAAAGCAGGTACGGCCGCTCCTAAGCGAACAGTGCGTGAGTTGTCACGGTCCCGATGCCCAAGAAGGCGAGCTGCGAGTGGATTCGCGCGCGGCCCTGCTGCAGGGCGGCAGTCGTGGTCCGAGCATCATTCCGGGGGACCCGAAAAACAGCTTGCTGGTACGTGCTCTCGGCCATGGCGAAACGCTCCAAATGCCACCCAAGAAAAAACTTCCCGCCGAGCGCCTGGCGGCCGTCGCCGAATGGAGCAAACAGGGAGCACTCTGGCCAGCTGCGGTTGACCGGCCCACTCCCGCACCACCCAGTACCAGCGGTCAAAAAGCTCCGACCATGTTTTCCGACCGGCAGCGTCAGCACTGGTCGTTCCAGCCACTGCAACAATCAACGCCGCCCGCCGTGCGTGATCGCTCCTGGCTGCAGTCCCCCCTCGATGCGTTCATTCTCGCGAATCTCGAACAAGCTCAGTTGGTTCCCAATCCACCCGCAGCTCGGCACGCACTCTTGCGTCGAGTGACGTTTGATTTGCTGGGACTGCCGCCGCGACCGGATGAGGTGGTGGAGTTTGTAGCTGACGATGCTCCGGACGCCCTGGCTCGTCGAGTGGACCGCTTGTTGGCGTCGCCCAGGCACGGCGAAAAATATGGCCGTCATTGGCTCGACCTGGCCCGCTATGCCGATTCCAACGGACTCGATGAAAACCTGGCCTACGCGAATGCCTTCCGCTATCGCGATTACGTCATTGCCGCCTTGAATCGCGACAAGCCTTACGATCGCTTTTTACACGAGCAGATCGCTGGCGATTTATTACCGCATGAGTCGGTTGAAGCGGAACTGGAAGGCCTCGTCGCCACCGGCTTCCTGTCGCTCGGTGCCAAAATGCTGGCCGAGGACGATCCCGTGAAGATGCGGATGGATATTATTGACGAACAGATCGACACGATCGGCAAATGTTTCTTGGGACTGACGCTGGGCTGTGCACGCTGCCACGATCATAAATATGACCCTGTCGATATGCGGGACTACTACAGCCTGGCCGGCGTTTTTCTCAGCACCCGCACGATGGTTAATTACAACGTGGTCGCCGTCTGGCAGGAGCGGCCGGTGGCCGACCGCGACACTCGGGCGCGCCGCGACTCTATTCAGCAGCAGATCCAGCAGCAGAAAGAGCAGATCAATCAGTTGCGGGCGACGGAATGTGAAGCGCGTCGCACCGCCGAACGCGAGCGCGCCGGCGTTTACCTCTGGCAAGCCCATGTCGAAGGACAGCGTGAACAGCTGCTGACCAAAATCGTTCCCTACGGCGGTCGCCCTGCCGAACAGCTTGCCGCCGTGCCCGGTCTGCGGCTCATCGAAGCAGAAGATTTTCAGCGCGGCAACGTGAATCGTGACAAAACTGGGTATGGCGCGGGCATCGGAGTGCTCGTGAATCGGGGCGAGGCGCCGAACTTTGCCGAGTATGACTTGGAGCTGCCGGACGCTGGTGTTTACCGAGTGGAATTGCGCTATGCCGCTGCTGATGCGCGCCCCTGCCGGTTGTTCGTGAATGGGCAGGTGGCGCTACCGCGCGTGGCCACACAGGCCACCGGTAGCTGGCAGCCCGACGGTCAGAAATGGTTCGTCGAAGGGTGGATTGAATTGAAAGCCGGCCGCAACACGCTGCGTTTGGAACATCCGCAGTTCTTTCCCCACATCGACAAATTGCTGCTCGCCCCAGCCACTCCCGCGGAATTTGGTGACCAAACCCGCACCACGGATCGCGCCACGGATCGTGCGTCGGCACAGGACGCTCCAGCCACCGCCTCTGCCAGTTCGAAACCCGCAGTGGGTGCTGCTGAGGAACCGGCGCTGGTGCCCGCGATCACCAAACGGTGGCACAGCTACCTGCAGCAGTCGCGCGACGATGCCGCATCGCCGCTGGCTATTTGGCACGCGGTTGTCGCCGGACGCGACTGGACTCAACTCGACACTCCGCTCGCCAAAGCGCTCGGTAAACATCTGCAGTTACCCGCCCAGTCCACCGTCCGTCAGACCGCTCAGGCCTACGAGCGACTCTTTCGCACCGTTCACGAAATGAGCCGTGCGACCGCGCCCAGCGGATCCGCGCCCAGCGCACAAACCACAGCCGCTGCAGCCGATCCTGCACTCGCCGCCGTGCGCACACTTCTGCATTCTGCACAGGGACCATTCGCGGTGCCTGATCAAGATTTAGAATCGGCGCTCGCCGACGCTTCTAAACAGGCCTTAAAGCAACGGCGCGATGCACTGACGGCGCTCGAGAAAACGTTACCCGCCGTGCCCGAAGCCATGGCCGTCATCGAACAGAAAGCCGAGAACGCGCGGATTCACTTTCGTGGTAATCATCTGACGCAAGGTGAGGTCGTGCCGCGACGGTACCTGCGGGTCATTGCCGGGCCCGATGACCAAGTGCCAGCCATCGGTGACGACCGCAGTGGACGACTCGACTGGGCCCGCTGGCTCACCCGCCCCGATCACCCGCTGACATCCCGAGTCATCGCGAATCGGCTCTGGCAATGGCATTTCGGCCAAGCACTCGTGCGCTCTCCCGATAACTTTGGCTTACTCGGCGAATCCCCCACGCACCCCGCACTGCTCGACTGGCTCGCGCGCGAATTGATGTCGCACGATTGGAGCTGGAAACGGCTGCATCGCGAAGTGATTTTGACTCAAACCTATGCGCTGAGTACGACCGCGAGTCCCGCCGGCATGGCGACCGATCCCGAGAATCGGCTGCACTGGCATGCACCGCGACGGCGACTCGCCGCCGAAGAAATTCGCGACTCGATTCTGTTCATCTCCGATCAGCTTTCGAGCCAGCAGGGCGGTAGCTATCTGCCCACGCCGAATCGTCAGTATGTGACCAGCACCGCGAACGTAAATCCGGCGATTTACGACTTGCGCTGCCGCTCCGTCTATGTACCCGTGGTTCGCAGTGCCCTCTACGAGGTTTTCCAAGCGTTTGATTTTGCCGACCCTAGTGTCCTGGCTGGCCAGCGCGAATCGACAACCGTCGCCCCGCAAGCACTCTTCATGATGAACAGCAAAATCACGGCCGAGGCGAGTCGCTTGTTGGCCGAGACGCTGCGGCAGGAATCATTTACGCCCAGTTATCCCGCTGCGATCGCTCGTTCGTTAGCCTCGCCTTCGAGTGGTGCTGGCGACGACAAGCCCCGAGATGAAAAGCCCCGAGATGAAAAGCTTTTGGGAACGGCTCGCGAGTTTCCAGCGCGACTGGATGAGCTGTACTACCGAGCTTATGGTCGCGGCAGCACGGCTGTGGAACGGAGTCGCAGTGAAGATTTTCTACAGCGCTATGCCGCGGCCGTCGTGCAGCGCGATCCGGCCGCTACCGAACAAGCTAGTCAACTGGCTTGGCGAGCGCTCAGTCGAGCTGTGATGGCGGCGAATGAATTCATTTATGTGGAGTAAGCATTGATGTCAGCAGCTTGTCATCGATTCGATCGAGTGCTTGATCGCCGTCAGATGCTGAGTGGCACGGCA
>JBJSXJ010000160.1:0-15042 GCA_046086325.1 Planctomycetota bacterium | reverse complement strand
GCATCTCCGAAAACACCGGTGACGCCGAGCTGGCGCGGGCCCGCAAACAAGCCGAGACCACCGTTGTGCAAGCGGAGGCGAGTGCCAAGCAAGCACGACTGCAAGGTGAAGGCGAAGCGAACCGACTGCTGTTACTCGCTGAGGCACAGTCCAAACAGGCCGCCTTGGTCGGCGACGGCGAAGGTAAAAAGGCGGCTCTGATCGGCGAAGGGGAAGGAAAACGCATCGCGAATGTGGGTAATGCCGAAGCGGCCGTGCTGCAGCAGAAGATCATGTCTTATGGTGACCCACGATTGTATGCCATGGCGATAGTGGCCGAGCAATTGCGTCAGAGCCAACAGCCACTCGTACCTTCCCAGCTCTTCGTCACCGGTGGGGGCGGTAGCGCCGGCGGCGACATCGGCGGTACGGCCAACATGCTGCAGACCTTGCTGAGTATCCTCACGGCAGAAAAGGTGGGAATGCCGATCGGCACAGCCACTTCGTCCGCTGGCACGGCCTCGTCCTCGACGATGGCCGCGTCTGCTTCTCCCGCGACGACGCCCAGCGAATCCGCCTCGTCGGGGAAGTAGTCGCTAATAGAAGTCGGCCTCAGAAGTCGACCCTAGAAGTCGGCACTGCCGGGTGTGCGGGGGAAGGGGATCACATCGCGGATATTTCCCATCCCCGTGACGAACTGGATGACGCGTTCGAGTCCGAGTCCAAAGCCGGCGTGGGGCACGGTACCGAACCGGCGCAGATCGAGATACCACCAGTAGGCTTGGGGATCGAGTCCGCTGTCGCGCATGCGTTGTTCGAGTACTTCCAGACGTTCTTCGCGCTGGCTGCCGCCGATGATTTCACCCACCTTCGGCACCAGCACATCCATGGCTCGAACCGTTCGTCCGTCGTCATTCATTCGCATGTAGAACGCTTTGATTTGCTTGGGATAGTCATAGAGGATCACCGGGCGACGGAAATGCTGCTCCGTCAGATACCGCTCGTGTTCTGATTGCAAATCAATTCCCCACTCCACTGGATACTCAAACGTCTGCCCACTCTTGATCAAGATTTCTACGGCATCCGTATAGGGCAAGCGCACAAAGTCACTCGCAAGAATTCCTTGCAGTGTTTCCAAGACCGTGGGATCAATGCGTTCGTTAAAAAACGCCATGTCTTCGGCACAGTGTGTCAGCACATCATGAAAAATTCGCTTCAGAAAGCGTTCAGCGAGCGTCATGTTGTCATTGAGGTCGAAGAATGCCATCTCGGGTTCGACCATCCAGAACTCGGCTAAGTGCCGCGAGGTATTCGAGTTTTCGGCGCGGAACGTGGGGCCAAACGTGTACACCTTGCCCAAGGCACAAGCAAAGATCTCGGCCTCCAGCTGCCCACTTACTGTCAGAAACGCCGGCTTCTGAAAAAAGTCCTGCTGATAATCGACTTTCCCTTCCACTTTGGGAAGCTGGTTGGGATCGAGTGTCGAGACGCGAAACATCGCACCGGCGCCCTCACAATCACTGGCCGTGATGATCGGCGGATGCACGTACAGAAAACCATCTTCTTGGAAAAAGCGGTGGATCGACTGACAGACTTGATTCCGCACGCGCGCGATCGCACCGAAGGTGTTGGTGCGAGGACGCAAGTGCTGCCACTCCCGCAGCTTCTCAAATGAATGTTGTTTTTTCTGGAGCGGGTAGAGGTCCGGGTCGGCCCAGCCGTGGACGGTGATGGAGTCGGCCACTAGTTCGGTCGCTTGCCCCTTGCCACCGGATTCCTTGAGTCGTCCGTCGATCGTCACGCTGCAGCCTGCCGCGAGCCGCTTGACCTCGGACTCATAGTTCTCCAAACGCGATTCGGCGATTACCTGCAAGTTGGCCAGACAACTGCCATCATTGATTTCCAAAAAGCTGAACCCGCCTTTGGAATCGCGCCGCGTGCGCACCCAGCCGCGGAGGCGTACCTGTTGACCAATCGATGCAGGGCGGCGAGCGTCTTGTACGGAGATGAGTTGCATGAGAGCGTCTCGGGGAGATTCGAAAACATCGTGACGAGTTCAATTGAACTGGGCCGATATTGTGACGTTCCCAGGCCGGGCGTGACAAGCGGACAACAAACGCCCCGAGATCCAAGCAGCTTCCTCCCCGGGCCGCTCCGCTTTCATTACTCCCGAAAGGCGATAGGATGACCAGCATCACTTTCGCCATTCACCAGTTCATTGGATCATGAACGAACAGCATCTGATTGAATTTCTGCTGCGCCGCGCCACGGACGCTCCCTCACGACTGGCCATCGTCTGGCCCAGTCTCGCACAGGTTTCGGGAGCCACGAAGATTATTGGTCCGACGGGCTATCATCACCGCACCTGGAGCGAGTTAGCAGCGGATGTCTGGAGCATGACCGAATGGCTCGCCAGACAATCCGTCCAACCGGGAGAGCGCGTCGTCCATGTGGCCGAGAATCGCTACGAGTGGATCTTAACGGACCTCGCCCTGCTGGCACTTGGAGCAGTCCATGTGCCGCTGCATACAACTTTATCGAATGCCCAGCTCGCCGCGCAAATTAGTCATAGTCAGCCGAGTTTGATCCTGGTCTCGAAGTCGACCAAGTCGCAGGTCACTGAGGCGCTGCGACAACCGGGCAAACGCAGCGCGAAAACGAAGATCATCGTGATCGACGCCCTGGATCCAACCGCCACTCACAGCTCGCCCGAAGCCGCTCGGGCGGGTCGTCGTCTGGCGCAACAGACGGTCACAGCGGCGACCGACAAGACGCTGGCCACGATTCTGTACACGTCGGGAACCCTGGGCGAACCCCGCGGGGTGATGCTCAGTCACACCAATCTGATTGCGAACACGCGCGGAATCTTGCAAGCCTTCGGTGAGAATCCTCGTGAACGGCGTTTATCCTTTTTGCCACTCAGTCATATCTACGCGCGCACTTGTGATTTGTATGTCTGGCTGATCAGTGGCACGGAGATGGTTTTGTCACCGACACCGGCTAGCGTTCTGCCTGTCGCCCAAGATACTCAACCAACTTTCTTAAATGGTGTTCCGTTCTTTTATGAACGAATTGTCGCAGGCTTGGCGGATGCCTTACGGGATCGTGGCGGCCACGAACGGCCGGGGGTCCTGAAAGCCGCTCTGGGTGGAAATATCGAACAGTGCAGCTGCGGAGGAGCAGCGGTTTCGGCGACTCTGGTTGACTATTTTCAGCGGCAGCAGGTTCATCTTTTGCCCGGCTATGGGCTTTCCGAAGCAGCGCCTGTGGTCGCCACCTCCACGCCCCAGCAGAGTCGCCGTGATACGGTGGGACGTCCGTTACCGAATCTTGATATCAAGATTTCAGCGGAAGGAGAAATTCTAGTACAAGGTCCGAATGTCATGCTGGGCTACTATCGTGATGAACCACTCACCCAGGAGGTCTGCCGCGAGGGCTGGTTACATACGGGTGATCTGGGAAGAATCGAGCCGGATGGTTTCTTAGTCATAACCGGCCGGTTGAAGGAATTGATTGCTACGAAGCAGGGAAAAAAGATTCCCCCTGTACCTCTCGAACAACAACTAACAGCCGATCCGCTTATCGCCCAAGTGATGATCGTCGGTGAACAACGCGATTACCTCACCGCATTGATTGTTCCCGATTGGAAACAAGTGCGTGCGGCCTTAGGCTTCGCAGAACCGACTGTCCCCGCGGGAACTTCCGCCAGAAAACAGACGGCGGCAGCGGCTTCCGCTGCGGCAGGTGCCGCGGCGGCGGGTGCCAACGTCGAGGCCGGGGGATCGCAACTCGGTGCGCTGCTGGTCGACTTGCAAGTGCAGCAGTTGATGGCAGCCCGCATCGCCGCCGCCCAGCAGGTTGCTGCTCGTCGGGAGCATGTGCGACGAGCGGTGTTATTGCCCGAGCGTTTTTCGGTTGAGAACGGCGGGCTGACCGCCAAACTGACGCTGCGACGAGCTCACCTGGCGAGTGTGCATGCTGACTTGATTGAAGCGATGTATGCTGGTGATCGCCGTGAGCGATCGTGGTTCGAGTGCCGTCCACCGAAAAATAGTCATGGAATGCCGACCTACAACTGATCAATCCTGGCAGCAGCGTCCTGAATATGCGGCCGCCGCCAGTCCCGTGTTTCGGGCCGTCTGGGACGCCACCGCCAGCGAGGATTTATTCCGCGGGGAATCATGTGCGATTCGTCCGGCGGTAGCGGGCATCATGAACGCCTGCGAACAGATTGTGCACCGCTCCTTCCACGACTCGACACTCTACGACCACCAAGGCAAGCTCTCTACGGCGATCATCTCGGAGCTGGCGCAGGCGGGATACTGGGGACTACTCATCGACGAGTCGTACGGAGGAGCGGCGGCCAGCTATCGCGAGTTCATGCCGCTGCTCACACGGCTGGCACGCTGGACAGGCACGGTCGCCGGACTGGCGGCGGTGCATGGCTGCATTGGAGCGGCGGGGCAGTTGCAACGTTTCGGCCAGGCGTGGCAGCAGGAACAGTGGTTACCGAGCCTCGCGCGCGGTGAGCGTCTGGCCGCCTTCGCACTCACCGAACCCGGAGCAGGCTCGGACCTCACTCGCTTGCAAACACGAGCCGTGCGGGTGGGCGAGGAACTGTCGATTACGGGCGATAAGTTATTCATCACCAACGCGGATTATGGCCGCACGATCGGACTGGTCTGCTTGCTCGACGAGCAGCCAGCGGTGGTGATCTGCGATTTACCAGATCACGAGGATGAGCGATTTCAACTGGTGCGCTATGAACTGCATGCATTGCAGCACAATCTCAATCGCGGTATCCGACTGCGGGACTTTCGAGTACCAGCTAGCAATCTGCTCCAACCTCCGCGGGGCGATGGACTCACCATTGCCTATCACGGATTGAATCGAGGGCGCGTGGCGCTGTGTGCTCAAGCGGCCGGCACCATGCGCCGCCTGCTCGCCAGCATGGTGACCTGGAGCCAAGAGCGAATCACCCACGGCCAGCCACTCGTCACGCGCGAACTGATCCTCCGGCGCCTCGGTCGACTCGCGGCACTCATCGTCGGCTGCGATGCACTCGCCAACTGGTCCGCAACGCTGCTCGATCACGGGTACCGCGGGGAGCTGGAAGGGATCGTGACGAAAGTGTTTGCCAGTGACGCGCTGCGCGAGGCGGCGGTCGAACTGGCGTTGAAAACGCATGGCGGCCGCTCCTTTCTCAAGGGCCATCCGGTCGGCGACTATCTGCATGACTATCTGGCAACCAGCATCTATGAAGGGGAGAGTGAACTGCTGAGTCTGGCGTTCATTCGCACGCTGATGAAACCCGTGTCGACGCCACCGGCGGACTCAACAGGCAGCAGCAGCGGCAACATTGGCAGTGGCGGCAGTAACCCGCAGCTGGCCGAGCTGCGCGCTTTGGGTGGGGAACTGCGAGCGGCGCAGCGACGTCATGGCGCTGCGCTAGCGGAACGGCAATGTCTGTTGGCGGAAATCTCGGCCCGCATGCAGCGGCTCATCGTGCAGCTTGTGGTTCAGCAGTATGGGGCGGAGCGGGACGACGAGTGCGTGCGGCGCGCGGCGATCGTACTCACCGACGACCTGCAACGACAGCTGCAAGGGCGTCGCCCCAGCGAAGACGAATATCAGCGCGTGGTGGAACTGGGACGACAGGTGAGCGAGAGCGGTTTTCCGGCGAGTGCTTGAGGGACTACCCAGCGGGACTGGGCGTCACTATGTTGGCGACGAACTGAGCGGAAAAGGCGTGTGAAGCTCCCGCGCGAAGTTTAGGATTCGAGGGTCGGGGTTCGGGGGTTCAGGGTTCGAGGTTCGAGGGTTCGAGGTTTCACTCAGATAGGATTAGCAGCGTCATGGTGGCGGAAATCATTTCCATCGGCGACGAACTCACGAGTGGCGAACGGCTGGACACGAACAGCCAGTGGCTGAGCCAGCGGCTGGGTGAGGTGGGGATCCGAGTGGCATATCACACGACCGTCGCCGATGACCTGGAGGCGAATGTGCGGGTACTGCGCGAGTCGTTCGCGCGGGCCGATGTGATTCTTTGCACGGGTGGACTAGGCCCCACCGCCGATGACCTCACTCGACAAGCACTCGCCACAACCTTGGGCGTGGAACTGGAATTGGATGCGGCTTCCCTCGAGCATATCCAGCAGCTCTTCGCCCGACGCCAGCGTCCCATGCCGCCCGCCAACCAGATTCAAGCGATGTTCCCGGCGGGCAGTCAAGTGATTCCCAATCCCCACGGAACCGCGCCTGGCATCGACTATCAAGTCACTCGACCGGGTCGCACGGCGGCCCGCATTTTTTGTTTACCCGGCGTGCCAGCGGAAATGAAAGAGATGTGGACCGCCACCGTGCTCCCCAGACTCACCGCTGCTCATCTCGCCGCGCAGCACGTCATTCGCCACAAGTGTCTGAAATGTTTTGGTGTGGGGGAGAGTGATTTGGAGGCGATGTTGCCGGATCTCATTCGTCGTGGGCGGGAGCCGCAGGTGGGGATCACGGTGAGTCAGGCGACGATCACGCTGCGCGTCACGGCGCGGGCAGCGACGCCAGCGGATTGTGAGGCACAGATGGCGCCGACGTTGGCGACGATGCGCGAATGCCTGGGTGACCTGGTGTATGGGGAGGATGACGAGGAGATACAGCATGTGGTCGGGCGTCAACTGCGACAACGAAGCCAGACGCTCGGCACGCTCGAAGTGGCCACCCCCGGACTACTCAGTCGCTGGCTGGCAGCACTGCCGGCGGCGGGCAGCCCCTTTCGCGGAGGCCTTGTCATTCCCGCCCAAGCCAGTTCGTGGCCTCGGCCGCTGGCTGGGCTAGCACCAGCACCGAGCGCCGGCTGGACAGCCGAGTATGCGACGACGGTCGCTCGCTGCGTGCGGGACCAATGGGGCGCAGACTACGGTCTGGTGATCGGGCCGCGACCGGCAGCTGATGACCGGTCAGGTACATCGCCGCCGGAAGCGAGTCGCGTGTGGTTAGCACTCGTGGGGCCGACGGCGGATGAGGTGGAAGTCGTAGCTTGGCCGTTCAGTGGTCATCCAGATGTGGTGGAAGCCCGCGCTGCAAAGACGGCCTTAAATCTCCTGCGGCTGAAGATTCTGTAACGATACGGCAGCGGTGGCGCAAAGCGGGTACAACAGCGGCACTCGGAAAGGTTTTATTCATGAATGCTCTGCTGGAAAATGTTCTCACGCGCGGAACTCATGGGCTACTCGCTGCGATCGATTACGATCCAATAGCCAGCAGTTTGAAGAAACTGCACGTCGAAGATGTGCTGCTGCCCGTGCTGGTGCAATTTGTGATCATCTTGATCGCGGCCCGCGTGGCAGCTCGAGTCGCAATTCGGTTGGGGCAGCCGGGTGTGGTAGGCGAAATTGCCGCAGGCCTGCTTCTCGGGCCCTCGCTGCTCGGCAAGTTTTTCCCGGAAATGTGGAGCTCCGTATTTCATCCGAATCCGGAGTTTCCGGGTTTGGTCGCTGGCTTATTCGACGTGACGCTTAACTGGATCTTTTCCGTGTTGAGTCAGCTGGGACTGATTTTGCTGCTGTTTCTGGTCGGTTTGGAGTTTGATTTCGCGCATTTAAAGACGAGTGGACGTTCAGCGGCCGCGATTTCGTTGGCCGGTATCTTGCTGCCGTTCACCTTGGGCGCACTGGTTGGCTGGGGTTTACATCCGTTTTGCGAAGCTCATCCTGATACCGGAGAAAAGCCGCCGCTCGTAGGGATGCTGCTGTTTATGGGCACGGCGATGTCGATCACGGCGCTACCGATCCTCGGTCGCATGATGATGGAATTCAACCTGACGCGAACGCAGCTGGGCGTGGTGACGATTTCCGCAGCGGCAATTGATGATGTCGCGGGCTGGACGCTGCTGGCGACCGTATCCTCGATTGTCAAAGGGGATTTCAAGCCGCAGGCGACCGCTTGGATGGTCATGTCGACGCTCTTGTTTGCGGCGGTCATGATCTGGGGAGTCCGTCCACTTCTGGTGCGCTGGGTGCGCTATGAAATGAAGCGCCGTAATGGCCAGCTCGGACTCGACGGCCTCGCCATCGTCTTCGTGCTCATCTTCGCGGCGTCGATCATCACGAACAAGATTGGCATCTTTGCGATTTTCGGAGCGTTTACCTTAGGGGCCTGTTTGTCGACGGAGACGGAGTTCCGGGAAGCGGTCTCGCGCCGCCTGCGCGATTTGGTGACGGCGTTTTTCTTGCCGATTTTCTTCACCTATACCGGACTGCGGACAAATGTCGGGAGTTTGTCGAGTGGCACGTTGTGGATCTGGTGCGGACTGGTGTTGGCGGCGGCCGTCGTCGGCAAGATGCTGGGCTGCTCGCTAGCCGCCCGCATGACCGGCTTTTCCAAACGCGAGGCGGGCTGTATTGGAGTGATGATGAACACGCGCGCCCTGATGGAGCTGATTGTCATCAACGTCGGGTATCAGTTACGCGTAATTCCCCCGAGTGTCTTTTGCATGCTCGTAATCATGGCGTTGGTGACGACCGTGATGACAACTCCCCTGCTGACTCGTTTGATACCCGGCACGTCCGTGGCGGACTCGTTTCGCGAGTCGGAATTTGCGCGTCGATCGGCGTAAGTCGAGCCGGCCGCTGGGATCGCCTTTTTTACAAACTGCGCAGGCTGGGAAAGCCGGATAAGTACTGGCCGCCGGTCGCTGGCGATTTTGCCCCGATTTTCTTCGCTTTGGGGCTTTTCCGGTTGTAGCGGATATGTCGCTTATAGCCGATGTTAGAGAGGCTTAGTTTCGCAGTTTCTCGACGATAGGCGGTTCCATGACGCATTCGACTTCCGACCGGCCCGATTCCCTGCGTTCGACGTTCTTTGGACGTACGGCGCTGGGCATCTTGATGGTGGTGTTCTTCCTGGTGCCGTTTGCCATGCGCGGGGCTCGAGTGTCGGTGCAGAACATGCGCAACGACGTCAAAGACTGGCTGCCCGCCGAGTTCCAGGAGACGAAGGATATCAATTGGTTCTGGCGTCATTTTCTCGGCGAACGGTTTGTGCTGGCGAGCTGGGACAACTGCACGGCCGACGACGAGTCGTACAAGTTGATGATGGCCAAGCTGTTGCCTGAAGTTCCACCGTCACTGGCGGGCGTGGATTTAGAGGCGATGGCCGAGGAAGCAGCGGCGAAGGTGGCAGCCGCGAGCGGAGAGACGGCGGGGAGTGCCGCAGCCGGAGAGGCAGCGAAAGCCGACGATCCAACGGCTCTGAAGCTGGAGCGCGGAATGCACAACGTGCATTTGGAGCGGCCTTATCCCTTCATTGGCGATCGCTTGGGACTCTTCTTCACTGGCCAGGATCACTACAACTGGGGTGGGCGGAAAGAGAAGTGGGTGCAAGGCCTGAAGGGTCTGTGGTATTTCCTCACCCCGGAAGGTGAGTTGTATGAGTGGGATGGCGCGAAGGCGCCGATTGCGGCCTTCGCGGGCAAGGTGTGGCGTGGAATTTCGGGGACTCGGCTGGAGGCGAAACGTGTCGCCACGTTTACTCCGGAAGATGCGGCCTGGTACTACGAGCGGCCGCGGCGCTTGGACGCTCAACTGTTCCGTTCGGTGACGACAGGGCCGACGGTGCTGGAGGGGCTGACGGCTGAAGGAGGAGTGCTGGAGGGAAACGAGCAGGAGGCGCAGCGGCGCTTGCAGGGAAGCTTGTTCGGAAAGGACGGCAAGACGACCGCCATGGTACTCAACTTTACCGAAGCGGGACGTTCCGATTTACATCGCGTGATGGGTCGAGGGATGCTGGGTCGGCCGCGCGGACGCTTGTACGACTTGGCGGAAGAGTGTGGGGTGTCGATGAGTCAACTGCATTTGGGCGGTCCGACGGTCGACAACGTGGCGATTGACGAGGAGGGCACGATCACGCTGGTGCGTCTGGTGTCGCTCTGCGTGATCCTGGGAATTGGCTTGTCCTATGCCTGTTTCCGGTCGATATCCGCCACGCTGATGGTGTTTTTTGTCGGTGGCGTGAGTGCGGTGGCAAGTGTCGCGCTGGTGGGTTGGAGCGGTGCGACGCTGGACGCCGTCTTGATGTCGATGCCGTCGCTGGTTTACGTGCTGGGAATTTCCGGTGCGGTGCACCTGATTAACTACTATCGCGAGGCGGTGGAGGAGCATGGAGTCGTGGGTGCGCCCGAGTCGGCGATCGCTCACGGCTGGAAACCAGCTTTGATGTGCAATCTGACAACCGCGTTTGGTCTGTTTTCGCTGTTTACGAGTGAAATTTTGCCGATCAAAAAGTTCGGGATCTATTCGGGGTTGGCGGTGATGGCGACGCTCACACTGCTATTCACCTACTTACCAGCGGCACTGCAGATTTGGCCCCAGAAGCCACGGACGGCAGCCCAGCGGCACCGAGACGAAAATCCCTGGTACGAAAAATACCTCAGCAATTTCTGGAATCGGTTTGGTGGCTTCATCATTGGGCATCACAACTTGGTGGCGATCACCTGTGTGCTCGTGATTGCCGTCGCGGGCTGGGGCTGCACGAAGATTAACACGTCCGTGAACATGCTCAAAATGTTCGATGACAGCGCCAAGATTCTGCATGACTATGCTTGGCTGGAGCAAAAGATTGGCAAACTGGTCCCGATGGAAATTGTGGTGCGTGTAAAGCCGGAGTTGCTCATGGCACCGGCCAGTGAGCGGCAGCAGGCGGCGCAGGCAGGGAATCCGGCGGAGAGCTCGGCGGAGCGTCCGCGGGAAGAGGCCTATCAGCTCACCTTCCTCGATCGCATGGATATCGTGGAACGAGTGCAGCGGGTGATTGAAGAGGAGTTTGGGGATGCGGGGCAGGGAGTGGCGGGCCGGTCGCTATCGGCGGTGACGTTCGCACCCGTCTTGCCAGCGGCCAAAGGCGATACGCTCTCGTTTGCTCGCCGCGGTGCCACGAATGCTCGACTGGAATCGCATCGGGCGGAGTTCTTGCGATCGGAGTATTTACGGCTGGATCGAGAAGATAATTCGGAGTTATGGCGTTTGAGCTTGCGAATTGGGGCTTTACAGAACGTCGATTACGGCGAGTTTGTGCATGAGTTGAAGTCGGCTGTGGAGCCAATTTTTCAGGCTCATAACACGCGTGAGCAGCTGCTGAAAAAGTTGTCGGAAGCGCGTGGTGACGAGCCGCTCGGGAAGGTCCGAGTGCTACTGGTCGGTGCTCCGCTGGGGGCGACGAAAAAAGCGACTGGGAAGAATGCTGAGAAGGCGAGCGATAAGGATTCTGCGGCGAAGGATTCTCTAGCGAAGGATTCTGCGACTGCAAAAGAGGCCGACAAAGTCGCTGGCGAGGCCTCGTCGGACGGCAGCCGTCCGGTGGCCGGCAAGGCGGTTCAGCCGGGAGTGCGGGAGATCAATCAAACTCGGATTTTCGCGCAGACGCTCAAGGACCTGCTCACCGTCGCTCGACTGCAGGTGGCTTGGCATGATCCGAGTGTGGAGCCGGCGGCGGAAAAATTCATCGACAAGGTCGGTGGGTATGACTGTGTGGTACTGGTGGGCGACCATGCTTCGTATGACGTGGCTGCGATTGAGAAGCATGCGAAGCAGCTGATCGACGCTCGCGACCATCAGTTTGTGCAGCAGAAATCAGCGACGGCCAAAGAGAACGACCGGAATGTGTCGGCGGTGTATACGGGAGTTGTGCCGATTGTTTACAAGGCGCAGCGAACCTTGCTCGATAGCCTCATCGAGAGCACGTTCTGGTCGTTTGTCACGATCACTCCGCTGCTGATGTTCATCGCGCGCAGTTTCAGTGCGGGCATGGTGGCGATGCTGCCCAATGTGCTGCCGGTCTTTGTGATTTTTGGTGTGATGGGCTGGCTGGGAATTCAGGTCGACATTGGTTCGATGATGACGGCGAGTATTGCGTTGGGGGTAGCGGTGGACGACACCATTCACTACCTGACGTGGTTTCGCGCGGAGCTGGATAAATCGGGATCGCGTCATATGGCGATCTTGGAAGCTTATCGGCGGTGTGCGACTCCCACGTTCCAGGCGGCGCTGATTAGCGGCTTGGGGCTGTCGATTTTTGCCTTCAGCACATTCACGCCGACACAGCGTTTTGGTTATTTGATGCTCTCCATCTTGATGATGGGCGTGGCCGCGGAGCTGATCTTTTTCCCCGCTCTGTTAGCAGGACCGTTGGGCCGAGTGTTCAAGCCGACCAAGCGTCCAGGGGGGACCGGCACACCGCCCACGCCGGATCAGCTGGGGGATGCAGCGGCGCGAGGTGAGGAACAACCAGCCGGTGTGGGCAGTGCCGCCAGTGTGGGCAGTGCCGCCAGTGCAGCAGTCGCTCGCCAAACCGCTCCGCGTGGCGAGCCGGTGCGTAACGACGCTGGACGGCTTGATCCGGGACATGGGTCAGCGCCGGGCGAATCGCATCTGGGAGTACGTGACGGACAGTTAAAAAGTCGGTCACAGATTTGAATTCCGCTGCCTAGTTCGGTAGCTTGGAAACTTTCCCGGTACGGCTGGCCGTTGTGGGCCTGGGGAACTGGACACGGTGTGTTTGGTCCCCAGCTGACAGGGTCCCGTAGTCGGGCGCGTCTGAATGAAAGTCGTCTCGATTCTGGAGGAGTGTGTATTCATGGCTCGTAATGCGGATCGTCGTCAATTCTTAGGGACCAGCGCGGTGATTGGCGCTGGCTATTTCGTAGCTTCGGGGCTACAGGCTCAAGAGAGCAAGTCGCCGAATGAGAAGATCAACTTTGCCTGTATTGGCATCGGCGGCAAGGGACAGAGCGATTCCCAGGACGCTGCGGACAGCGGCAATATTGTGGCGGTCTGTGATGTGGACGAAAGCACGCTCGGCCGCGGTGCTCAGCGCAAGGGCTTCGAGCAGGCGAAGCAGTATCACGATTTCCGCAAGATGTTCGACGAAATCGGTAAGAGCATCGATGCGGTGACGGTGAGCACGCCGGATCATACGCATGCGGTGGCAGCGGCGATGGCGATGAATTTGGGGAAGCACTGCTTCTGCCAAAAGCCACTCACGCGGTCCCTCTTTGAAGCCCGCGTACTGGGCAAGCTGGCCAAGACCAAGAAGGTCGCCACGCAGATGGGTAACCAAGGTACGGCGAACGTTGATTTGCGCAAGGGCGCCGCGATTCTGCAGTCGGGAGTGCTGGGCAAGATTACCGAAGTCCATGTTTGGACGAATCGTCCCGTATGGCCGCAAGGGCTGGCTCGCCCCACCGAGACGGTGGCGGTGCCCAACACGCTGCACTGGAACGAATGGCTGGGACCAGCTCCCGAGCGTCCGTATCATCCGGCCTACCACCCCTTCAAGTGGCGTGGCTGGTGGGATTTCGGCACGGGAGCCCTGGGCGATATGGCCTGCCACACGCTCAACATGCCCTTCATGGGCCTGATGCTGCGTGATCCGACGTCCGTGGTGGCCGAAACGTCCGGGCACAACAAGGAAACGTATCCGAGCTGGTCGATCATCACGATGGAATTCCCGGGCAACGACAAGCGTGGTGCCTTGAAGTTTGTGTGGTATGACGGTGGTAAGCGTCCCGCCGCCGAACTGCTCAAGGGTGCCAAGATGGAGAGCAGCGGAGCACTCATTATTGGCGACAAGGATTCGCTCTACGCACCAGGCGACTACGCCGGCAACGGCCTGTTCCTGGTCGGTGGCTCGAAGGTCCCCGATGTCGATTTCAAGAAGTCGCCAGGGCACTTCAAGGAATGGGTGAACGCGATGCGGGGCGGTGAAGCGGCGATGAGCAACTTCCCGGACTACGCCGTACCGCTCACCGAAACCGTGCTGCTCGGCAACCTCGCCGTGTGGGCCTCGGGCAAGAAAATCGAGTGGGATGCCAAGAATCTGGTGGCGACCAACGCTCCCGAAGTGGCGCACATCATCAAGCCCGAGTATCGCAAGGGCTACTCGCTGGGCGATGTGGCCTAGTAAAGGGGTCAGAACGAGCGGCCTGTGGCTAGCCGCTCGGCCCGATTGATCATCCCCCAGAGCGACGCCTGGACTTAGGCGTCGCTCTTTTTTTATCGACGCAGAGATCGCTCTACGCTGTCCTGCTAAAACGCTTGGGGGAGGATGTTACCGCGCTCGCAAGTCGCCTCGGAGAGGCGACCGACGATGTCGCCTCGGAGAGGGGACCGAGACGATTCCTCACCAGGGACTACGAAGCGGCTCGGAGCAACTGCCACAGTCGCTGCAGCTCAGTTACGGCGGTCGCGGGGAGTTTGCCACCGGCGTAGGCGAGCTGGCAGTAGAGGTCCGCGACGGAAAGCGCTTCCCGCGCCAAGCGCGGCTCGCGCTCGGTGAGCTGCTGGGCGAATTCGAGCGGTGTTTGTTCGTCGCCGCGCGGCTGGCCACGTTCCCGAGCCCAGGCTTCCAGCGCCGCAAAGCTGTAACGCACAAGCTCCGCGGGCGACTGGCCACGAGCACCGCCTGTGGCGAAAGGATCAGGATAGTCACGAAAGCTCAGCGGAGCCGCGACCGGTGCGCTCGTCGTCGCAGCCGCTACAGCGGACTTGGTTGTTTGGCCTGACCAAAACTCTTGCCATTCGAGCAGCAGAGATTGCCACCAGCGAGCTAGCCGCTCGCGATTCCACCAGGCCAAGACCAGGAGTGCCAGGATTCCGATCAGGACCACAATCCAGCGCAAAAAACCAAAGAAGCTCGACAGAAACGACGTGAGGGACGACCAAGTCGATGTTTGATTCGCAGCAGTGCTGCTCGGCTGAGCTTGCTGCTGCTGTTGTGGTTGCTGCTGTGATTGCTGCTGTTGCTGTTGCTGCTGCTGCGGCGGCTGTCGTTGCTGTTGCTGTGGTTGCTGCTGTCGTTGCCGTGGTTGTTGCTGAGAACCCGGTTGTTGCTGAGATCCCGGTTGCTGCTGTGAACCCGGCTGCGGCTGTGAACCCGGTTGCTGCTGTGAACCCGGCTGCGGCTGAGAACCCGGTTGCTGCTGTGAACCCGGCTGCGGCTGAGAACCCGGTTGCGGCTGAGAACCCGGTTGCTGCTGTGAACCCGGTTGCTGCTGTGAACCCGGCTGCTGCTGTG
>JBJSXJ010000159.1:0-12220 GCA_046086325.1 Planctomycetota bacterium | reverse complement strand
ATTTCGGGGTCGCCCGTGGCATTTTGTCGCAGTCGATTCAGATCATTCACGGCCTGCACAAACTCACGTTGCCGATCGCCACTGATTCCGCGCGGATTATCGATATCCAGAATGGGCGCACCTTGCGTTCGAAAGGGCACGCCTTGATAGGTCGTGGGGAGAAACCCACTACCCCAGTTCACCGCTCCACCGCGCGGCCCACGCGGCCCCGATTGCAACACGACGAAGCCCGGTAAATCCCGCGCCTCGCTGCCAATCCCATACGTCAGCCACGCTCCCATCGAAGGTCGACCAAACAGTGGCGAACCACAGTTCATGAAGAACTTGGCAGGACCATGATTGAAAACGTCCGTCTTCATCGCTCGTAGCACCGCGATGTCATCGACAATCGACGCCAGGTGCGGCAAGCATTCCGACACTTCCGTGCCACTCTGCCCATGCCGAGCGAATTTGCGACCACTCCCCAGTAACTTGGCATCGCGCTTGATAAACGCGAAACGCTTATTGGCTACATACGATTCGGGAATCACCTGCCCATGCAGTTCACTCAACTTGGGCTTCGGATCGAACAAATCGAGTTGACTCGGCCCGCCCGCCATGAACAAAAAAATCACGTTCTTGGCCCGAGCGGTGAAATGAGTCGGGAGCGGCGCGAGCGGATCGCTGCGTCGCTGCGGTGCCGTTCGTGGATCCGTAATCCGCTCCGTACCACCCGCTGCCGACTGCTCTTCCGCCGACAAAAAACCGTCTGTCTGCAACAGTGATCCGAGTGCCATGGCACCCAAACCAACACGGCAGTCTTGCAAGAAATGTCGGCGAGCTATTTCAAGCGGTGTCATGTTCGAGTTACTCCCGAGTGATGAATTCATCGAGGTTCAGTAGCACGCGGGCCACGGCCATCCAAGCCGCTCGCTCTGCATCCAGCTTGTCACCCGGCACCCGCTGCGCCTCGGCTGCGGGATTCTCCCCGGACTTGTCGCCTCCGTGCAGTAGCTCGTCGATTCGTGCTGGTTCCGCCGCAAAGGCCTGCCGCTGACTCTCCACCAAAGTCACCAGATAATTCATCTCCTCCGTACTCGGATCGCGCGCGAGCGTCAGTCGGACAAGATGCTGAATCCGCTCCCGGATACTCACCGAACTTTCGGCGATCAATCGCTCGGAGAGCGATCGTGCACATTCGACGAACATGACATCGTTGGCCAGGGTGAGTGCCTGGAGCGGTGTGTTGCTGCGGAGTCGCTTCGTACACGAGACGTTCGCGTTGGGAGCATCGAAGACCGTCAGCATCGGATGCGGCAGCGAGCGCCAAAAAAACGTGTACATCCCACGTCGATAGCGGTTCCCGCCCGTCTCCGTCTTCCATGGCTTGGGATCTTGAGTGAAAGCGTAGACACCGTCTGGCTGTGGCGGCATGACACTCGGCCCACCCACAGCGGTCGTCAGCAAGCCGCTGGCACCCAGCGCTAAATCTCGCACAATCTCCGCCTCAACTCGCAGCCGATTTTGTCGCGCGAGCCATTCATTGCGTGGATCAAGCTCCATCAGATCAGTACGTGCCGCCGACGACTGACGATACACCGCTGCTGACAAAACGTCTCGCAACCAGCGCTTCGTGGACCATGCCGCGCGATCTGGCTGCTGAAATTGCCGAGCTAGCCAATCGAGTAACTCGGGATGAGTGGGTGGAGTTCCCTGTAAACCAAAGTCGTCGTCGGTTTCCACCAGCCCGCGACCAAACAGCGTCTGCCAGTAACGATTGACAATGACCCGTGCCGTGAGTGGATTACGATCGTCGACCAGCCAGCGTGCCAGTTCCAACCGACCGGCACCATTCGCCGCCTGGGGCGGTAGCAGCGACGGCAACACCGCCGGTACGCCGGGCTGTACGACCACTCCCAGATTCAGAAAGTCGCCGCGTTTGTGCACGTTTGTCACACGCGCTTCCGCTCGGCGACGCAGCACGAGCGTCTGCGGAATTTTTGGTTCGCGTTCGCGCAAGCGTGCGATTTCGTCGAGCAGCGGGAACGCTTGCCGTGCATGCTCGGTCTGCCGGTAGTAATCTTCGAGCGTCTTTTTGTTTTGTGCATCGCGCTTTTCCACGGGCATGTCATAGGCGATTTGAATTGGTCCCGGCAGACGGGCACGCTGCTGCGGAGTGACCGTTTTTTCCCAAGCCGCTTGCTGCTGCTCCAGATCGGTCCGCCGAGCCTCTATTTGTCGATCGAGCTCCGCAATCTGTCCGCGCACCTGAGTTCGCGTGTCCAGATCTTGTCGTTCCAGGTTGAGCTGCGTTGGGGCCTCGATCGTCGGTTCATCGCAGTCATTGAGAAACGCAAAGAACTGATAGAACTCGCGCTGCGAAATCGGATCATATTTGTGGTTGTGACACCGTGCACAGCCAAGGGTGAGCCCGAGCCAGACTTGGCCGGTCGTCGCCACTCGATCCGCCACCGCTTCCACTCGAAACTGTTCCTGATCCGTGCCACCTTCTTCGTTAATCAGCGTGTTGCGATGAAAGCCAGTTGCGACGAGTTGCGCATTCGTGGGCTCGGGCAGCAGATCACCCGCTAACTGCTCGATCGTGAACTGGTTGAAGGGCAGATCTTGATTGATGGCTCGCAGCACCCAATCTCGATATGGCCAGATGTCGCGCCCGAAATCACGCGTGTACCCGTTGGAGTCCGCGTAGCGCGCTTGATCGAGCCAATGGCGTCCGAAGCGTTCACCAAAGGCTGGTCGAGCGAGCGTACGATCGAGCGCGCGTTCGTAGGCATCAGGCGCTTCATCCGCCAGAAACTCCGTTAACTCATCCACGGTCGGTGGCAGCCCGGTCAAGTCGAGTCGCAGGCGGCGCAGCTGGGTGGCTGCCGGGGCCAGCGGCGACGGTGCGATTTTCGGTTGTTCGACAGCCTCCAGCTTCTGCAAAATGAACAGATCGATTGGGGAGCGGGCCCAGGCTCGCTTCCTGACGAGCGGCGGCACTGCGGCGGCGGGCGGCTGAAACGCCCAATGTTTCGTCTCGACCGTAGGTCGTTCTTCGGTGACTGGCGCAGCCGCGCCGTCGTCGATCCAGCGCCGCAAGATCTTGATTTCGTCCGGCTTGAGCGACGGTCGATCCTCGGGCGGCATCCGCGAGACACCATTCGTCGCCTCGATTGCTTGAATCAAACGACTCTCCGCGGCCTTACCCGCCACGATGCTCGGGCCGCTATCTCCACCCGCGCGCAGATCGGCCACCGTGTCTAAGCGCAATCCTGATTCCTGAGTGCGGCTGCCGTGACAGGCGGTGCAATGTTTGGCCAGCAGCGGCTTCACATCGCGTAGATAGTCAATCGGTCCCTCATCCGCCCGCAGCGCCGTGACGAATCGACCGATCAGTAGAAAGATGACCAGCAACTGCGATGGTTGTCGCCGCATTCGAGTCGACCAAGGTTTCATGTCAGCCCTCCCAGCTTCTCACGCCCCAGCCACTCATGGTAAATCGCTCGCCGCTAAAACGCATCACCCAGGCCGATATCCTGGCCCCGGTTTATGCCGCGACTGCTTGCGCGAACGTTTTTTGGGCGGTTCCTGGGACTTCTTTGGGGCTGACCGAGCAGCGGGTGGAGTGTGTACAAAGTCACCACGAAAACGCTGATTGGCATCATCTCGGCGCTTCTCAATCGCCTCGCGTGGCGGCTGCGCTGGAATCAAGCAATCACAGCCACCGCCAATCAAGTCGCCGCGTCCCGCCTGCAGCAATGCCGCACGCACTTCAAAATAATTCTCGGGCTTGAAGAACTGCATCAGGGCCCGCTGAAATTTTCGATCGCGCAATTGTTTCGCAGTTTCGACTGGCTGCCGCGTGAAGGGGTCGATGCCGGTGTAGTACATGGCGGTCGCCACATCGAACGGTGCCGGAATGAAGTCCTGCACTTGATCGGGTTGATAGCCATTGCGTTTGAGGAACACCGCCAAGTCGATCATGGCATTCAAATCACTGCCCGGATGACTCGCGATGAAATACGGAATCAAGTACTGCTTCTTGCCCGCCTTCTGCGACTCGCGCTGAAATACCTCGCCAAACTTTTCGAAGTCATCATTCGCGGGTTTCCGCATGAGTCGCAGCACTTCGGGATCGGTATGTTCGGGAGCAACCTTCAGATGTCCGCCGACGTGATGCCGCACCAGTTCACTCATGTATTTGGGTGAGCGACGCGCGAGGTCCATGCGAATGCCGCTGGCGACCAGCACTTTCTTAACACCGGGTACCTGTCGAGCTTCGCGCATGAGATCGATGAGTGGTTCGTGATCGGTGCCGAGCAGTTTGCAGATCGTGGGATGAACACACGATTGCCGACGACAAACCGCTTCGACTTCCGGTCGCGAGCAGCGCATTTGATACATGTTTGCCGTCGGACCACCGATGTCACTCACGACACCTTTAAACTGGTCGTCCTCGGCCATCTTCTTGATTTCGGTCACTACCGATTCTTGGCTGCGCGACTGAATGATGCGGCCTTGATGCGTGGTGATGGAGCAGAAGGTGCAACCACCGAAACAACCGCGCATGATCGTGACCGAATCCTTGATCATCTCGAAGGCTGGAATCGGTTCGCGATAGGAAGGATGGGGACGCCGCGTGAATGGCAGACCGTAAATGCGATCCATGGCAGCTTGCGTGATCGGAAATGGAGGCTCGGTCGCCACGACCGATTGTCGATCATGCCACTGCACAATTTTCCGCGCGTTGTAGGGATTCGTCTCGTGATGAATCATGCGCGTCGCCTCGGCGAACTGACGTTTGTCGGCGACGACCTGTTCGTAATTGGGAATGACGAGCGCGTCCGGCGGTGGCTGACTTGATGCACCCAGTGCATAAGCCACTCCGCGCATGTCGTACAGATCGCGCACCGTAGCTCCACCCGCCAGACGTCGCGCGATCCGCAGAATCGCCGCCTCACCCATGCCGTACACGACGAGGTCTGCTTTGCTATCGAGCAGAATGGAGCGGCGCACTTTGTCGCTCCAATAGTCGTAGTGAGCCAAACGACGCAGCGACGCTTCGACTCCGCCGGCAATGACTGGCACCCCGGGGAACGCTTCTCGGGCACGCTGACAATAAGCCAAGGTGGCGCGATCCGGTCGCAGCCCGATGCGGCCGCCCGGCGAGTAGGCATCCTTGTTTCGCACTTTGCGATTGGCGGTGTAGTGGTTGAGCATCGAATCCATGTTGCCGGCGCTGATGGCAAACATCAGTCGCGGTCGTCCGAATTGACGCCAGGGGGCGCAGGTCTGCCAATCCGGCTGACTCACCATCGCCACTCGAAAACCAGCCGCCGATAACACTCGACCCAGAATCGCATTGGCGAAACTGGGATGATCGATGTAGGCATCGCCCGTCACGAACACAACATCGACGTAGTCCCACCCGCGCTGCTTCATTTCCGCCGCGGTGGTGGGTAGGAGCGCGGCACCGTCCGGGCCCTGGTCGGAAAGCGCCACCAGCGCGTCAGAACCGGAGGGGTCGTCCGACACAATCGGGAGCGAGAAACGTACCGCCGAATCTGCCGGGGTGCGAGCCAGCGACGGATCGGACGAATGAGTCGACATGTCAGAGCTATTTCATTCAAGTTCCGATTCCCGCTGCAACTCGCACACTGCGGTCACTAACGGGAATACTGCACGTGAAAGCCTTTGGTCTTCAGCGGAATACGATAGAGACTCACGTCTATAGTGACGTACAGCACGTTCGCCTCCGCGCCTAGCCCAAACTCCACGTTACTCGGTAAACCGACAGGACTCGCTGCACCTTCACTCGCTTGGTTCGCCGGTCCCGTAGGAATAAACGCTACCTCTTCGCCCGCCGGAGTGATTACCAGGACTCCCGGTCGTTTCAGGCCGCGTGCGGTGAGATAGATATGACCATCTTGATCGACGCACATGCCATCGCAACCCGCCTGGTCGCCAAAATCGTGGATCGTTCGTCGCGGGCCGGAAACTTTGCCATCCGCCCCTAAAGGAAAGGCATAAATCTTCATGGGCCCAAGTTTCGGCTTGGCACCCTGCGGATCAATTTTGTCCGTGCCGTTGTCGTGATCGGCAACGTACAGCGTTCGTCCATCCGGACTGATCGCGATCCCATTCGGTTTGGAGACTTCATGCGTGATCTCGATCACGCTCTTATCGCGATCGATGCGATAGACGGCTCGATGCTCTAGCTCCCGAGGCTCTTCACCCAGATAACGAGGATCGGTGAAATAAATTCGACCCTCACGATCCAAGCAGAGATCATTCGGAGCATTGAACTTCTTGCCTTGATATTTGTCAGCGACCGTTTCTCGAACGCCGGTCTTCACATTCCAGCGCGACACGCGTCTCCCACCTTGATCCGAACCTTCGCAGGCCAAAAGAAATCCTGCCTGATCAAAAATCAGACCATTGGCTTTGCCACTGTCGAGTGTGAAGACGGCGGTTTGCCGAGTGGCGGGATCGAACCGCATGATCACGCCACGATCGTCACCCATCGGAATGTCGGTGTAGTAAATGCTGCCATCGGGAGCGACCGCTGGCCCTTCCGCCAAGCCACCCTTGATCGGCAGCTCCCGAGTGTACAGCCGTTCGAGCTTCGCATCCTTTGCGACAATCTTCTCTCCCGTCGGCTGGCCCACTTCCGCCGCCTGCATTGCCGCAGCCGTCATCCCGGTCTCCATCCAACCGCGATCCAGCCGGGCATCCGCACGGTTCGCGAACAGCATCGCACCAGCCATGATGGCCCAACGCCTGAGCACTCGACGATTCTTCCACATAACAACACCTAGCGATTGGAAAGGAGGAACTTGAGAGGTGAGACAAACGAGAACCTGGGAACTGAATGGGCCGCGGTAGCTCCCCCGCTGCTGCTTCTGTTTCGCAGCGGATACTACTTGGCCTTAAGCTCATAAACGGTGAGCTCTTCCTGGTCACGCAGGAGCAGTTTTCCCTGCGCGACAACGGGATGAGCCCAGCTGGGTCGTCCGTGCGACTTGATCTTGAACCGACCATGTTCACGGTACTCTTCCGGATTGGCTTCGACCAGCGCCACTTCATGACCTTCACTCAGCACATAAAGCATGCCATCGGCGGCGACGAGTGAGCCTTTGCCGACACTGCGATGCTGCCAAGCAATTTTGCCAGTTTTGAAATTCATGCAGATGAGCGGACCGGCGCCGTTGCTGTACATGTAGTCGCCGATCTTCACGATCCCACCATGGTGACAGGCCATCTTTTTGTCGAAATAAACCTCTTCGGCTTTTTGATCCGTGCCGCCGCCGGTGATCCGCGCTAGACCGCCTCCCACTCCATAGGAACTGGAAGCGAACACCAGATCATCTTCGACGATCGGTGCACAGCAGTTGGCCGTGCCGTTGGCGGGTGCCTTGTAATTCCAGAGCAGCTTGCCGCCCTGCAGCGACACACCAAACACGCTTTGATTGCCGAACTGTACGATCTGCCGAGTGCCAGCGATTTCAGCTACAACCGGGCTGGAATAGTGAGCACCTTCCTGTACTTCCTCCGATTGCCAAACTTTTGCTCCGGTCATTTTGTTGAGTGCCAGCACGGTACCTTTCTTGCCGCCCGGTGTGACGATGACCAGATCGCCGACGATGAGTGGCGACTCGGAGTAGCCCCAACCCGGAACTCCACCACCGAAATCATTCGTCAGACTCACATGCCAAATCGTGCTGCCATCGCTGGTATTCAGACAGGCGACATCACCAAACCCGCCTTCCACATACAGTCGCTCGCCGTCGATCGTCGGAGTGCCGCGCGGACCGTGACCCATGTCATTGCGAAAACCACCGTAGTAGAAACGCACTTCAGCGACTGTCAGGCGACCGTCACCGGTTGGCTTTTCGCGCAAGTAATAATTCGTGAGCTCTTCCGCTGTCACCAATCCGTCGCGACCTGGTTCCGATTTTTGAAAATACTGTTCCAGTTCGGTAGCAGTGATTAGGTCGTCGCCTTTATTGGTGGCCGGATCACGTAGATCCACTCGACCGAACAGTCGATCCAGGTCGTTGCCACGTGCTTCCTGACGAGTGACTTTGCCATCTTGATCTTTGTCCGCCAGCTTCATGAGTTCAGCGGCTCGCGCTTTCGCCAGCTGCGACGCATCGACGTTTTTATCTTCTTGATCCGCTCGTTCAAATCGATCGCGCAGCGTGTTGCCCGCTTCGGCATACGACAGCTTGCCATCTTGATTGGCGTCCAGCTTTTTGAGCAGCGCGGCGGCGCGGCCTTTCAGCCGTGCTTCGGCGTCACCGGGAGCGTCTTTGTCGAACTGGTTGAAGTTCCAACCAAACTGCGCGAGCGCCTCGACTTCATCCACCGTTCCATCCTGATCGCGATCCAGCCGCTTGAACTCGCGTTCGACTTTATCGGTTAGCAGTCGAGCGACAGGAGCGGGCTGAGCGGCCCAGAGACGACGACCGGTTTTGAGGTCGATCGCGATCACATGCTCGATCCCCTCCAGGTCTCCCATGGTGTAAATGCGATTGCCATGAACGGCGAGTGACGAGTAGCCGACGCCGACGTCATCGACTTGCCAGACGACGGCAGGACCGTCCTTCGGCCATTCCTTCAGCAGGTTTTTTTCCACTGAGATCCCATCGCGATTGGGCCCCCGCCACTGCGGCCAATCACCCGGTTGAGAGGGCACTTGCGCCCAGAGTGACGTGGAGCTGACCAAAAGTCCTGCGAGGGCGACGAGGAGTCGCCGCGCACGGCGCGGACGTCGGTGAGCAACGGGAGCAGCAGTTGCTACTAAACAATCGAGCTTCGGACTTTTCACAGACGACGGCTGGCGGGGTATCATGGTGGGCACCAAAGGGGCGGTATGTGGGGAGAAACTGACGGCAGCGTATTGTGCGATGCAGCGAGCAGCGTTGCAAGTTTTCTCGAACTGCGCGTGTCCGGATTTCGGTTTCCGCCACGACTTATTAAGACGAGGGGAGGTATGGAATGACCGCACGTCAGCCGACGGACGAACTGGAATGCCCGTCCTGCAAACATCGGTTTTCAGCGGTGATGAGCGATACGTTGGAAATTGCGTGTCCGCAGTGTGGCACGGTTGTGGCTTCCGGTAAGGATTCCACCTCCCAGTCGATCCCACCGGGAACTCAGGTTCGCCGGCCCTCGATCGCGGAGGTACCGGAGACTCGCTCGTATCATACAGTTCCCAGGAATCGCTCGACATTCACCGGTAAGATCATTGGCCGGTATCTGGTCAAGGAGGAGCTCGGACGAGGCGGATTTGGCGTTGTCCTGCTGGCACTCGATACCCAGTCACAGCAAGATGTCGCCCTCAAGCTTCCCAATGTGGAAGCCTTTCAAGGCCGCGCGGAAGCGAGTCTGGCGAGTTTCAACCAGAGTTTCGTCAGTGAGTCGCAGATTGTCAGCCAACTGCGTCATCCCCATATTGTCTCGATCTTGGAGATCAACTTTGACGAGTCGCTCAAGTTGCCTTATTTGGTGATGGAATATCTGAGCGGGGGGACACTGGAGTCCTATACTCTGTCCGGCAAGCCTCGTCTCGATTGGCGAACGGCCGTAGCCTATGTGTCTCAGATGGCAACGGCCCTTTCTTACTTGCACCAAGGTAACTACGTCCATCGCGACTTAAAGCCCACCAACGTCCTGCTGACGGGAAATGGCGAGGTAAAAATTGCGGACTTTGGTCTAGCGCTCCATGAGACCAATCAGCCAGATTTGGAGGGTGAGCATGCCGGTACGGTCCCGTACATGTCTCCCGAACAACTGAATCGTGAAATCCATCTCATCGATGGTCGCTCGGATCAATGGAGTCTGGGTGTGATTTTGTATGAGCTGCTGACACAAGCGAAACCGTTTCGGGGCAACCGGCGGCAAGTGCTCCAAGCGATACAAGAGGGACGCTTTCGTACGCTGGCAGAGCGGGAGCCAACGTTACCCATCAAGCTCGACGAAATCTGCCGTCGTTGTTTGTCCCCCAATCCGCGCGATCGTTATAGTAGCATGGCGGAAGTGCAGCGCGAGTTAAAAACTACGCTGAAAAAACCGTGGTGGAAAAGCGCGGTCACGCTGGCTGTCACGTCTTCCCTCTTGCTGCTGGCACTCGCCACCGGTGCGATCGCCTATGACCGAGCCAACTCACCTGCCCATCAGCCGCTCCAGCAACTCGTTAAACCCGACACAGAGTTGCGCTTGCCACATCGAAATTATGCCAAGCGGTTTGTCTGGCCTTACCAAGAACTGGGCCATTCACTGACCGTCGGTAATCCCTTTGCGATCGACCCCAGCGAAGGCAACACCATCATTAAGACTGCCTCGTTGGCCTTGCTGGAACTGGGTCGCGTTACCCCTACGCTCGATCGAAACAAAAAACCCCAACTACCAAGTACCTGGGAACTGGAATTTAAGATTCAACGGCCAGGTATTTATGGGTATGGCGGCATGTACTTTGCCTGCCGCGTGGATCCCAATCCACCAGCTCGTTATCTGGAATACTCCTCGGGAAAGCGCTGGGCGCTACAATGCATCGGACTACGTGCAACTCCCACCAGCGTCCCCGATAGTGACTCGCCCAGTGAAGATGTCGACGACAACATGATATTCCGAGCGGAGCGTCGCATGCTCTATATACCCGACCCCATCGATGGCAATACCGATGGTCCTGTGGAATCGGATATCGAGGTACTTAGCAAGGAACCTATCATTAAAGACTCGCAAGGAATCTATCTATTCAAGGTTGTCATGACTGGAGGATTTATCGTCGAGGTATATTGTAATGGCGTTGCCCTGCCTGAACTAAGCGATGTTTTAAAACCGAAATATGAATGGGCGGCAAATCAGGGTTCGATAGGTATCTATAACCTGCATGAGTCCACGACTGTCCGCGACATTCATATCCGCTTCTCAAAATAGTGTTTTCAAGTTTTTTCTTTTACCGGAGCTGATCAATGACAATTACCACAAATGTCCCTACTCAAAATGGAACGCATCCACTGAGCCGCGTCAGCTTTTGTTCGGGAGTTCTGCAATGCAGCGGTACCGCAACCAACCCGGGTTGGAGACTTTCCGAATTGCGGCTCGCCGTCCGCACAGGTACTACCCCATTAAGCAATAGCGACGCTCGAATGGGTGCACCACCTAAGAGTTTGGTGCTCCAAAACAACATCTATACATGGACTTCAGAACATTACGGGGTTAGTGGCAAGGGAAACGGCTGTGCAACAGATGGGATAACTCAGTTCCGGGCTTATGCTCGCTGGGATAAAGACGGGGCGCAACCTGTCGAGGAGTATTATACCGCCCTGAATCCCTCTTCAATCAGTTTTACTGCGACCATTCCCGCGCTGGATGGCGGCGACGAACTTCCGGGCAATGACCAAGCTGACGATCTCTTGCAAAAAATGGTCCGCATTCCGGGTACCAGAGCAACCGTATCCGCGACTACCCCGGCCTTCCTTCTCTACGACTTGGACGTAAGTCGCGACAGTGCCAATTTTCGTTTGTTACTTCCCAGCGGACAGCCGCTTCGAGCATCCCGGATGGAGGTCGCTACGCTCGAGGTCAATTGGAGTGCCTTCGGAGATCGCTATCAAACGTTTCGATCGACGCTGGGCAATCTGCAATTCAGCAGCGAAGCGTACCGACGGTTTGAAACCATCTTTACCGGTGCGATTTGTGTTCACCAACTGCCCACCGCCAGTGGGCGGCCGCAAATACTGGAGGTTGTAGCCGGCGAGAATATCGAGCGACCAACCATCGTCGAACTCGACCCAAGCGATGACATTTACATCTATCCAAATTTCTACCCAAGCGCCGTGAGACCGCATCAAGGGCGGTTGCTCGTTGCCGTCCGGATCGCCTAGCAACTCGCCGCTCGCCGCGATTACAATAAGCCCGCTCGGCTTCCGAGCGGGTTGAAAGCGGTTTTCAGGTGCTGCGAGTGTAGTTCGATGAGAGAATTGACGAGCGTTGGCCGAGCAGTGATTCGCTGTGGATGGGTGCCTGTTCGCGCCCATCACGGTCTACGCATGATCGTCCAACTTTTCCTGCTGGTCAGCTCGTTTTGGTGGGCGACGTTAAGCGGACAGCACTTCATTCGCACGGTTCAAGCCGCGGAGCCGCTCTTTGCCATCGATGGCATGGCGGCACTCTCCCAAGGTGGCTGCAATCAAGGTGCCTGCCACGGCAACCTCCACGGAAAAGGTGGTTT
>JBJSXJ010000158.1:0-6005 GCA_046086325.1 Planctomycetota bacterium | reverse complement strand
CAGTCCGTTGTGCATCTCGGAGCGACGGACTGGAAGTCCGTCGTACGTTGCCAGTGCGTCGTACCCACGACATTTAGGAGAGCACTCTGATGAGACAAACACGCTCTGAAAATCGGCCTCTTCGCCCCCACACCTGCGGCTGGTGATTTGCTGAGTGCCTCACAGCTGCCATCGACGCGCTCCGCGACTCCTACGCCCACGATCCACGGAATTCCCGGATGAACCATAAACCCACGTCCACTGATCAACCTCACACTGATCAACCTCACACTGATCAACCTCACACTGATCAACCTCTCACTGATCAACCTCTCACTGATCAACCTCTCACTGATCAACCGCCCACTGATCAACCTCACACTGATCAACCGCCTGCCGAACAGGCTGCGGTTGGCTCGGCTTGGCAAGTTAAACCTAGCACCATCGCCCTGGTTACCTGCTTCGCCTTAGCCGCGCATCTCCTCCTGCGCTGGACCCGTTTCGGTCAACCAATCATCTGGTCGTGGGGCGAGTCATCCCTGGTGCGCTGCGCCGACCTGCCGCTCGTGTTGGCACTTGTCTTGGGCGGCACACCGCTGGTCATCGGACTGCTAATAAAAATGTTTCGCGGCGAGTTTGGTTCGGACCTGCTGGCTGGCTTGTCGATCATTGTGGCTGCGCTCCTGGGAGAATACCTGGCTGGCACGATGGTGGTGCTCATGCTTTCGGGTGGCGAAGCACTCGAAGCCTACGCGGTCCGGCGTGCCTCCTACGTGCTCGCGGCACTGGCGAAACGTCTCCCGCATGTCGCCCACTGCCGCATTGCAGGCGAGGTGCGTGATGTCAGCCTGTCGTCCGTAAATGTTGGTGATCTACTCGTGGTTTTGCCGCACGAGGCTTGCCCCGTCGATGGCACGGTGATCGAGGGCCGTGGCCAGATGGACGAAAGTTATCTGACCGGCGAGCCGTATGTGATCGCCAAGGTCCCCGGCTCGACGGTCCTATCGGGAGCGATCAATGGGATGGCGGCACTCACCATTCGAGCCGATCGGGTGGCTAGTGATTCGCGCTATGCCAAGATCATGCAGATCATGCGTGATTCCGAGCAGCGTCGTCCGCGGTTACGACGTCTCGGCGATCAACTCGGTGCCATCTACACGCCGCTCGCCGTGGCACTTGCGCTGGCCGCCTGGTGGGCGAGCGGCGAAGCAACTCGCTTTTTGAGCGTCCTAGTCGTGGCCACCCCCTGCCCACTCCTCATCGCCATCCCAGTCGCCATCATCGGCTCGATTTCACTCGCGGCACGACTGGGAATCATCATCAAAGATCCAGCGGTACTGGAGCGCATTGATCGCTGCCGTACCGCCATCTTCGACAAGACCGGCACACTCACTTACGGTGAACCGCGCGTCAGTGAGGTGCTAGTCGTGGGCGACGTGGGCGCCGATGAACTACTGACGATCGTCGCCAGCCTGGAACAGTATTCGAAACATCCACTCGCCGGTGCAGTGGTTCGTGAAGCACAGCAGCGCGCCCTCAAACTGCTCGATACCCAAGCGATGGAAGAGAAGCCAGGCTACGGCCTGAAGGGAGTTGTGAGCGGTCGGCATGTGCGCGTGACGAGTCGCAAGGCGGTGGTACTTGAATTTCCCGAATGGGAGACGCGACTCCCGCCACGCGCCGCCGGCATGGAATGTTTACTCATCATCGATGAACGGCCCGCCGGCTTGATTCGTTTTCGCGACGAACCACGCGATGATGGACCGAACTTCATTTCGCACTTGCAGCCCAAGCATCAGTTTGGGCGAGTGATGCTGGTGTCGGGAGATCGGGAAAGCGAGGTTCGTTATCTGGCAGACCAAGTCGGGATCAGCGAAGTTTATTTCAGTCAAAGTCCCGAACAGAAACTGGAACTCGTCCGTCAAGAAACTCGCCTGGCCAACACGCTGTTTCTGGGCGACGGGATTAACGATGCACCGGCCCTCACCGCAGCCACCGTGGGTATCGCTTTTGGACAGCAGAGCGATATCACGGCGGAAGCAGCGGGCGCGGTGATCATGGATAGTTCACTGCGGCGAGTGGACCAGTTCTTTCATATCAGTCGGCGGATGCGACAAATCGCTTTGCAGAGTGCCGTCGGCGGGATGACGCTGAGCGTGGTCGGCATGCTGCTAGCGGCCAGCGGCTATTTACCGCCAGTGGCTGGAGCCCTCTGCCAGGAAGTCATCGACGTCCTGGCGGTCCTCAACGCACTCCGCGCCGCCTGGCCACCACGCAGCCTTTCCGACTTTTAAATTGTCACTAGCTGCCGGCATCTCCGGTGGCAGTGAACTGCGGCAGCAACATCTGCCGCATAAACTCGAACTTCTCCACCAAATCCCCAACCTGCGGTTCCAACTTCGAGTTCACTCGACGCAGCGCCTCGACTGAATCCACGCAGCGGCTAATCAGCGTGTCATAGAGCCAGTCTGCTTGATCCTTGATTGCCGCGCGTAAGTCCATGAATTCGATCAGCGGTGCGCGCACGAGAGTGGGTGGCAGACCGGCAGCATGTGACATGCTCCGTAGCTCCGTCAGATGCGCCACCATGCCGAACATCAGGAGCTCATTGCGCACCGAGCCCTCGGGATAGTCGCGAATCGCCTCCAAATTGCACTGACTCGTGAGCCAAATATTTTTAGCGGATCGAATTTTTTCACTGGACCCACTTGTTTCCGCGGGTCCAGTTTTTTCAGCGGCTCCAGTTTTTTCAGCGGCTCCGTTTTTTTCACTGGGACCAGTTTTTTTAGAGACACCGTTTTGTTCCGCTACCCGTTTTGGTTCGAGCGAACTTGGTTGTTTAACGGACACGGGGCCCAGCGGCCGCCCGGCGGTAGCCCCTTTCGCCTTTCCTTTGAGGCGACGTTTTCTTTTCTTCACCTCCTCTTTCGCAGCCAGCGAGAGCTGGGGTGCGCTGACCGGCGGCGTGGGTCGCCGCCGCCGCTGGCCCTTGATCGTCGAGAAATGGGTCTGAAGCGTCGACAGGTCGAGGACCACATGCATCATGGTCGGTTCATCGTCCAGATTCCCGTCGGTCGCGACACTCGGTTCCAGTAACGGCTCCAGCAAAGGATCGACATCCGACACCTCGTCGGTGTCGAAATCGGTGTTTTCATCGGCGTCAGAATCGGAATTGAAATCGGTATCCGGATCTTTCGGCGACTCCTGGTTCAAGGCCAGCAAGCGCTGCTGACTGCTGCGTTCAAACTCCTCGCGGCGAAGTTCATCGCGGAGCCATTGCTGGTGAGTCGAATGGCGTGAGAAAGCAAAGTCATGATCAAAATCCGACTCATCCAAGTGGCAGAAGGCAGGGCCATGGGTGTCCTCGGCCATCATGCGACAGAGCGGACAGTCGTGATCGACGATCGCTTGACTGCCGGTCACTCCCCAGGGTTGCCGCACGCGCTCCTGCTCGATCACTTGCCGCGGCGAAAGTCCGTGAAGTTCCTCATCGTTGGGCTGATCCAGCCAATCATCGCGCAGCGCTCGCAGTTCCTCCGCCGACACCATGCGATCGGTGGTCTGACGGCGTGCGTTTTCTCGGTCGAGGAAACAAAGTAAGCCGCGGATGAGACCGTATAACAACACGCGTTCATTAGGTCCACAGCCTCCGTAGCGATAGGCGACGGAATCGTTTGGCAGCGTCGGAGGACAATTCCCCAGCATCGCCCACTGCCATTCCCGTGATTCCATGTCGGCATCAATCGACTCCAGTTGCTCCAGCAGCACCTGACGAGGAGTTTTACCGAGCAGTTCGGGGCGTGGGGTGAGCATCCAGCGCGCATGAGCCGCACGCACGCGATCGTCCGCCACCAACGTCTCCGGATGATTCATCGCCTCGATTAACTGCTCCGGCAAATGCTCGTAAATCACCGCGCGCCAATCGAAGCGTGGCACCGCCGCTCGCTCCAACCGCAACTCCGCGGCCATATTCCGCCAATCCGTCAGCTCCTGAATCACTCGCCAATCCCGCGGTAACTCATAGTAGATATGTAATCCGGTCGAGCTCTCGCCATCGTGATAATTCAGCTCGCCTTCCAGTTCCGCTTGGAAATACCGGTTTTTGTCAATTGCCAGGCGCGCGGCTAAATCAATTAACAACAGCCCCGCTTCGGCTGGTTCCAAGCAAATTCCGTCCTCCATTTCTGGCAACTGGGAGCCGTCGGGACTCGGAGCAATAAATCGCCCCATCGCCACCATCAACTCCGCAATCGTCTCGGGTTCCGCTCCTAACGCCGCCCAAACCGCCTGCGCCACTCGACCCGAAACTTTTCCCGTCATCGCGCGATGACGATCCCGGACCGTCAATTGAACCATCAAGTCGCTCATGGAACTCATTTCCCTCCTCGACAGCTTCCGCCTGGACGCATCCCGCCCAGAACAATTCCGCGCTGAATAAATCGGCGCTGAACAAATCGGCGCAAACAAATCGGCGCAAACAAATCGGCGCAAACAAATCGGCGCTGAACAACCCTCGCTGAACCTAAGCCCTGCGACGACTGGTCCTGCGACGACTGGTCCTCGATGATCCATAAAGACGCGGTGAAACTGTCACTGTGTGAGCCCCACAAGTGAACTAGTGAGCAGTATAGAAATGTCCAGAAGAGAGACAAGGAAAAAGAGCGAAAAATAAAATTGCGGCCGGATTATTGTTTGATAGCCACTAACCACTAGCCACTGATCGTCGCGGGCGGAGCCGAACGCGAGACACAAAATCGGCGGGCTTGAGCGCCGCGACCGAACAGCGAATTTGATGGAATAGCATCTCGGCCGTGTTGCCCATCAATAAACCCGCCAAGCCACTGCGTCCCAAAGTGCCCAGGATCAGCGTGTGAACTGCGCGTTCTTGCACAAAGCGAGCGATTTCGGTCGAGGCCTCGCCACGCACCAAATGCAGTCGCTCCGGCGGCACCTCCACCCCGCTCTCCTGTAACAGCTCGCACAGCAGCTCGCCGCTCCGCTTCTGTATCGCCTGCTCCAGCACCACAAAATCAGTCGTCTGCATGTAATCTTTCACCAGCCCCTCGCCTTGAATGTTCCAGGCATGCAGCACATGCAGAGTCCCACCCAGCAGACTCGTGAGTAACTCGCCCAGTCGTAGCAAGTTGATGTTGAGCTCCCGCAGCTGGGCTCCTTCCACGGCCGGATCGATCGCCACGAGCAACGTGGGGTGGACGGGTGCAGAGACGCTCAATTCCTGCTCCGTCGCCGCCGGCGACACTCCCGCTGCAGGGGCAACTGCTGCAGAGGCTATCTTTCCCGCGGAATCCTGAGGATCACAGAGCCAGATGGGGCACGGACAGTTCCGCAGTAACTCGAAGGCCGTGCCACTGAAGAACTGCTGACGGCGACTATGCGGACCCTTGGTGGCGCGCACCAGTAAATCGAATTTGCCGCGCTGCACCAAGCGAATGAGTTGTTCGCCTGTTCGTCCCACCAGCAGTTTGCCATGCGCGTCCAAGCCGCGGCCGCGGAGCGCGCGCACGATCCGGCGCAAGCGCGTGGCTCGGTCACGCACGATCAATTGCTGCAGCGCCTGCGACTCCGTTAAGAGCATGCGCTGGGACCAGGTGAGTTCCGGGACGACATCGACCACGACCAGCTGAGCTCGAAATCGTCGAGCGACCTGGACCGCGCGCTCCAGCGGCACGCCGCCACCCGTCTCCACATCCACCGCCACCAGGACCTTCTGTATCGCCCGCATGCCGCTCCTCCTGTCACCCTCCCCCCCGCAACTCTACATGTCTTGCCGCAGCAACTCTCATTCCACAATTCAAAGCAGAAGTTTCCAGGAGGCTCGGCCCAAACCTGGACGACGAGCGGATACGGGGCACGCGTGGGCGCTACGCGGCCGGGGAAGGCTCACGCCAAGGCGAGGAGGCACCAAGAATCTGCAGATTCGCAGCCTTGGCGAGCTTCGTGCCTTGGCGTGAGACACTTTGCGTGAGACACTTTGCGTGAGACACGCGCCGTGAGACACGCGCCGT
>JBJSXJ010000157.1:0-5612 GCA_046086325.1 Planctomycetota bacterium | reverse complement strand
TCGACTGCGGCACGTCGGCATCGCCTGCCCTAGCGCCGAGCTCTCAACTGGGCGTTTTTGAACCCGGGCGTTGTCGCCAGCACAGGTCATAGGTGAGGGCTGAAAACGAGGGCAGAGAACCATGCGTTAGCCCATGTCTGGGAGGGTTGATCACCGGGTAATGCCTGAGGCGAAGCACAAGCGATTGATAGGTAACAGCCTCCCAGTTGACGGGTCAGCCAGCGGCAACCGGCAAAGTCCCCGCAGATTAGCTTATCGGCATAATCCGCAGACTCCTTGAGCGGAGGGTTGCGCACGGGGAATACCGGGGAGTTCGCGCAGAGAACGCCGCGGGGGTTGCGCACGGAGAGCACGGGATTTGTTGCGCACGGAGACACGGGGGGCACGGAGAAGCAGATCGTGGCAGTCTGATGACGTTCAAAAAAACGAATGAATGCCGAACTGCCAATTGCGATAGAACGCTTACCCATCCTAGCTAGTTTGCTACTTGAATAGCTGGCTACCTACTTACCCACCGATTCACCCACCCACCCCAAACTACCCAAGCCCGCACTACGATTGATCTGACCACCAGAGTACCTGCTCAATCAATCTATCTATCAATCAAGCTATCCCAACGTTTCCCATCCTCCGTGTCTCAGTGCGAAACAAATCCCGTGCTCTCCGTGCGAAACAAATCCCGTGCTCTCCGTGCGCAACAACGGCCGTCTCCGTGCGCAACTAACCCCGCGCTCTCCGTGCGCAAGCTCGTTACCGCGGGGCGTCCAGGCGGACGTCGAGTGTCACGGTTTCTTTGCCGCGCTTAACTGTCACGGGCACTTTGTCGCCGGTTTTGAATTTCCGCAGCGCGCTATCGAAATCTTCCAGGCTGCCGATTTTGCTCTCACCCATCTTGATGATGATGTCGCCGGCTTTGAGTCCGCCGCGTTCGGCTGGGCTGCCCTTGGTGACTCCCATGAGTGCGTAGCCTTCCGCGCCCTCGGCGAAATCGGGAATGCTGCCGAAGTAGGGACGATCGCCAGAACGCTCGATTTGCGCACTTCCTTTGACCTCCAAATAACTCGGACGCTGCTGCGTTTCGGCGATCCGCAGAGCGGCCTCGGTTACCAGGTCGACGATCCGGCGCATCCCCGGCACATTAACTCGCTCCGCGTCATCACTCGGCCGGTGATAGTCGCTGTGAGTGCCGGTGAAGAAATGGAAGACGGGAATCTTCTTGGAGTAGAACGAGGCGTGATCACTCGGCCCCATCCCCTCGGGATGTTTGGTGAGCAGAAACTGATGTTTCTTGTTCAGTTCTTCGATGAGCGGATCGAATTCGGTGGCAGTTCCTGTGCCGTAGACGATGAGTTTGTTGTCGAGTAGTCGCCCGACCATATCCATGTTGAGCATGGCGACGGTGGTTTCGAGCGGGAAGCGGGGCTCACGGACGTACCGGGCGCTACCGATCAAGCCGCGTTCTTCTCCGGTGAAGGCAATGAACACGATCCGTCGACGCGGTTTCTTATCGGCCTTCGCGAGTCGTCGAGCGACTTCCAGCAGACTAACCGTTCCCGACGCATTGTCGTCGGCACCGTTGTGAATGTCAGGGGTCCAAGGAGCATTCGACAGTGAACCACTGCCCGGACCTCCTTTTCCCAAGTGATCGTAATGAGCGCCGATGACGATGGTTTCGTCGGCTAACGGCCCTTCACCCTCCAGCACTCCAACGACGTTGGCGACGTCGGCCTGCTTGAAGAGTACTTCTGCTTGCACGTCGGCTTTCCACCCCTCAAGCACTCGACTGTGAGGCTTGAGTCCATCGTCGATCTGTTTTTCCAGAGTGACCAGATCCGTTCCGAGCGATTTAAGAATCGGATCAATGGCCGCTCGGCGGCAGAAGAAGACGGGCGGATTCTTGGCATTGCTACCTTGTCCAGCTTCGAGGAATCCAGGAATGGAATCAAAGTCTCCCTTCAAGCGTTCTCCGCTGGCCTGCAAGCGTTCAACGTGTTTCATCACTTCCTCACGATGCTTCGCCTGGTCTGCGAGCGAAGGCTGCTCGAGCTTGCGAAACTCGGCTTGCAGGTCCGCTAATTTGTTGGCGGTTTCCATCCACGTCTTGGCCTCGCCGGTCCGCTGCTGGTTACTCGTGAAATCATCATTGACGATGATCACAGCGGCAGCCGAGTGTTCGTTAGCGTTGGCGATTTTACGAAAGAAGGGCGCGTGCTGAGACGGATTCGTACCGTTGAAGACACTTTTGGGATCATTCTGTTGGGGCTCACGACGAATGATGATCACGACTTTGCCGGCGACATCGAGTCCTTCGTAATCGTCGTACTTCTCATTCTTTCCGGTGATACCGTAACCGGCGAAAACGACCGGCGCACTGATCTTGCCGCTGCCACCTAAGGCGAGCGTGTGAAAATCTTTTTCGAGTTGCAGCGTTATTTTTCGGGGTTCACCGCCCTCTTTCTCCGGTGGTCCCGTGAACGTGAGGGAGTTGTTTTCGACCGGGCCTCGTTCTACCGACGCCAGCATTTGAAATTTCTGATAGGGTTCGCCGCCGAAGAGATCGGTCTTCAAACCCACCTTTTTAAACTCAGCAGCAATATATTCTGCCGCCTTCTGCAAGCCGTTGGTACCGATCCCTCGGCCCTCCAGTTCATCGGAGGCCAAGTGCCGAATGTCTTGCGTCAATCGCGCCTCGGATTCATCCCCTTCGGCGGCCACTAAAACGTGGCGAGCCGGTCCTCTCGATCCATTCCAGACGAAGCCGGAGAGTGTCAGAAGCGTAAGAGCTCCACCGAAAGCGGCGAGTTTCCGCCGAGCGGAGCCTGGCCGACCCGGCGCCTGGGAGGCCGCCTGAGACCGCTGCGATCGCTCCGCCATCCTCGACTCGCTAGGACCATTTAAATGTGACGCTGGCATGACGAGGACTCCTGAACTGTAGAGAGATCAACTGCGGCACGTGCCGGCAGAAGGAACCGAGTAACGAGAACGTCCACAACTTGGGCGAAATTCTTGTGGCTTTGCGCGGCGACGTCAACCGGACTAGCGGGGAGGGTCGCGAGCGGGTTGGGTTTCGCACGGTGTGGAGCTGCGCACGGGGGGCACGGGGAGGGTTTCGCACGGAGACACGGTGTGCACGGAGGTGGGGAGATGGGTAGGTTCGGATTTTTGGTGAGAGGAGCCAGTGGTGGCTGAAAAATATCGCTTTTGACACAACTTGCTGAGCTCGATATTCTCCCGCTCGCAGTTGCCTATGGTGGTGTGTCGTGACGCCGGTGTGCGTTTGATAACCGCTGTAGCCCAGCGACTGTCCCCGCCTCGATTTCAATCCGCACAGGGAGGTGCCGATTGCCCGCTTCGCATGATTCCCAAAATCTCGCTCGCCCCATGTCGCTTGACGTGCCGGAGCAGCCGTCTGGTCCCGGTCCGGCATTGGTTCGTTCGCTGGGAGCGGTCGTGATTGTCGACGAATCGGCCGAAAACCGAGAAGTGCTGTGCACGGCGTTGCAGCGACGTGGGCTGACGACCTTTGCGGCTGACGACCCCGCCTCTGGACTGCAACTCGTGCGACGCCACCAACCCGACGTCGTGGTGTTGGATCTAGATTCCCGCGCGCCGGATCGTGATGCGCAGGCAGCAGCGTGGCCTGAGGATTATGTCTGTGAGACGGCGGCGACGAACGGCTCGCTGGTGCTGCTGGGACGCTGGCAAGCGGGAGACCGGCAGGTGCCGCGGGAGCAGATTATTGCGAAGCCCTACCACTTTGGTCCGCTGATTCGTAAAATCGAGCAGTTGGTCGCACAGCATCGCCTTCCGCAGGGCACCGCAACGCATGGCCTCGTTGTTCGTGATTCAAGGACGTGATCAAGGCAAGCGCTATGAGCTGTCGAGCGAGACTACGTCTTTAGGTCGCGACGCCACCAATTCAATTCAGGTGCATGATACCGAAGTTTCTCGTCACCACTGCGAAATTCGCCGCAGTGCGGCGGGCTATCAGCTGGTTGATCTGGGCAGCCTGAACGGCGCGTTTATCAATAACCAGAAGTTCGCGGAGCGTCGTCTAGTCAGTGGCGATCGAGTGCAACTGGGCCGCACGCTCTACCTGTTCACCGATATGGATGAGCCGGTGCGAAGTGCCGTCGCCGATGTCAACATCGTCCCGAGCCAGTCGGTCGTCGACGGCTCGCGCATCGTGCAAGTGCTGCATGAGTCCGCTGGCCGGATGGACGAGGCGCACCACTTGGCAAGCTCACCGACGGGCATCATCTCCCAAGACGCCATCGTGGCTCAGGACGCCGTCATCGCTCAGGACGCCAGTGTGGCTCCGGAGGCTGGGGGGGAGGAGCGTCCAAGTCCATGGCTGGAGCGCATTCGCGGCAACCTGCAAGTCATGTATCGCACAGCCCTCGCCGTCAGCCACACGATGGACATCGACGAGTTGCTGCAGCGCATTTTGGAACTGATTTTCGAGTGGGTGAAAGCGGACCGCGGCTGTGTGATGCTGCGGGACAGCGAAACCGGGGAATTGCTCCCCAAAGCTCGCCGGGATCGCCAGGCCCCGAGCACGGGCGAATCGATGCGGATCAGTCGCACGATCCTCGACTATGTGCTGCTGCACAAAGAAGGAGTGATCACTAGCGACGCGCGGCAGGATCAGCGTTTCGACTCGGCGGGCAGCATTGTCACACAGGGAGTACGAGAGGCGATTTGTGTGCCGCTGCAGGGGCGTTATGGCATTGTCGGAGTGATTTACATCGACACCTACACACCACCTGGCACGTACCTGGACCGCCACCGACATCAGTTCACCGGCGACCATTTGAAGCTCATGGTGGCCATTGGTCATCAGGCAGCACTCGCGGTCGAAGACACCTCCTATTACTCGGCACTCGTCCACGCCGAACGCTTGGCTGCGATGGGCCAAACGATCGCCACTCTGTCTCATCATGTGAAAAATATCTTGCAAGGGATTCGCGGCGGCAGTTATTTGATTGACGAGGGGCTGCAAGCGACCGACACGGAACTCATCCGCAAAGGCTGGCGAATTGTCGAAAAGAATCAAGAAAAAATCTCGAACCTCGTCATGGACATGCTGACCTTCAGCAAGGAGCGGGAGCCGGAGATGGTTCCGGCCCAAATCAACGAGGTGATCGCGGATGTTTGTGAACTGATGCAAGCTCGCGCCGCCGATGCCCGCGTGCAACTTGAATGTCGCCCCGATCCGCTCATGCCCCCTTGGACGCTCGACCCCGACGCCCTCCATCGCGCGATCCTCAACGTCGTCACGAATGCGATTGACGCTTGCGAACGACGACCTGACGCTCGCGTCATCGTCTCCAGCGAACTCGATCGTCAGCGTGAACAGGTGCGAGTGATCGTGGAAGATAATGGGGAGGGCATCGCGGCTGCCGACCTGCAAAAGATTTTTTCAGTGTTTGAATCGAGCAAGGGAAATCGTGGGACAGGATTGGGATTACCGGTCAGCCAAAAAATCTTGCGCGAACATGGTGGCGACATCACGGTCACCAGCCAGCCGGGCCACGGCAGCCGCTTTCTCCTGGCATTTCCCGCGATCCCCGTTTCCCATTCAGCGACGATGAATACGGTGCGTGGCGAGT
>JBJSXJ010000156.1:0-29166 GCA_046086325.1 Planctomycetota bacterium | reverse complement strand
CGGCCCGAGCGCCGAACCACTCGATAGACCAGATTGGGGCGATCGAAGGATCCGACCAGCAGTTGCGGGTCGCGCAATTGCAATTGCCGCAAAATATCTTCTCGCACTCGCGGCGTGGCGGTAGCCGTAAACGCATGCCTGCTGACGGTGGGAAACCGCTGCCGCACGAGATGCAGGGAGCGGTATTCGGGACGGAAGTCATGCCCCCACTCGCTAATGCAATGCGCTTCATCAATGGCAATCATGGCGAGCGGCACTTGGGCGAGAAAGTCGAGTGTCCGGGGCTGAATGAGACGTTCCGGAGCGATGTAGAGCATCTTGAGATAGCCCGACAACACGTCATTCGCCACTCGCCACCGTTCATCGCCCGCTTGCGAACTGTTGATATAAGCGGCCGCGATACCGTTGGAGCGCAGCGTGTCGACCTGATCTTTCATCAGCGAGATCAGGGGGGAAACGACGATCGCCAAGCCGTCGCGACAGAGCGCCGGGGCTTGGTAACAAAGCGACTTGCCGCCTCCGGTGGGGAGCACGACCAAGGAGTCGCGTCCCGAGAGCACGCACTGCATCGCCTCGGCTTGCAACGGGCGAAAGCCGTCGTAGCCCCAGTAGCGACGAAGTACTTCAGCAAGTTGTTCCATGTCGACGATTGCCTTGGAAGAGACCACGACTCCGACCGGCCTACTCCTGCCAGCTGCTGGCGCAGCCCGGATTTCTCGTCGTCGGGCTTGGAGCTCCGGCGACAAAGTGGGGCCAGTATCGACGGCCGGACTGGAGTTGTCGAGAGACCTCATCCGCCCTGGGTCCAACTTGCGCGCCCGGCGGCTTTGCAAAACCGGCAGCGGTCGGGCACAATACGGCCCGACGGGGGAGCGCGCGGATGCCTCCCCATACCCCTTCCTTGATTCGAGAAAGTGATCATGCCTCGCTGCGTTTTGGCCTACTCTGGTGGTTTGGATACCTCGGTGATTTTGGGATGGTTGATGGACGAGGGGTACGAGGTACATGCGGTGTACGTAGACCTCGGACAACCGTGCGAGGATCGCGAAGCAATTTTGAAGAAGGCGCATGATATCGGCGCTGCCAGTGCCCGCATCGTCGATGTGCAAGACGAGCTCTGTCGCGACTTTGCCTTTCCCGTCCTACAGTGGCGCGCCAAGTACGAAACGGATTACCTCCTGGGTACCTCCATCGCACGCCCACTCATCACTAAGCAATGTCTCCAAGTCGCTCGTGAAGTCCAGGCGGATGCATATGTTCACGGAGCCACCGGCAAGGGTAATGATCAATGTCGATTCCAGCTCGCCGCTGATGCCCTGGAACCAAACGTGAAAGTGATTGCCCCTTGGCGTATGGAGCGCTTTCGCCAGACGTTCCCCGGTCGCACCGAGATGATTGCCTACTGCAATGAACGCAACATTCCGGTCAAGGCTTCGGTGAGCAAACCTTACAGCTCGGACGAGAACTGCCTGCATATCAGTTACGAGGCTGGCAAACTGGAAGATCTGACGGTCAATGGTTTCGAGCTGGTCGAGTTCGGTATGACGGTTTCGCCGCAGCAGGCTCCCGACAAACCTGAGACCGTCACGATAGCCTTTCAACGTGGCGTGCCCGTGTCGGTCAATGGACAAGTGTTGTCCGCGAGCGAAATCGTGAAGACGCTCAACCAGATCGGTGGCCGGCATGGAATCGGTCGTATTGATATGGTCGAGAATCGTTTTGTTGGGATGAAGAGTCGCGGTGTGTACGAAGCACCTGGTATGACCATCCTCTACTACGCTTTGATGATGCTCGAACAAATTACGATGGATCGTGATTTGATGCACCTGCGCGATCGGATGGCTCCGGAGATCGCGGAAATGGTCTACTACGGCTACTGGTACACGGCCAAAATGGATGCGCTGATGGCCTTTGTGCGGGAAGCTCATCGACATACGACGGGCGAGATTGACGTGCAGCTTTACAAGGGCAATGTGATGGTCGCGCGACGGAGCAGTCCGTTCAGTTTGTACGACGAGGGAATTGCGACCATGGAGGGTGGCGGCTCCTACAATCAAACCGATGCGGAAGGTTTTCTGCGTATTCAAGGGCTGCCGTCGCGCGTGCAGGCGCGAGCCACGCCACGCGGCTACTAACAATCGCGGACCACGGGACCACTCGGTATGTATCTTTTTGAAAACCCAGTCTTGCAGCGCGAATTGCTGGTCAATCTGCGAATGAATCGCTCATTCGTGCTGCTGCTGGTCTATCAGATGCTGCTGGCGACACTCGTCTACGTCGCCTGGCCTCGAGATACGCTGGTGGACCCGAGCCACATGGATGCGGCGCGGCAGCTGGTCGACCTGTTTTTCGCAGGTCAATATCTACTCGCGTCGCTGATGGCACCTAGTTTCGCGTCCGCGACGATTACGGGCGAGAAAGAACGGCAAACGTACGAGATGCTATTGGCCAGTCCCTTGCGGCCTGGTGCCATCGTGCTCGGCAAGCTCCTCGCCTCACTCACGCACCTCGCCGCCCTCATCTTTGCGTCACTGCCGGTGGTGATGTTGAGTTTGCCGCTGGGTGGTGTTTCGCTCTACGAATTGCTGGCCGCCTACGTCGGCTTGGCGGTCTCGGTCGTCACCTTTGGCATGATCAGTGTCGCCTGCAGTAGCTATTTCAAACGCTCTTCAGCGTCGCTGGTTGTTTCCTATCTGATTATTCTGCCGCTGGCGCTGCTGGGAGTGCTCGCATGGTTTGCGCTGGCGGACCAAGGAGCCGCACTGCGACTCATCGCGACCGTCACCGCGTTGCCACTGATCGCTGCCATCGTCTGTACGCTGCTGTTTCACAACACCGCGCAGCGGCTATTACATCCACCCGATGTCGGCAGCGAAGGCAAAGAGGTCGTCGATCTGGAACAAGAAGCCGAGCAGGCGGTGGGACTGGTGATCGATCGAGATCAATTCCCCGATCGACTCTTTGCACCCGCCAAACGCGACGACTTGATGCCTGACTTGGCCAATCCGGTGTATGAGAAGGAAGTGGGAAGTGAAATCTTCAGCCAAGGCACGCTCATGCTGCGACTGGTGATTCAGGTGAGCATGGTGCTAGCGCTGCCGATCATGGCCCCGTGCCTCTATATCATTCCCAAGTATTCCAGTTGGTACATCTGCTATGTACTGCTTTTTAATGTCTTGGTTGGTCCCGTGTTCTCCGCCGGTACCGTGACCAGTGAGCGCGAGCGTGAGACGCTCGACCTGCTCCTCACCACCATCATCAGCCCTTGGCAGATCTTGTGGGGCAAGTTGGTGGCGGGGCTGCGAGTGTCGAGTGTGTTGACGTTGTTTCTCGTCTGGCCTCTGCCGCTCGCCACCGTGCTCGTGCAGGATTACTGGCGTAATCTCCCCAGTTCCATCGCCTATCTCGTGATCATTCTGGGCAGTTGCTTGACCACTGCTATGATCGCTCTGTTCTGTTCGGTGGTATTTCGCAAAAGTGCGGTGAGCATGATGACGTCGTACATCATCATCGGTGTTCTGTTTTTTGCTCCGCCGGCCATCAACTACTTTGCGAACACGTTCTTTCCACTGGATGATGCCAACCTAGCGGTGGCGACCACTGCCGGACAATCGGTCGATCCACCACGCCATACCGTGTTTTGGACGGGCATCACGAGCCCTTTTTCGGTGGCGCGAAACATTCCCTTTCGCCCGCCCATTGTGCCAGACGAGGCGGTAGCGATGCATGTCGGTGATTGGCGCCTGTTTGGTGGCTACGTGGCCTTCACCATAATGCTCAACGGCCTACTGCTGGTTCTCATGATCTGGCTCTTTAATACGCGCTGGCGAGTTTCGGGATAAAACAGCTCACGCACAGGCGCTACGATAGCCAACGCCGTCAAGACATTCGGGCTTACAGGACGTTCGATCTTGGGAAGCTTGGCGCCCTGGCATGAAAATAGCGCCTGCAAAGTTGTCTCGATCGCGACACCGTCATGCCCCACAACGACCGCAGCGAAAAACCTCAGCTTCTCTTTCAAGCACGGGGACTCACGAAAATTTATCGTGCTGGTCCGCGTGACGTAACGGCGCTACGTGGAGTTGATCTGGATCTGTATGGCGGCGAGTTTGTGGTCCTTCTGGGGCCGTCGGGTAGTGGCAAGTCCACGCTGCTTAATATTCTCGGTGGACTGGATGTTCCCACCTCTGGCACGGTGCGCTTTCGTGATCATGACTTATCGCGCGAAGACGACTCGCTGCTCACCCACTATCGCCGCGAACATGTGGGCTTCGTCTTTCAGTTTTATAATTTGCTCCCCAGTCTCACCGCCTGTGAAAATGTCGCCCTGGTAACCGATATTGCGGACCACCCACTCGCCCCGGCCGAGGCCCTGGCACTGGTAGGACTGGCGGATCGACTCGATCACTATCCAGCACAGCTCAGTGGCGGCGAACAGCAGCGCGTCGCCATCGCACGCGCCATTGCCAAACAGCCCGACGTGTTACTTTGCGACGAACCAACGGGAGCCTTGGACGTAAAGACGGGCATCGTGGTGCTCGAAGCCATCGAGCGGCTCAATCGGACACTCGGTACCACCACCGTCATTATCACTCACAACGCTGCCATCGCGGGAATGGCGGATCGAGTGCTCCGGCTATCGGATGGACAAATCATGGAGCAGACCGTGAACGCTCAGCGGCAATCGGCCGGGAAGATCGTCTGGTGACGGATGCTAACGCTACGCCTCAAACTCTGGCGTGAACTGCAACGCAATCGCTGGCAGAATCTGGCTATCGCTCTGGTGCTGGCGGCCGGAGTGTCGATCGTGTTGATGTCGCTGAGTACCCTGCAGTCGCTCGAAACAACGCGTCTCAACTTCTATGAGCAAACGCGATTTGGCCATCTCTTTTTTCACCTGAAACGAGCGCCGCTGAGTTTATTGGAACGCGTCCGGCCACTAGGCGATGTACAGGCCGTGGAAGCGCGGATCGTCCTCCCTGTCACTCTCGACGTCCCTGGCTTGGCGGAACCTGCCACGGGGCGACTGATATCGGTCCCGGATCGTGGTGCATCGCAGGTCAATCGGCTGGATTTACGACTTGGGCGCTGGCTGGAACCCGCACGTCACAACGAAGCACTGGTGTCGGAGGCGTTCGCCGCCGCGCATCACCTGCAGCCCGGGAGCAGGTTGAGTGCTGTGATTCACGGCAAGCAGCAAACACTAACTGTCGTGGGGATTGCTCTGTCACCCGAGTATGTCTACTCGGTTCGTCCTGGCGAATTGCTTCCGGATGACAAACGGTTTGGCGTGCTCTGGATGAACTACGAGGGATTGTCAGCGGCGAGCGATTTGCATGAAGCGTTTAACGACCTGTCACTGACGCTGACCAACTCGGCTGCTGCCGCCCGTGTCTTGGATCAACTGGACAACCTGCTCGCCCCCTACGGCGGTACGACCGGCTACGGACGTGACCTACAGCCCTCTCATCGGTTTCTGGAAAACGAGTTGATTCAGTTGCGCACAATGGCGCTGGTACCGCCCGCGATTTTTTTGTTCGTAACAGCGTTTCTGCTGCAGGTTGTCATGTCACGGTTGGTGGCGATGGAACGCGAGCAAATCGCCACTTTGCGGGCCTTCGGCTATTCGCGTCAGCAAATCGCTCAGCATTTTTTTCTCTACGCGATCGTGATTGCTCTGACCGGCATCCTCATCGGCACGGTGCTGGGAGCGAAAATGGGCTGCGATTTAACTCAGCTGTACAGCGACTTCTTTCGCTTTCCCACCACCCACTATCAACTCGACTGGCGACTCGTCATCGCCACATCTGCTGTGGCAGTTTTTGCGGTGCTCAGCGGTGTGTCGCAGGCGGTTTGGCAAGCCGCCTCACAGCCACCTGCACAGGCCATGCAGCCACTCGCCCCTGCTAGTGGTCGTCAAAGTGTCATCGAGAAACTGGGATTACAACGATTCCTCTCACCCTTGTGGCGTTTGATCCTGCGACATCTAGAGCGACATTCGCTGCGATCCTCACTCTCGATGTTGGGCATCGCTCTATCGATCGGCCTCTTAATCATGGGAAACTTCCTTGAAGACACCGTTGATCACGTGATGACATTTCAGTTCTTCGAGCAGCAGCGACACGATTTGATGGTTTCGTTCAATGAGCCGACGAGTGGAGCGGCGCTGGTGGAACTGCAACATTATCCGGGCGTGATCTACCTGGAACCATTTCGAGCGGTACCGGTGCGGCTGGCCCATGAACAGCATCAGCGGCGTCTGGAGTTGCTCGGACTGCAATCCCGGGCCCAACTATTTCGAGCACTCGATCCGCAGCATGGTCCGGTGGAACTACCATCTGAAGGAATTGCCATCTCTCGAAGACTCGCGCAAATCCTGAATTGCCGACTGGGCGACTACATCCATGTCGAAGTCCTCGAAGGAAAACGAATGCAGCGCGACATTCGCGTGACTCGTATTCTAGATGATTATCTCGATTTGAATGCTTATCTAGACTTGGCCGCATTAAGACGATTGATGCAGGAGCAAGATGCGGTCTCGGGAGCGTTTCTCTCCGCCGACTCTCGAGACCTACAGCCGCTCTATCACCAACTCAAACTGACGCCCAGAGTCGCGGGAGTGAGTATTAAAGCGGCAGACATTCAGAGCTATCGAGAAACGATGGCCAAGAACTTGCTCCGCATGAAACTGATCAATGTACTCTTCGCAGCGATTGTTGCCGTGGGAGTCGTCTACAATCACGTGCGGATTTCGCTGGCGGAACGCAGTCGCGAACTGGCGACCCTGCGAGTGCTCGGGTTCACGCGGGGCGAAACGGCAGGGATACTGTTTGGGGAATTGGCGATTCTGGTCGCGATCGCGATCCCCTGTGGCCTAATCGTCGGCTATGGACTCGCATGGTTACTGAGTAGCGCGTTGCAGACAGAAGTGCATCGATTTCCGCTCATTATTAGCGGCCGAACGTATGCACTCGCGGTGCTCGTGGTGGTCCTCGCAGCGATCGTGTCGAGTATGATCGTGAGGAGGAGACTGGACGAATTTAATCTGGTCGAAGTGCTGAAGGCTCGCGATTAATGACCCAATCCTATTCGCGTTATTTGCCCCTGCTGACGCTGATCCTGGTGAGCGGCATCTTACTGGCGTACGCTCTTTGGCCAGCAGCCATCATCGTTGACTTGGCGCCCGTAACGCGTGGCTCGTTGCAGGTCACAGTCGCTGAGGATGGAAAGACTCGAGTCAAAGAGCGGTACATCATCTCCGCACCGCTGGCGGGTCAAATGAGTCGCATCGACTTTCATGCTGGCGATGATGTGGAGGCGGAAAAGACCGTATTGACCACCATTTCGCCTATCGATCCCCTGCTGCTTGATGCTCGTGCGCTGGCCGAAGCGGAGGCCCGCGTGAGTGCGGCAGAAGCGGCCCTGGAGCAATCGCTGGCCCGCTTGGATGCGGCACGCGAATCTCAGCGACTGGCGGAGGATCAGTTTCTGCGCGCGAAACGGCTCATCACAACACGTTCTATACCGCCAGCGGAATATGATCAGGCAGAACACGAAGAGCGCATCGCGGCAGGGGCACTGCGGGCCGCCGAGTTTGGAAATCACGTGGCGCAATTTGAATTGACGGTAGCCCAAGCAGCTTTTATTCGCACTCGCCCCAAGTCTGATCCTGCAGCCCAGAATCAGCGTCTCGAAGTTCGCTCCCCCGTCGCTGGACAAGTATTACGCGTGATCCATGAGAGTGCCGGGGTGGTGACAGCGGGACAGCAGTTGATCGAGATCGGCAATCCACGCGAACTCGAGCTAGAAATCGATCTGCTTTCGGCGGATGCCGCGCGAACCAAGCCCGGTGCAAAAGTGCTACTCGAGCAATGGGGTGGAACAGCGCCCTTACGAGGGCGTGTGCGCTTGATCGAGCCCTCAGGGTTTATGAAGGTCTCGGCACTCGGGGTGGAAGAGCAGCGTGTGAACGTGATTGCGGATTTCGAGGAGACTCCTGAGACGCTGCTTCCCTTGGGGGATGCATTTCGAGTGGAAGCGCGGATTGTGATCTGGGAATCACCCGAGGTGACCAAAGTTCCGGCCGGCGCACTGTTTCGTCAGGGCGACTCTTGGGCCGTGTTCTTGGCCCAGCAGGGACGCGTGGAACGGCGTCTTGTCACCATCGGTCAAAACAACGGCCAAGAGGCAGAAGTGCTCGAGGGACTCGTCGCCGGCGACATGGTCGTGGTCTATCCGAGCGATCAAGTTCGCGCGGGAAGACGCGTGCGTTCGCGGGGCTGAGTGTCAGGGGGTGGTCGCCGTTTGGTCACAGCCAGACACTGATTGCCCCCGAGTTGACTGTTATTCGTTGGTCACCTCTCCGAGGTGACTTGGATTCGTCGGTTACCTCTCCGAGGTGCCATCTGGCGCGAGAGACTCGGTCCTGTCTTGCACGAAGACACGCGATTTGCCATAAGATAGCCTCATATCAGACAGATTTTCTTTTTTTCAGGAGAGGCCGGCGTGGCTAACTATAAGATTGACAGTATCGAAGGCATTGGAACGGTTCGTCGGGAGCTGTTCATTGGTTTGGGAATTACCGACACCGATGGGCTCCTGAACGCTACGAAGACGGCCAAGCAGAGGGCCGAGTTGGTCGAGAAGACGGGAATTGCGGCGGAGTGGATTTTGAAGTTCGCGAATATGGCGGACCTCTATCGAGTGCCTGGCGTGGGCTCGGAGTATGCTCAGCTACTGGAAGCGTCCGGCGTCGACACGGTGGTAGAGCTGGCTCAGCGCGTCCCCGCCAATCTGCATGCCAAACTCTCGGAAGTGAACACTGCCAAGTTTAATACTCGCCAGCCTCCCAGCTTGGCCGAAGTCACCGCCTGGGTCGAAGCCGCCAAGTCTCTGCCTCGCGTGCTGGAGCACTAAGCCCACTTCGTCCCCGCAGGCATCGTCCCCAGTTTGTTCTACCTGGGGCGGCGTGCAGAGTAACCATCTTTCAAACCGTTTACGTGAGTTTCCTTTAAAGGAGTGACAGAGATGAAGCGTATGAACCAGGCCGCTCGGCGGCGTCATTTGATTTGCGAACGTTTAGAAACACGGCTGGCACTCGCCGCTGAACTCGGCAGCGAGCAACTGGTCGAGCCGTCGCCGATCGAGGGTGATTTTACGGCGATGATGGTAGCGGGTGAGTCACCTGATTCACCCAATCTGCGAGTCGATGCCAACGTCGACACGTCGCCCTTTGGCGGAGTTGGCAGTATCACCATTAACACTCGACGTAGTGGCTATATCTGTACCGGTACACCCGTCAGCTCAATTCATATCGTCACCGCCTCGCACTGCATCGATATCAACAGCGACGGCAAGAGTAATTCCAAGGATGGGATCACCGGCATCACCTTCAACATCAATGATGCCGGAACCTATTCCTCGCGAATTGCTGCCACCTCCTGGGTCACTCACCCAGACTTCACCGGTTTTAATCGCCCGAGTGTCAATGACGACATTGCGATTATCACGTTGAGTCAGCCGATCCCCGCGACGGTGCCGCGTTACGGCCTGTTCACCGGTAGCCTCGCGGGCCAAACCATCACGATGGTTGGTTACGGCCAATCGGGTGACGGTATCAACGGCTACACAGTGAACGCGAGTTATACGGTGAAGCGAGTGGGGCAAAACGTCGTTGATGCCTTCTATGCTCAGGATGATGCCGGTCGTACCGCCGCCAATGAAGTGTTCCGATTCGACTTTGATCGTGCCAACGGCACCAATGGACCGTTGGGTGGCCCCTCGCTGGGCAATCTCACCGAAACGACGCTCGGTGGTGGTGACTCCGGTGGACCAAGCTTTGTCTTCGACGGCACAAACTACTTGCTCGCTGGCGTAAACACGTTCTCACAAAGTAATGGCACGATCGCCGCTCCCAAGTTTGGCTCGCTGGGTGGCGGAATGGCGATTCCGGCTTACGCTGATTGGATCAACTCGGTCGTCGGTGGCGTGGCTGCGATGAGTGGTGGAGGAACTGCGGGTGGGGGTTCTTCAACCGGTACTGCCGTGCTGGCGGATGCTGAAATTGAGGCGATACGAGCGGAGATCTTAGCCGCTGCCGACGAGTTGCTGGCTGTGAACGAGCTGCCTCAGGTAAGCGTTCAGCAACTAGGGAGCGGGCGAGTTGCATCGCAGTCGCTACCTCACATTGCCTCGGACGCCCCTACTGCTCGACCCACACCCCGCCTGCTGAGCAGCCCGCCGTCGTCGACACTCGTCCTCCCATCCCTCAAGCTTCACGAAAACACGGCGAATCACGACGTGGCACTCACCGAGTGGTTATTCTCCACCGATGCGAACGCCGATGAAGCATTAAGTTAGAATGTGGGAGATCCATCCCACCGCGGGACAACACGTTTCCGTTGATCAACTCCATCAGCCGTGGGGAAGGCGGTTCCCCGCGGTTAATCCTTGAGGAGCCGCTGAGTGCAAACGCAGCGGCTTAATTCTAGTATGAAAATCTTTCTTGCCCGCCTTTCGCTCGTGCTGGCCCACTTCGTTACCGCCTGGGCTGGAAGCGTGACGATCTCTTCGTTATCCGCACTTGCCGAAGAGCCCTTGAAACTGGAGGAAGCTCGGGAGCAGGGGCGGCTGAAATCTCGCTATTTGCAAGCCGCCAAACCAAACGAGAAAGTACCGCCCGCCACGGAATCAGCGGCGGTGCCGCAGGCCAACGTGGCGTTCTTCCATGAATTCGTGGGACCAACGCTGCGAAAGAGTTGTCTGGCCTGTCATGGCCCGGAGAAGTCCGAGGGGCGACTGCGAATTGATCAGCTCAATCCGGATTTGATCACCGGTCCCGATGTGGACCGCTGGCGCGAAGTTTTTAACGCCCTGGGCAAGTCGGAGATGCCGCCGGCTGACGAACCGACCTATGCGCTTGCCGATGCCGATCGTGGTCGTATCGTGGACTGGCTGAGTGATGAACTCAACAACGCGTCGTTGGTTCGACGCAATCAACAAGAACATTCCTCGTTCCGTCGTCTCACGAACTACGAATATAGCCATGCCCTGCAGGACCTCTTGGGACTGCAGCATCCCGTCCCGAACAAATTGCCTCCGGAAACGTCGCCCCGGAGCGGATTCAAAAACAGTTCCGACCTGCTCCAGATGTCGGCCATGCAGTTTGAAACCTACCGCGAGGTTGGCTGGAAGGCGCTGCGTCGTGCCACCGTGGTGGGAGAGCGTCCTGCGGCGGTGACCTACATCATCAATATGCAGGCGGAGATGGACAAAGCCTTAGCGAGAAAAAAGGAGCCAGCTGCCGCTCCCGCCAAGAACAACTCCAGGAAGCCTAAGAACCAGCAGCAGCTATGGGATCGCGAAACGGGTGAGACGGTAGCGTTTCCGGGTGGCAAGACGCCGCATCGAGATGAAGTCGCTCCGGCTGCTCCTCCACCTGCAGGCGACGTGGCCCTCGTTTTGCCTCGCAGCCAGGAACTGAAGCTCGACCTGGATCGCTTCCTTCCGGACGACGGCACGATGCGAGTTCGGATTCGTGCCAGTCGCTCTTCGATGAATCCCAACGAGCATGCTAGTTTGCGCCTGACCTTCAGCGCTCACACCAGTAACAATGCGAACTTCGCGCAAGTCATTACGGAACGCGACGTGCCAGTGACGGCCGCCAGCGATCAGCCGCAAGTCATCGACATTTACATCTCTTTGAGCGACATACAGCGCAATCCTTTTCGCAAACTAGCCACGACGTTTCCGCGACGTGACGAGTTTTTACATATTCAGAATATTTCGAATGCAGGCGGTCCTGAGCCACTCACCTTACTCATTGATTATGTCGAAATATCGGCTCCTTATTTTGATCAGTGGCCACCCACCTCGCACACCAACATCTTTCCGCCGAGTGATAACAAGGCAAACGAAGATGTTTACGCTCGGGAGGTGTTAAACCGTTTTCTGCGGCGCGCTTGGCGACGACCAGTGGCAACAGCAGAAGTCGACCAGTTCATGCAGTTGTTTGCCAAATATCGGCCGAGCTTTACCACGACGGAAGAAGCGCTGATCGAGGTGCTCGCCACGGCCCTCGCTTCACCCGATTTTCTCTATCTCACCCAGCGTTCACAAAACGAGACCGACAGGAATACGAATGACGAGGCTGCAGATCCGCAGGGCGCGACCAAGAGGAAAAAATCTCGCATCAGTGACTGGGAGTTTGCCAGTCGTTTGGCGCTGTTTCTCTGGTCTAGTATTCCCGATGAGGAGCTACTGACACTGGCGGAACAAGGTACGCTAAGAAATCCCGACGTTCTCGCCACTCAGCTTAAACGCCTTCTGGCGGATCCACGCGCCAAGCGATTTGCTCGGCATTTTGTCGAGCAGTGGCTAGCGCTGGATGGTCTGAATAGCGTCACGCACATCAGTGATCCAGCGCTGCGGGAGGCATTACATGAAGAGCCGATCGCGTACTTTGAAGAGGTCTTGAGCGGCAATCAAAGTATCGTCGACTTCTTGCATTCGGATTATGTGGTGGTCAATGAGCGACTGGCGGGCCACTATCAGATTCCACAGGTGTATGGGCCTCAGTTTCGCAAAGTGCCCGTCACGGCGGCCATGCATCGTGGCGGACTCCTCACGTGTGGTGCGGTGCTGACGATGAATTCCGACGGTAAGGACTCGCATCCCCTCAAGCGCGGCGTCTGGATGTTGGAGCGGATCTTGAACGATCCGCCACCACCGCCGCCACCAAACGTCCCGCAAGTGGATCTTACCGACCCGGAGATATTGAAGATGACGTTGAAAGAACGCATCGTGAATCATCGGGATAAGCCGGCCTGTCTTTCTTGCCATTCACGGATCGACCCGTGGGGCATCGCCTTCGAGAACTACGATGCGCTCGGTCTGTTTCGTACTCAAGTGAAGAATCAGCCGGTCGATGCAACGGCTGAGCTGTACAATCGGCAAAAGCTGGACGGGATCGAAGGACTCAAGCGGCATCTACTGATCGACCGACAAGATCAATTTGCCAGAGCCATGGTGCATAAGTTAACCTCGTACGCACTCGGCCGCCCACTGACGTTTGCCGATCGAGTCGATATGGATCGTTTGACGACCGAAGTTCGACGTCACCAAGATGGGCTGCAGGATCTGATCCGAGAACTGGTTAGTAGCGATATTTTCAACTCCCAATAGCACAGCGGAAGGATGCGATGAGGATGAACGATAAGTCACTAGCGGTGAGTCGTCGCACGTTTCTTCAGGGCACCGGCTTGGCACTCGCGCTACCTTGGCTGGAATCATTCGCGCACGGCAGTCCCATTAGAGAGGCCACTCCGCGGCGATTCCTGAGCGTCTATCATCCCGATGGTGTTGGCTTGCCACTCAAAACGGATCCGGCCTGGCAGGACTGGAGCTGGTTTCCACGCGGTGGCGAACGCAACTTCGAGCTCACCAAAGTGCTCGACGTGCTCGAACCACTACGGTCTGAGATCACGATCTATTCCGGTCTGTCGCACCCGGCAGTCCGTAACGTCCACGGTCACTCCAATGCGGACCAATATCTAACTGGTGCTCCTACCGGCGGACATGGTCCTTACCAAAACTCGATTTCGCTGGACCAGGTGTATGCGGCGCATGCCGGTGAGTTCACTCGCCATTCTTCGCTCGTCCTGTCCACCAATGGCGGCGTGGGTGGACCGCGTGGAGCGCAGACGCAGTCGTTTAATGAAGAAGGACGTCCGATTCCCGCGATGAACAAACCGCGGCAAATTTTTGAAATGCTGTTTGTCACCAGCGGCAAAGATGCGGCCGATCGACTCGCGCGGAGCAAAAGTGCACTCGACCTGCTTATCGATCACACGCGTTCACTGCAGCGACAACTCTCCCGACACGATCAGCAAACACTCAAGCAATACTTGGACGCCGTGCGCGACACCGAGCTGAAGCTGGCGAAAGCTCAAAAGTGGATCGATACGCCGATTCCTGAAGTTGACACCAGCCGTCTGCATTTAGACTGCGAGCCCAAAGAAGCTCGACTCTATTTCCAGACCATGTATGAGCTGATTTATTTAGCGTTCCTCAGCGATTCCACTCGAGTCGCCACGTTCCAATTGGGGCGCGAGAATGGTGAGGGACCACATGATCTGCTCTCTCAAGCGGTCGGATTTGGTGGCGCGCACGGCTTGACGCACGATGTCAAACGTCCCGGAGGATGGAAAAATCTGGGCACCTACAATCGTTATCAGGCCGAAGAGTTTGGTCGCTTTGCACAGCGATTGAAAGACACCCCCGAGCCAACCGGCCTGGGCAATATGCTCGATAACACCTTTGCGATGCATGGGTCAGCGTCCAGCAGTTTCCATCTGTCGCGCAACTACCCCATCATTTCTGCCGGCGGTAAAAACCTCGGTTTCACCAACGGTCGCTATTTGAAGTTTGGTAAAGGCAACGAGGATAATCAGGCGGGTGCGGGCATCGACAGCGATGCGGGTTGGAACAGCAAAATGGATGTGGAAGAGTTGCCACTGGCCAAGCTCTTCATCACCGTCCTGCAACGACTCGGAGTTGAAACCGATTCGTTCTCTGACCAACGCGGTACGCTCACCGGCGTCTAGAGGCCGGGCCAGCGGACAGTTCTTTACGATTTGCAGCGAGATGGCCGATGCGACCAACAGTGCTGGTGACGGGTGGCGGTGGATTCATTGGCACCTGGGTGTTGCGACTCCTCTTGGAACGTCAGCACACGGTCGTAGCGCTCGACCGCCGTTTTCATGCCGATCGAGCGGCCCGTATTTTAGGACCGCTTGCAACTCAAGTCGTTTCCTATGAAGTCGATTTGACAGATCGCCAGCAGCTACTGTCGATTTGCCAGCAGCATCGGGTAACGCATCTCATTCATCTGGCAGCTCTGCTGACTCCCGCTTGCCAGCAAGATCCATGGACGGGCGCCCAAGTTAATATCATGGGCAGCCTCGCGCTCTTCGAAGCGGCGCGGCAACTGCGCGAACCGCTGCAAGGTTTTTCCTACGCCAGCTCGTATGCCGTGTATGGTCCTGAAGTGGGTGATGATCCGGCCGTCAGCAGTGCAGTGAACTCGAGCAGCATCAATCGACCACCATCGTTTTACGGCGCCTTCAAGCTGGCCGTGGATTTGATTGCAGAGCAATACTGGCGTCATTTTCAAATTGCCTCCGTGGGGATTCGTCCCCACGTCGTTTACGGACCTGAACGAGACCAGGGACTGACCGCGGGGCCCTCGCTCGCTACACGCGCAGCCGTGGAGGGACGCCCGTACGCTATCGGTTATCGTGGTCGAGTGGCCTACGATTATGTGGAAGACGTAGCACTCGCCTTCGTCCGTGGCGCGCTGGAAACACCGCGGCGATCGCTGGTCGTCGATTTGCCCGGTGAACTGGCCACCTGCGAGGAATTCGCGGCGGCGATTCATGCTGAAGTGCCGGGCTCAGCTGACCTGATCAGCGTGGCCGGGGACGAGATTCCCGCGAACATTCCACCAACTCCGAATTACATTCACCATTTATTTCCCGATTGGCGCGTCACGTCCCTGCGCGAAGGCGTCCGACGAACAGCTGATTTTTATCGAGCGATGTCATGATTATTTCGATTCCTTCGCTGACGAATTTCTGTGTGGCAGCGCTGCGCGGCGCGGGGCTCAGCGAGCCAGACGCACAAGACACCGCCACGGCGCTCGTAACAACCGATGCCATCGGCGTCTTTACCCACGGAACCAAATTACTCGACGGCTACCTGAAGCGGCTGTCGGGGGGTGGATATCGAGCGACGGGGCGACCGCGGATCGAGCGTGAGGGGCCGGGCTGGGCAGTGATCGACGGCGAGTCGGCATTGGGGCAAGTGGGGTGCCAGTATGCCGTGCAGGTGGGACTCGAAAAGGCTCGTCGAGTGGGCGTGGCGTATGTCGGGCTACAAAACACCGGACATATCGGCGCGGCTGGTTACTATGCCGCACTGGCGGCTCGCGCAGGGTTTGTCGCAATGGTGACAGGGAATGACATGCCCAGCGTGGCAGCACCCGGGTCGCGTAAAGCTGTGCTCGGCAGTAACCCGATTGCGTACGGAGTGCCCACGGGTGACGACTACCCAGTGCTGCTCGACATGGCTACCGCCGCCGTCGCCGGTGGCAAGGTTTACGCGGCGCACACGCGCGGCGAGCCGATCCCGGACACGTGGCTCATCGGCCCGGACGGACATCCAACCACCGACGGTAGCCTCTACCCTCACCAAGCGGCCCTGGCGCCGATGGCTGGCCACAAGGGATATGGGATGGGATTATGGGCAGAGTTTCTGTCGGCGATCATCCCCGGTGGACTCATCACTTGGGAAGTCGGGAGCTGGATCTTCGATCCACTGGATCGCCCTTCCCAGCACAATGCCGGTTTTATTTTTCTGGACGTCGCCGCGATTGCACCCACGGCTCCCGCCGAGCGGACTTTTGTCGCTCGTGTGCGCCAACTGATCCAGGAGATTCATGCGGCACCGACAGCAACGGGCGTCGAGCGAGTGTTGGTCCCAGGTGAACGGGAATGGGAAAAACTTCGTTACGCGCAGCAGCACGGAATTCAGCTCCCTGCCGATGTCATCGAAAAGCTGACCGCAATTGCCAGTCGCACCGGACTTACCTGGTAACGCGCACCTGCTGAAGTTCACGGTATAGCGTTTCCCCAGCCTTTTAAGGGTGTCTCTTTCTGCGACTCTCGCTTCTTTTGTGGACTGCTCCCTTCTCCCCCGCAGGAAAAAAAGAGTGATCGTCGCCCTGGCCAAACGAGCCACTTTTTTTCCTGTGGGGGGAGTAAGGGCTGGGGATGAGGGGGCCATTGTGGCCAGCAGCTACCCCCCCCATAAGAAAAAAATTAATATCACATAATCGATAGCCGCCAGATTTTCTTATTGGAGAGAAGCCGCATCACTCGCCCGAGCGCAGATGGCAATAACTTTCGTAGCGGCGTGCGTCGAGGTGCCCGTCGGCGACTGCATCCTTCACGGCGCAGTGAGCTTCATGCGTGTGCGTGCAGTTGGGGAAGCGGCAGAGGCTCACGTACGGACGGAGATCACGATAATAATTTGCGACCTCGGCGGGAATCACATCCCACAATTCGAACTGCCGGATGCCGGGTGTATCGACCACATACCCGCCGGAGGCGAGTTTCCAGAGTCGTGAAATGGTGGTGGTATGTTTTCCCTTCTCTGTCTCTTCGCTCACCGCGCCCACGCGCAATTGGAGAGCGGGATCGATGGCGTTCAGAAGCGACGATTTCCCCACTCCGCTTTGCCCCGCGATGGCACTTTGGCGATCACGCAGCAGACGCCGCGCTTCTTCAACTCCCTGCCCCGTCGTCACCGACATGCAGATCACTCGATAGCCCATCTGGCCATAGACTCCGACGAGCGGCTGAAGATCAGCGGGATTCACCAGATCGATCTTATTGATGCAGATAATCGGTCGAATACGAGACTGCTCGGCCACAACCAAAAAGCGATCGATGAGATTGGGCTTGATATCGGGTTGAGCGGCGCTGGCCATGATGAGCAGTTGATCGACGTTACTGACAATCATGTGACGTCGCTGGCGACTGGTGCGACTGAGCACTCCGCGGCGCGGCTCCACTCGCTCGATCACGCCATCCTGTTCGCCATCCACTCGAAACAGCACGCGATCGCCGGTGACAATGACGTGGCGCTGATCCGTGGCGAGGGTGCGTAGGAGGCGGCGGAGAACGCAGCGATAAACTTTTCCATCGGCAGCTTCCACCTCGCTTGTCATACCAAAGACGGCGAGCACTCGCCCCGGTCGACAGACCGACTCATCGACGACGGGCCGCACATCAAAGCCGGATTCACCTTGAGTATCAACGTCGGCCAGCACGGTGCGCTTGCGATTTAATTCGCCTTTGCCGCTGATGCGTTGATCCTGCGTGTCATCCTCGAAGCTTTCGCCCTGCTGCTGGTAGCGTCGAGTGACATCGTGGCTGCGCGTGCGGGGCGCACGATTTTTGCGGAACTCGGTGCGCACCTTACGCTGCGATCGTCGATCATCGTCGGCTTCATCTTTCATAGTGCGGCAGTATAAACCATTTCGTTTGGTATGCTGTACGCATGGATTCTGATTTTCGCACAATTTGGGTAGCACTGACTCTACTACACGTGGCCATCCAGGTGATCTTGTCCGTGCGCGTGGTGATGCGCCGGCGCCCCGTGGGCGTCACCTTCGCCTGGCTCACCATCATCCTGGCTGTACCGCTGCTGGGAGCGCTCATTTACTTGTTCGTGGGCGAGTTGCGACTGGGAACACGACGTGCGAAAGCGGTGAGTGAAATTCATGGGCCGCTACTGACTTGGCTGAGAAATCACAGTCACTGGGATGAAGAGGCGTGGCGTGGTCTACCAGATCATCGTCGCGATCTGGCTCGATTGGCGGAATCCGCGACCGGTCTACCGCCACTCGCCGGAAATCAGCTCGAACTACTATCGGGTGCCGACGACGCGTTTGCACGCTTGATCGCGGACCTGGATGCCGCGCGAGAGACAATCTATCTGGAGTTTTACATCTGGCATGCCGGAGGCTGGGCGGATCGAGTGGCGGCGGCGCTGCGACGAGCGGCGGAGCGCGGGGTGCGCTGTTATGTACTGCTCGACGACGTCGGCAGCCGCACGTTTCTGCAAAGTGGCCAAGCGGAGGAATTACGTCGAGCGGGAGTGCAAGTGACGGCAGCGTTGCCGGTGAGCCTGATGCGTACGCTCTTTCGACGCTACGATTTGCGACTCCATCGCAAGATCGTGGTGATCGACCAGCGAATCGGTTACGTCGGCAGCTTGAACCTCGTTGATCCCCGTTATTTCAAAACCGAAGCGGGCGTGGGACAGTGGATCGACGCGCTGGCGCGCATCTGCGGTCCCGCCGTCACCGCACTCAGCGTCACCTTTCTCGAAGATTGGCAGGTGGAAACGGGCGAGTCCGTGCGATCGCTGGGAGCGAATCTGGTCGACCGAGCGCCAGCGAGTGCCGGATCGGCCATTGTGCAGGTGTTGCCGTCCGGTCCCGCCGTCGAAGCACTCACCATGCAAGAAGTGCTCCTCATGGCCATCTACGCAGCGCGGCACGAAATCACACTGACAAGTCCCTATTTTGTACCCGAGGAGACACTGCAAGCGGCACTCATCGGCGCTGCACGGCGCGGTGTTCGAGTGCGGCTGATCGTACCGGCCAAAGAAGACTCGATACTGGTACGTTTTGCCAGTCAGGCTTATCGAGGCGACTTGGCGGCGGCGGGAGTGCAAGTACTGGAATTCAGCGGCGGACTGCTGCACACCAAGTCCGTGATGATTGATGGCGAACTCAGCTTATTCGGGTCGCTCAACCTGGATCCACGTAGTTTCTTTTTGAACTTTGAAGTGACGGTGGCCGTCTACGATCTGTTGTTTGCCACCGAATTAGGTAAGTTACAAGAATCGTACGCGGTGAGTTGTCAACCGCTGGATCATGCGGAGTGGCAATCACGGTCTGCAGTGCGCAAGTTTGCTCAAAATGTCGCGCGTCTGGTCGGCCCGTTGTTATAACTCAGAGCGGTAATCGAATTCCTTTTCGATCGGATCAGGGCGAGGAACTGAATGCGCATTCTTGGTTTGGAGACCTCCGGATACTCTGGCTCTGTTGCGCTAGTAGATGACGAAACACGGGTGGCTCAGATCGTCTTACCCGAGCGGCAGCGGACGGCGCAGGGCTTGGCCCCGGCGATCGCAGAGGCGCTGGCGAGTGCCGGCTGGCGGCCGCGCGACATTGAACTAGTCGCCGTCACCAGCGGTCCAGGATCCTTTACGGGGCTGCGCGTGGGAGTGATGACGGCCAAGGGATTCGCGTATGCGGTGGATGCTCAAGTGCTGGCTGTCGACACGCTAGACGTTCTCGCACAGCAAGCGCCCATCCGGAGCGATCGCCTCTCAACCATCCTCGATGCGCAGCGCAATCAACTGTTCGAGGCTAGCTTTGCCCGCAGTCCGGACGGCTCCTGGCAACGGCTCACCGCCACACGCATCATCGACGAAGCAGCTTGGCTAACGGAGGTGAGTGCGCAGTCAGCAAGCACGGACTGGTCGGTGACCGGCGCAGCGCTGGGAAAGCTTGGCATCCGTCTTCCGCCGTCGCTGGCCTGCGTGGATGCGGACGCCCAGCAGCCGCTAGCCGCCAGCGTCTGTGCCGTAGCGCTGCGTGACTATCGCCGTGGGCGACGTGATGACCTGTGGCAATTAACGCCGCAGTATTATCGCCCCAGTGCGGCCGAAGAGCAGCAAGCGAAGGCGGCGGAGAAAAATGCGTAGCATTCTCGTCACTGGATTGCTCTGCGCCGTGGTCGGGAATGCGGCAGGCGCACTGGTAGCGCTCGGATTCATGCTGGTCAGCGGCAGTCGCCCCGACCCACCCTTTCCGCTACTCTTCGGAGTTTTGGGATTCGTCGCGGGCGCGGTGTTCAAGACGCTCGCTGCTCTTGTTCAGAAGTCTAAGAGCAGCGCGGCGAAGGACGATTCGTCCGACGGTAACCCCTCAATCACTCGCCGGCTGTAACAGGTTTCGCGGACGGGGCCACCGGAGCGGGCAAGCCGCCTCGTGATTGACGAACCGTCAAGCGCGCGAACTCCTCGTCATGCGGCAGCACCGGCTTGGCATCCGCCGGCCGATAATACTCGCCACGCAACCAATCGGCGAGCAGCGAGATTTCTCGGACACTGAGGCTGTGAGTGGCCGGAGCTTCGAGGTCCTTGGCGAACGACGGCATGCGATCGTTTCCATCGCCGTAAAAACGTGCATGCGTCGGATCGCTGATGAACCCCAACAGCCATTCGTAGGAGCCGTAACCGGTTAGATCGGGAGCCGAACCAGCGTCCCCCTGCTCTCCCCAGCGGTGGCAATCCGTGCAACTAAACGTTTTTCCAAACGCTTCTTTACCGCGTGCCAACACGCCATCGGCTTGAGCTTGCTCGTCAGCTTCTGTTTGACTCGGCAGGCGTGCTTCCGCTGACAACGCCGCGACCAGATCCTGGAGCGCGGCTTTCTTCGCATCATCCAAGTCCTGCAAATTGTCTTTCACAAAGTTGACCATCTCGCCTTCCTTGTGAGCGGTCTTCCCGAAGTAAGCGTCACTCGCCACTTGCTGATGATCGACGACACCCGCAATCCAAGCGCGCGAGGCGAAGCCGTACAGGTTGGGCGCCGACGTCGATTCAGGAACAATTTTGACCGGATCTTTACCCTCTGGATCGGCGTACGAATGGCAACTGCCACAGTGGGTTTGGAAGAGCTTTGGTCCTTGCGTTTGCGGGTCATTACGCAGCAGGTAGACCGCGCCGAGCTTCGGGATCAACATCGGCTGTGACACTTCGCCATTGACCACTTGCCGTCGCTGCACCAGTTCGATCGTGCGCGCCGCTTCTGTCTCGGCCAACTCCACCGCGGCATGAAAATCAGCCGAAGCGGCGATCTTCTTGGCATACTTTTCTTGATCCAGGTTGAGCTTTTTGGCGACGGTGGCAAAGTGATCGTCGACGAGCGCCATTCCAGTCAGACCGGCAGCACCGCCGAGCAGCACGAGAATCACCAGCACATTAAATTTGTGACCGATGTTCGCGCGTCCCACGATCGGAAAAAGGAACAACAGCCCCATCACGGCACCCGGGAGCAGGATCGCTCCGATCCATTCGTTACTGCCCTCGAAAAACTTCAGCAGTTGGAACAAAAACAGGTAGTACCATTCGGGTCGAGCGGCGGAATAGGCTTGAGAGGGATCAGCGGGAGCACCCAGTTCGGCGCCCAGCGTTCCGCCGGCTGGCAACGAACCCGTCACCAGTCCCGGCAGATCAAACTTGATGACACAGGCGAGCACGACGAGCAGCATGGCCAGACAGGCTAGGCCATCGATCAGCACCTGGCGGGGCCAGAAGTATTCATCCGAGCGTCCTGGTTTCACGTGCGCCGTGATTCCATGGCGACGGAAAAGCATGATGTGGAGTGACAAAAAGCCGATCAGCAGTACGGGCAGAACACCGGCATGTAAGGCGAAGAAACGCGTCAGTGTGGCGTGGCCATATTCGCTGCCACCGACCACCACACGCTGCAAATCCGCGCCGACGAACGGCACCAGGGTCATCAGATTCGTGGCCACATTGGTAGCCCAGTAGCCCTTCTGGTCCCACGGAAGCAGATAACCGGTGAGCCCCAGTCCCATCGTGATCTGCATGAGCACGAGCCCAAGCCAGTAATTCATTTCGCGCGGAGCTCGATAGGCACCATCCACGACCACTTGCAGCAAATGGATCGCCATCACGACAACCATCGCTTGCGCCATGAAGTGGTGAATGCCACGCACCAGCCAACCACCCGTCATCTCATGCTGGATGTAGTACACGCTTTCCCACGCCGTTTGGCTGCTGGGACTGTACGCCATCCAGAGAAAAATGCCGGTGATCGCCTGACAGACGAAGGCAAAGGTCAACATGCTGCCGGTCACATATCGCCAGCGGGCACCGCCGGGAATCTTCTCAAACAGCATTTCATTCAGCAGACCGCGAAAACCGGTACGGTGGTCCAACCATTCGAGCAGCATTTTCATGATTACTTGGCCACCTGTTCGTGTTTGCCGGAAAGGTAATTGACAAACTGGACCTTGATTTCACCCGTTTGCTTGAGGTGTTCCTGGTCCACTTTTAGCTCATCCATCGCCCGCGGACTGGGGCTGGGAGCGATGATCGAACCATCCAGATTGAAGGAGCTGGTATGGCACGGGCAGGCGAAGTTTTTGCCCGCCGTGTTGTACCCCACAAAGCAACCAGCATGCGGACAGATCGCGTTAAAGCATTTCACTTCCTCGCCCACACGCATCAAATAGACCGCTCCAATCGGCTGATTCGACTCGCGATTCCAGGCATCGGATAAATCGGCCAGCACCGGCACTTGGACCGGCGTGCCATCGGCGGGGAGCATGTCGAGCGAAGCCACTCGCACATACGGTCGCTCGCCACCGCCACTCGTTTTCTTACGCAGCGGATCAATCAGGATGAGCGAACCGGCGCCGAGTGGGAAGAGTGCGACGACTGAGCCGACCGCGGTCGCCGCTAGCGAATTCGCCAGAAACTGCCGACGCTCCGTCGGACTGAAGCTGGCCAGCGGACTGGAATGAGTGTCAGCGGGATTTTTTCCTTCAACCATGCCAAAACCTTTTAAGTGGTTATCACCACGCATGCGAGCTGCCGGACGACCAAAGCGTCCAGCGACCTAAATAATGAACTCAAGGCGGGGCGAGGGTAGGTGGGTGTCTCAGGTGAGGTGCCGATTATTGCATGGCCGCGCGCACAGCGTCAAGAACGACTTGCTGCGCCGAGGCCAGCGAACCGGTAATCGATCCACCCGCGGCCGCCTTATGACCGCCTCCGCGAAAGCCACTCGCCAGCTGACTGCAATCAACCGTCGAGCGGCTGCGGAAACTGATTTTAAAGCCCCCGGCAGGCTGCTCCACCAGAATCACAGCCACCTCCGTCCCTGCGACACCAAACAACTGATTCACAACATCCTCAGTATCGCTGTGCAGCGCGCCGGTGCGAGCGAAATCGTCGTTGGTTACATAGGTATGAGCCAAACGTCCGTTTAGTTCGAGCTGGACATGGGAGAGGATCGCACCGCGCAGGAGCAGTCGCCCCAGCGTCTCACGTTCAAACAGCTCCCGATAGATACCGGCAGGTGACGCCCCCGCAGCAATCAGCTTGGCCGCCGACTGATAGCAAATCGCCGACGCAGAACCGAAGCGGAACCAGCCGGTATCGGTCGCAATGGCTGCGAACAACGGCGTGGCAATTTCTGGCGTAAGTGCCACTTGCAAATGCTCGCTTGCCTCCAGCACCAGCCGCCCCGTCGCCTCGGCAGTCGTATCCTTAAAGAGCGTTGCCCCCAGCTCGTCGGTGCTCACGTGATGATCAAGCACGATGCGCTGCGCGGGCAAAGACTGGATCACCTCTGCCATGGGACCGAGCTGCACCCAGGCGCTGGTGTCGAGGATGATCACAAGATCGCGGTCGTGCAATTCCGCTGCCGTCACCGGTGCACCGATCGCTTCAATACGCTGGCGAGGATCGATAAAGGTGAGGCTGGGTGGTGTCGCTTGTCCATTGACAATTCGCACATCTTTGCCCAGCGCATCCAGCACTCCGGCCATCCCCAGTTCGCTTCCCAGCGCATCACAATCCGGTCGAATGTGACTCACCAATAAAATCCGCTGCGCGGCATGGATGGTGCGCACAAATTGAGGCCAATCAATCACGATCCAGGGATCCTTTCTGAGAGTAAACTTCGGCCGCTCGAGCCACATCGACCTGCAACTGCTGCCGCAATTCGGGCACGCCCGCAAACCGCTGCACCGAGCGCAAGCGTTCCAGCACGTCGATGCTCAGCGACTGTCCATACAGATTACCGTGAAAACCGATTAAGTGTACTTCGACCGTGGCTGGTTGAATATCGAAGGTCGGCGCCGGGCCGATATGCACGGCTGCTGGCCACGTCTGCTCGGCCACGTGAGCGGCAGCGGCGTAAACCCCGGCTGCCGGAATCAACGTTTCTATCTGTCCCAGGTTGGCCGTGGGGAAGCCGATCGCGGTGCCTCGAGCCGCCCCATGTTCCACCATTCCCTGCAGCCGATAGGGCCGGGTGAGCAGCTGATTGGCGGCTTCCATCTCACCCGCCGCGAGTAACTCCCGCACGCGACTGCTCGACACCACCTGCTCACCCCACTGCAACGCTGCGGGAATCTCCAGATAGATCCCCGCTTGTTGGCAGAACTGGGCGAGCAGTCGCACGTCGCCCGCGCGCGCTTTTCCAAAACAAAAATTCGGACCTTCGATCAGCCCGCGCGCGTCTAGCTGCTGGCGAATCAGCTGTTCAAAAAATTCGGAGGGGGACAGGCCGAGCAGCTGGTGACTGGTGGGATAAGCAATCAAAGCATCGACACCGAGCGCTGCGAGGAGCTCCGCTTTGCGCTGGGTCGTGGTGAGTGGCGGAGGCACTCGATCGGGCCGCAGCAGGGCCGCGGGATGCGGATCAAATGTGAACACGACGGCCGGCTGCTGCTGCGAGCGAGCTCGTTCCAGCAGCCGCTCCACGAGCAGCGCATGTCCGCGATGCACCCCATCAAAATTGCCGATCGTGGCGACACCGCCACGCACCGCTGCCGGCCAATTACTCGACTCACGTATCAGTTGCACAGTCGATCACTCGCCGCCGTTGCTATCGCAGGAGAGGAAATGGACAAACCACTGGCCGCCTCTTGAGTCGTAGAAGTCGCTCCCTGCTGCCAAGCTTGTAACTTAAGAAACGCGGCCGGTAGATAGGTGACTAAATCGCGTGCGATGAGCGAATGCTGGCCCAAGTCGAGGGCCGCGAGATCGCCCGCCAAGCCATGTAAAAAGACGCCCAAAACTGCTGCTTCCCACGGATCCATCGCTTGACAGACGAGCGCCGTGATGAGCCCCGTGAGGACGTCACCGCTACCACCCGTGGCCATCCCGGGATTACCCGTGGGATTCCAAAACGAACGCTCACCGTCCGTCACTAAGGTGCGATGACCTTTGAGCACCAGAATCACCTTTCGCTGTCCCGCCCACTCCACCGCTCCCTCCGCCAACCGATCCAGCGGCAAGCGGTCGTTGCCCTGCAAACGTCGAAACTCCACCGGGTGCGGTGTCAGAATGCGCGGACCAGCATGCCAAGCACAACTGTTCTGGGCCGCTGCCATGGCATTCAGTCCATCGGCATCGAGGACCAGTGTCGGAGTGATCTTGCCGTACAGCTTCGGCACGATGCGATTCAGTTCCTGAGATTGACCCAGACCGGGTCCACAACCCGTGCATGTTGACTGCTCTGCCAGCCGTTCCAGGGCATCCAGTCCATACGAGGTCAGGCGTCCTTCGTCATCGTCGGGCAGCGCCACGGTCATGTAGCACGGTTCGAGTGCTGCGACAGTCGTTTGGCAGCGGCCTCCCGTCACGACTCGTACTAATCCCGCACCACCACGCAGTGCTCCCATTCCCGCCAGCGCGATCGCGCCAAACATGCCGCGCGAACCACCGATCAGCAGCGCACGTCCATAGTCGCCTTTGTGAGTGTCGGCTTGCCGAGTGGGCAGGAGCGGAAGTGAACTGATTTCTTGAGGAATTGGAATCATGATTACCCTGTCCGGCGTCCGCGAGCGATCAGGCCCGCCACATAGCCGCCCTTAAACCCTGCATCGATATTCACCACGACCACGTTCGATGCACAGCAGTTGAGCATGCTCAGGAGCGCCGCTAAACCACCAAAATTGGCCCCGTATCCCACGCTCGTCGGTACCGAAATCACCGGACACTCGACATACCCGCCCACCACACTTGGTAGCGCTCCTTCCATTCCCGCCACCACCACCACCGCGTCGGCCTGCCGCAGCGTGTTCACATGAGCCGGCAACCGGTGCGGTCCGGCGACGCCGACATCCTGAATCATCGTGACGTCGACGCCCATCCAGTCCAGTGTTTCACGGGCCTCTTCCGCCACCGGCCAGTCGCTCGTCCCCGCTGTCACCACCATCACTCGCCCCATCCGCTCCAACGGTTCCGCCTGCGCGGCATCAATGCGAATGGTTCGCCCCATCTCGTTGTAGCGCGCCTGCGGAAACTCTGCCAGCAGCGCCTGGGCCTTGTCGGCGGAAACGCGCGTGGCCAGGACGGACGTCCCGACATCCAACAGGCGAGTGAAAATACGACTGAGCGTGGCGATTGTCTTGCCTTCTCCAAACACCACCTCGGGAAAACCACAGCGCCGCTGCCGGTCCAGGTCCAGCGTCGCTTCGCCGAGCGCTGCCGAGCGGCCATCGGCGGTCGCCTGCTGCGAGGCGCCATGCGCCAACAAGTCGGCCACGACGTCAATCGTGGTTCTTCCCGCCATTAAATCGGCGATCACTCGTTTAGCTTCTTCGTGATTCATACTAATATCCTACCCAGTGTATCCACCCCAGCGAGCCGCCACGTGGGTCAAGGAAACCGGTTGGCAACCGCTGGAAAGTCGATACTCCCCGGTGAAATTCCTCTCCCACACTCGGTGCCCCAAGTGGAACATGGTACGTGTATCCCTCCCGCTTCGCTACGCCCGCTCCGAACGCACCTGGGCTTTGCTCCTGACGCTACTCGCCGCAGTCGTGCGTTTATGGGGCTGGTCGGAGCTGGCGATCGATCATTTCGATGAAGGAGTCTACGCGTCCAACTTGTGGTTCGGCGAGGAACATGGATATCGCTATCCGCTGCGACACCTTTACGCCCCTCCACTTCTGCCCGGCTGGATTGAGTTTTGTATTGGACTGGGCGGTGGGCTATCGGCGACGAGCTTTCGTACCGGCCCACTCTGGCCCTCCCTGCTGACCGGCATCCTGTTGACCCCGAGCGTCTGGTGGGTGGGACGAACTTGGTTCTCTCCGCGCATCGGTTTATCAGCCGCCGCACTCACCTGCGGCCTGGACCTGGCGATTCTCCTGAGCCGCTCGGCACTCACCGACTCGTTACTCGCATTTTGGGTGCTCTGGGCCGTCTGGTGTGGCGAACGAGCGCTGCGCCGGCCCGCCGCCACGACCACCACAGTCACCTTTACGCTCGCCGCCGGCCTACTCACCGCGCTGGCCTGGTGGACGAAATACAACGGCTGGTTACCGCTCGCGATCCTCGGCGCCGCAGTTCCCTTGAACGCCGTTCAATCCGGGCTGCGCCATGCGCGCGGACTCGGCCCGAAATGGCAGCTGCGCGACTGGGCCGAGCAGCTAGTGATCCTGATCTCGATCGCCATCATCGCCGCCCTGCTCTGGTCACCGGTTGTCTTCGGCTTACGCTCGACCGGCGGCTATGCGGCAGTCGCGGCGAATCATGGACGCTACGTAGTGGGGCTGAACGGCTGGTGGAACTCGCTGCTCACCCAGTGGCATCACCTCAAGTTCCTCGACAGCGGACTAGGAATCGTGCTCGCACCCGTGCTGGCGGCGAGTTTCCTGGCGCGGCGCGCGGCCGGTTGGCAGCGCACCACAGGACTGCTCTTACTGCTGATCGCCGTCAGCTTGTGGATCGGTAGTGTGTCGACGTGGCTGCTGTTCGTGGTGGTGACGAGCATCGCCAGCGTCGCGTCCAGCGCGGCATCCAGCGGGGCAGGAAGCAGTGCGGCAGCAAGCAGCGTGGCAGGAAGCAGTGCGGCGGAATTTATCGTGCCACCGCCGGCGGGCGGGCCGTTGGTCACCGCCTGGCTCGTCGGTCTCGTGGCAGCCACGCCCTGCTATCACCCCTACCCGCGTTTACTGCTACCGGCACTCGTCGCCCTGCTGCTCGCCACCGCTTGGTCCCTGGATTGGTGGCTGACCAGCCCACACGCACTGTTTCGCCAACTCGCCAGCTCGCCCACCCGCTCTTCCGCCCACCAGCCCAGCCGCGAGCCGTCTGCACTCCCGCACGTGCTGCTCTACATCACCGCTTTGGGGCTGCTCTGCGGCGCGCTTGCGACGGGACTCGGGAAGGCCTGCACGGAAGTGCCAGCAGTCTGGCAATCGCGGCGCGATTTGCTGCGCGCGACGGCCGAACTGCGCGACCAGGTGGTCGACCCCGCCACGCGCGTGGCGTTCACTGAACCTCGCGAAGTGTTTTACGTCTACGGCGAACCGGCGGTGTACTATCATCTCAATGCGCTAGGCGAACGGCTGGTATTTCCCGTGGGCAGCTTCGATTTTTTGCGACGCGATATTCCCCCGGGACTCACCGTCTACTTCCTCTTCGGCCCGCATGCTGCGGACGATGCCGCGTTTATCCAAGAGTGGCAGGAACAGCGAACGCATTTTGAACCGGTTGCAGAAACTCGAGTTCGCCCCAGCCCCCTCTCGGCACTCGATGCCCCCCAGGCATCCCAGTTGCGCCGCGGAGCATCCCCACGGCGGGAACCGCTGGAACTCTGGCGACTAAAAAGATCCACTAATTCCTAGGTGGCATCCGAACATTGCTTCGTAGCTTAGCTACCGGTTGCGAATTGATCTCGCGATTCTCAACCGGACGCTAACGCGTTCCGGCTCGGCGTTCCCTTGAGCCGACGTGCGTTAGCACGCGGTTCCT
>JBJSXJ010000155.1:0-5332 GCA_046086325.1 Planctomycetota bacterium | reverse complement strand
TGTAACCTGCAAATAGTCGGTTTTTTGACCCGCGACTAGCCACTCGCCACCCGCCACTCGCCACCCGCCACCCGCCACTCGCCACCCGCCACCCGTCACCCGTCACCCGCCACCCGCCACTCGCCACTCGCCACCCGCTTAGGCTTTTTGCTTGGAGCGGGATTCGCGGAGGCCGCGGCTGAGGATGTCGCGTAGGAGCGGCGAGTAGTCTTCGTACTTCGAGCGGTCGGGAGCTTCGCCGGCGTGCTGATAGATCGCGTCACGTGGTTTTTTACCCAGGGCGATCAGCGTTGAACTCACCGTCCCCTTCTCCGTCCCGCGATCAATCATGCTCGGACGACCCGGTAAGGCGGGCGACCGCGCAAACACCTTGCTCGCCACCGCCAAGAATTTGACCGGGGAATCGAGCGTCTGGAGCGTCAGTAACCGGCGCGCCAACTTGCCACGCTCGTCACGCGCGTCATTCACGTCGCCGTTACTCACAATGCTCAAACCTTCAATCAATTCCACCGCTTCCACTTCGTCGCCGCCATGCACCACCCAGCCGCTCTCCGAGTCCGCACAGACAAAATTCACGCCGTCATACTGGTTACTCGACAGCTCCTCCATCGCTTTATCCACGGCCTGCCGAGCGGAACCGCTCTTGAGCAGCTCGCGGCATAGCAAACCCCGCGAACGAGGGCTCAGTGGTCGAAAGGGCTTCGGTCGATTACAGGCCGCCACCAGCAAGCCATGCTGATTCACTCCCAACCACGTGCCCCCACCCTGCTGATCAATTCCACATAGAACTCGTGGCTTCCCCGACTGAATGGCCGGTACCGTCGCCGCTCGCTCATAACGCTCGTCGCGATTCATCGCGACCAGGATGGGAGCTTCAGGAACCAGACGGTATTGAATCGCCAAAATACACATTGTTTATTTTTCCCTGAGGAAAGGTCGCCAAGATCTCTGCTCGCTCTACCCGATCAGGCCTCGGCGTTGGTAACGAGGTTCCCAATGTATTCGTTTGCCGAACGACTCGACACCCCTCAAATGGGAGCAGCGAGGGGCCGGTCACCTGTGGTTTTGAACGCAAGAAACGTCAGGATCGGGACTTGAGCGGAATCCGCGAAATCAATATCGTGGCGCCACCTTGGCAAGAGTTACCAACTTGTGAATTAACAACGAGGGAATAGAGGGCGATGAGTCGTTATTCAGCAGCCAGACCGGTCAACGTTGCCATCGTCGGAGCGGGCGCGGTGAGCGATTACCATCACGTACCCGGAATTCGGCTCGACCCACGCGCGCGACTGGTCGCCGCTTGTGACTCCTCCGAAGCTCTGCTTCAGCAACGCAAGTCCGATTGGGGCATCGACTTCGTGACAACCGACTTTGAGCAGCTATGTGCTCATCCGGGCGTTGATGCGGTGATCGTCGCCACCCCAAATTTCACGCACCTCCCCATCTGCCTCGCCGCCGCTCGCCATGGCAAACACATCATGTGCGAAAAGCCGCTTGGGCTGAATGCGACTGAGGTGCGGCAGATGTACCATGCCGCTCGCGATCATCACGTCGTGCACATGACCGCCTTCACCTATCGCTTTGCACCGTCGATGCGGTACCTGCGACACCTGCTGAAATCCGGGGCTTTGGGTGAACCGCGACACTTCCGCAGCCAGCGCTTCCTCGACTGGCCGGAAACGAGCTGGGGCTGGCGGCAATATAAGGCTCAGGCCGGCGCCGGAGACCTCTTCGACATGACCATCCATCGCATCGATTTTGCCCTCGACCTGCTCGGCCCCGTCGCGCGGCTCTCGGGTGCTGTCGCCCGCTTCGCTCCCCGCGATCGCACGAAAGATGGCCAGCCATGCCCGCCGTCGGAAGTTGACGACTGGTCGTGCCTCCTGGGCGAATTCGCCTCGGGTGCCACGGGCGTCTGGGAGGGTACGACACTGGCTAAAGGATACGGATTCAAGGGGTTTGGCCACGAGTGGGCCGAGGTGAACGGCTCGGAAGGCTCGGCCGTCTACCGCCTACACATGCCCAACCAGATCATGGTCGGTCGCACCGGCAGCGATCTCGCTCCGGTCGACGTGCCCGAGGAATTCCTCAAGCCGACCGGCAGTATCCGCGACCCGCGCCAAGGCGAACCGGCGACCATTTTCCGTTACGATTTGGTGTGGGAATTCATTTCCGCGATTGTGGAAGAGCGGGAGGCGGTGCCGAGCTTTTATGATGGACTGCAAGCTCAGGTGATCGCCGACGCGGTCCTCGACTCGCACGCGCGTAAGACCTGGGTCGAGATCCCAGAGGAGCCGCGGTAGGGGTTCCTCGGCAACAGCCGCCAGCGGACGGCGGCCGCATCCAAGCTATCCCGTGACAACCGTGGGTCAGCATCACGACTTTCCAAAACTCGTTCGGACCAGGCGGAGGCGCGATGAGTAGTAGCGGCAGGGAAGAGACGAGCAGGGAAGAGACGAGCAGGGAAAGGTTGAGCCAGGACATGTCGCACGGTGAACTGCGGAGCGGGGTGGCGTCGGGCGGAGACGCTCCCGAACTGAGTGCCAGCCTCGCCACTCGAGGCCCGATGCATTCGCTGCTGGGAATTCGCATCGAAGCTGTCGGTGCCGCCCTCCCATCACTGGCGGTACGCAATGAGGATCTAGTGAGCCTGGGTTGTGACCCCGACTGGATTGTGCGCCGCACTGGTATTCACCAGCGTTATCATGCCGCTGAAGGCACCGGCACCAGCGACCTCGCCTACGCGGCCGCTCAAAATTGCCTGGCGCAAGCGGGAGTTTCCGCCGCCGAGATCGACTTGATTTTGGTCGCCACCGCCACGCCCGACACACCGATCCCGTCGACCGCTTGTCATTTGCAGCGCATGCTGGGTGCGACCGCTCCGGCGATGGACATTAACGCGGCCTGTTCCGGCTTTGTCTACGCGCTCGTCACCGCCGCTCAGTTCCTCAAGACCGGGGCCAGCCGCCGCGTGCTGGTGGTGGGAGCCGACATGATGTCGCGCACGGTCGACCCTCGCGATGTCAAAACCTATCCGCTCTTCGGCGACGGTGCCGGAGCGGTGCTGCTGAGTGTGGGTGCAGCGCACCAAGGGCTGCTCAGCTACACACTGGGCGCGGATGGAGCGGGCGCAGATCTGCTCATCATTCGCGCTGGTGGCTATCGGCAGCCGCTGTGCACCACCACGCTCGACGATGGCCAGCGTTTCCTTAAGATGGCGGGCCAGCCAGTATTCAAATGGGCCGTGCGGCTGGTCGCAGATTCGATTCGAGACGTGGTTCGGCATGCCAACTTGACGATGAACGACGTCGACTTGGTGCTGCTGCATCAGGCGAACGAACGCATCATGTCGGCAGCTATCGAGGCGCTGGAGATTCCCGCCGAACGTGCGGTGATGAACATTCAGCGCGTCGGCAACACGTCGGCCGCCAGTATTCCACTGGCCTTGGCGGAAGCTCACCACGCTGGCCGTATTCATCCTGGACAACGAGTTCTGATGTGTGGATTTGGAGCGGGTTTGACTTGGGGAACCGCTCTGTTCCAATGGTAACTAGCTGATTCTCACTCCCCTTCCCGCTACTAACCTTTGCTGGACTCTTTCATGGCTACGAAACGATTGCCGCCGCGTTCCCAGATCAAAGCTGCCGACACATGGGATTTAACCAGTTTGTTCGCGGACGATGCCGCTTGGGAAAAGCAGTTTCAAAAGTTTGAAAAGCTGATTGGCGGGTTTGAAAAGTTTCGCGGCCAGCTAGCCAATAGCGCCGCCGATTTAGCAGCCTGCTTGAAGTTCGACCTGGAAGTCGATCGACTCGGTGATCGACTCGGCACCTACGCCTTTCTGAAGACGGCCGAAAACCAAGCGGACAGCGTCTATCAGCGCATGATCGGACGGTTCCAAAATGTTGCGACCAAGGCGAGTCAGCTGGCTAGTTTTATTCGTCCCGAGGTGATGGCGATCCCAGCGGCGAAGCTTAAACAGTTTCTGGCGAGCAAAGAACTCGCACCCTATCGCCTGATCGTGGAACGGATTCTGCGCTATAAACCTTATACCTTAAGTGACAACGAAGAACGACTGCTCGCCATGCAGGGCGAAATGGCACAAGCCTCCAGCAAAACCTTTCGTCAACTACTGGACGCCGACCTGAAATTCGGATTCGTTAAAAATGCGGAAGGCGAGCAGGTGGAACTGGGCAATTCCACTTTTCAGCAGCTACTGGTTTCACCCTCACGAAACGTTCGCAAAGCGGCATTTCATCAGTACTATGAGCAATTCACGGCTCACGCTAATACTCTCTCGTCGACCCTCGCTGGTTCACTCCAAAAAGATGTCTATTACGCTCAAGCGCGCGGCTATAAGAGTTCGCGTGAATCATCGCTATATGCGGACAACGTTCCGGTAGCGGTATATGACAATCTAATTGCTTCGGTCAGGCAGCATTTACCGAGTGTGCATCGCTACTATGAATTGCGACGCCGCAAGATGAAGCTGCGTGAAATCCACCAATACGACACCTATGTGCCGATTCTAGCGGACCTGGAAAAGCGTCATACCTGGAAGCAGGCTGTCGACCTCATTATCGATGCCCTCCAGCCGCTCGGCAGCGAATACTGCTCCACGCTCACTCAAGGACTAACCAACCGCTGGTGTGATCGCTACCCCAATCATGGCAAGCAAAGCGGTGCCTTTAGCAGCGGCACCTACGATAGCGATCCTTATATCTTGATGAATTACAAGCCCGAGGTGTTTAACGACGTCTTTACGCTGGCGCACGAAGCAGGGCATTCGATGCACACCTACTTCTCCTCCAAGCATCAACCTTATCAGTATTATTCTTATACTATTTTTGTGGCTGAGGTGGCGAGCACGTTTAATGAGGAATTACTCAGCCATCATTTACTGCAGCGCTCTAAGGATAATCGCGAGCGAGCGTATCTGGTGAACCGCGAGATTGATGACATTCGTGGCACGATTATTCGGCAGACGATGTTTGCGGAGTTCGAAAAGATTACACATGAAATGGTGGAGGCTGGGGAGCCGCTAACGGTTGATTCCCTGAAAGCCGTCTATCGCCGTCTGCTCGAAGATTACTTCGGTCCAGAGTTTACGCTGGATGATGAGTTGTCGCTGGAGTGCCTGCGGATCCCGCATTTCTATCGTTCATTCTATGTCTACAAGTATGCCACCGGATTGTCGGCAGCGATTGCGTTGAGTCAGCGCGTGCTACAGGGTGGCCAGAAAGAACTGCAAGATTATCTTTCGTTCCTGAAGGGTGGCTGTTCAAAATTTCCGCTCGACCTGCTGCGTGATGCCGGCGTCGACATGGAGAGT
>JBJSXJ010000154.1:0-5109 GCA_046086325.1 Planctomycetota bacterium | reverse complement strand
CAGAGGTTTTTTTTTGAAACACAGAGGCACAGAGAGCACAGAGTTTTTTTTGAAACACAGAGGCACAGAGAGCACAGAGGGGGAGTTGGAAGCGGACTGGGAATTTGTTTTTCTTTCCTTTGACTGTAACTCTTATTCGCTTATTCCTTCATTCCCTTATTTACCTGCTTCCCTCTGTGTCCTCTGTGCCTCTGTGTTTCAAACGAACGCCTCTGTGTTTCAAAAAAAACGGTATCCCGAAAACTGGGCGTCCCGAATCGTCTGCCGCTTGACGTACGGACGACCAACCTTATTCTTTCCACTGGACCGACTTCATACGGGAGTGTTTCATCATGCAGCTAGGTTTTGTTAGTGCGATCCTCCCCGAGCTGTCGCTGACGCAGGTTGCTCAGCTGGCTCATGACATTGGTTACTCCTGCGTGGAACTTATGTGCTGGCCGCCCAGTAAGGCGGAACGCCGCTACGCCGGAGTTACGCATCTGGACGTCAGCGATTTTTCTGCCACTCGCGCTTCCGAAGTGCTGGGCATCATGGCGGCGGCCGGAGTGCAAATCAGTGGACTCGGCTACTATCCCAATCCACTCGCTCCGAACCGCGAAGAGGCGGAGCGGGCGGTGCAGCATCTGGGGCGCGTGATTGCGGCGGCCGGAATGCTGGGGATCAGTCGAGTGAATACGTTTGTGGGACGCGATTGGAATCTGTCAGTCGACGATAACTGGCCCCGCTTTCTCGACACGTGGGCGCCGCTAGTGCAGCAAGCCGAAAGCGTGGGAGTCCGGATCGGTATTGAAAACTGTCCCATGTTCTTCACCAAAGATGAATGGCCAGGCGGCAAAAACTTAGCCACGTCACCCGCCATTTGGCGACGGATGTTCGACGCCATCCCCAGCCTGAGTTGGGGCTTGAATTATGACCCCTCCCACATGATCTGGCAGCAGATGGATTACCTGGATCCGATCCGGGAATTCGCCGAGCGGCTGGTTCATGTGCACGCGAAAGATGTGCGTCTGGATCGTCATCGACTGAATCAAGTCGGGATCCTCGCTCACCCCAGCCTCTATCACACACCCAAACTGCCGGGCATGGGCGATGTGGATTGGGGAAAGTTCTTCTCGATCCTCACCGACGTCGGCTACCGCGGACCGGTCTGTGTAGAAGTGGAAGATCGAGCGTTCGAGGCTTCCTTACTTGATCGGCAGGCATCGCTGCGCCAAAGTTATACGTACTTACGCAACTACGTAGTGGAACGTTAACTGAGTGAACTAAGCCATGCTCGACAACTCACGTCTCAATCGTTCTCGGATGGTTCGCCCTTGGGCCCTCGTCGTGGCCGGTCTGCTCACGGCACTTGCGCCGCTGAGTGATCGATTCGACGTACGGCTGGCAGCTGGTCCGCCCGTGGCGCCGACCGAGGCGTTGACGCCGGACGAAGAACGGCAGAAGTTTCGCTTGCCGCCCGGTTTTGAAATTCAGCTTGTGGCCAGCGAGCCCGATATTCAAAAGCCGATGAATCTCGCCTTCGATGCGCAAGGTCGCCTCTGGGTTACGCACTCGGTGGAGTACCCTTTTGCGGTCACTGACGGTCAGACGCCCCGCGACGGCATCACGCTCCTGAGCGATTTCGCCGCGAACGGGCGAGCTCAAAAGATCAGCAAGTTTGCCACCGACCTGCATATTCCGATTGGAGTTTTACCGCTTGGCGACGGCCACGAGGCGATTGCGTGGTCGATCCCTCATCTTTGGAAACTTACTGATACCGATCGTGATGGCAAGCTGGATCGTCGCGAAGTGCTCTACGGTCCATTTGATTATGCCGACACACACGGCAATCAAAACGCTCTGCGGCTGGGGCCTGACGGCTGGGTTTACGCCTGTCACGGTTTTCGAAACAACTCGCAAGTGAAACTGCGCGGTGATGGGCCCGTCGTCCTCACCATGCAATCGGGCAACAGCTATCGTTTTCGTCCCGATGGATCGGCGATCGAGCAATTGACGTGGGGACAAGTGAATCCGTTCGGCATGTGCTTTGACCGCTGGGGCGATCGCTACTCGGCGGACTGTCATTCCAAGGCACTGACGCTGCTGCTGCGAGGCGGTTACTACGAATCGTTTGGAAAGCCGCACGATGGGCTGGGATATGCGCCGCCGATGACCGTCCACGGACACGACTCGACGGGTATCGCGGGCGTCGTGCACTATGACGCCACTCATTTTCCTGCCAGTTACCGCCACTGTTTCTATGTTGGCAATGTCGTCACGAACGTGGTTCATCGCGACGTGGTCTCGTGGCGCGGTTCGTCACCCTGGATCGAGAAGCCTGAGGATTTTGTGGCTTGTGATGATCCCTGGTTTCACCCGGTCGACCTGCAGATGGGCCCCGATGGCGCACTTTACATTGCCGACTTTTACAACAGCATCATCTGTCACTACGAAGTGGATTTGAAACATCCGCGTCGTGATCGGACGCGTGGTCGGATCTGGCGAGTGGTCTGGAAAGGGGAAAATGCTCAGCCTGCTGCCATTCCCAACTTCACGCAGCTCACGCCACCGCAGCTGGTGGAACGGTTGAGTGACGAAAATCAAACCGTCCGCACGCTCGCCACCCAGCAGCTGCTGGAACGGGAACCAGCCGCCGCGATCGAGGCCGTCACGACGGGAAAACTTTCGCCCTTGGCTCAGTCCCATGCAGCCTGGATTCTCGCTCGACAAGGACAGCTATCCGACCTCGTCCGCACCCTGGGACCTGGGCGAGCAGCACCCACGACGACTCCCCCAGCGACACCGGGCACACCAGCGGAAAATGAACAGGCCGCGGAGGAATCGCAGGCCGGTGGGGATGGAGTGGTGCGGGCGGCGGTGCTGCGGGCGCTAGCGGAACAGCCGCGGCTGGACGCGTGGGCCTCGGCGTGGCTGCGGGAGCAATTAGCTGCCGAACAGCCGCGTGTGCGGCGACTCGCGGCCGAAACCATGGCCCGTCATCCAGCGGCGGAACAGATCGCCCCGCTGCTCGCCGCGTGGAAACAAACTCCCGCCACCGATACCCAGCTCATTCACACCATTCGTTTGTCGCTGCGCCGCCAAGTGCAACATGAAAACGGGCTGCGTGAACTGGCGCAGCATGCCGATGCACTGCCACCGGATCAGCTCCGCCCGCTCCTCGATGTCGCCCTCGCCTCGGCCCAGGAACAGGCGGCCGACTTCGTCTTCGATTACGTTTGTAAAAATGATCCGCAGAGTGAGTATTTGGAGCGGTCGGTGGTGGAGATCGCTCGTCGTGGCACTCCGCAGCGTCTGGCCGCCGTTGCTGAATTCGCGCAGCGGCAATTTGCTGTTGGGGATGGGCCGGCGGAGATGCTGGGGATTTCGCTGCGAGAAGTGAGTGTCGCGCGGGCCACGCTGGAAGGCCTCCGATTGCGCGGCGGCGCGGCGCCGGCTAGCGACTCGGTAGCAGCCCGCTGGCTCGCCAGTGTCGCTCGACGACTGCTGCACCCCAGCAGCGGCCACGCTGCCGCCTGGCAATCGTTGCCGCTGAGCGCCGACGACCGCGGACCGAACGCTGGTAACGCTTGGGGCATTCGTAATCGACGCACCGCCGACGGACGTGACGTTCCAGTGTTCGATAGCATTGTCAACGGTGAAACACGAACGGGCATCCTCCGAAGTGCTCCGTTCACCATTCCCGCGCAGTTCAGCTTCTGGCTCTGCGGTCATAACGGGGAACCAGCTAAAGACGACTCTGCCGTGAATCACTTGCGTTTAAAACTCGACGATGGCCAGGAAGTCCGACGTGTCACGGCACCACGCAATGATGTCGCTCAAAAGGTGCAGTGGGATTTGCAAGACTGGGTCGGCAAAACGGGCCGATTGGAAATCGTGGATGGCGACGCAGGCAGCGCCTTCGCCTGGATCGGTGCCGGTCTGTTTGAACCGGCTGTCGTCGCTGCTCCGTCCGCCGAAGCTCTCTCGAACTCCGGCTCGCGCGACGTCGCCCTGCGCATTTGCGAATTGCTGAACATCGAAGCCGAGCGACCCGTGATCGAGGCGCTGGTCGGCGATCGAACGTTGGCGACCGAACTGCGCACCTTGGCACTCCAAACAAGCTTCACCCTGAACCGCTCCCGCGCCACCCCCCAGTGCACGTCGCTCGCCCTGGATGGCACGGAGTCGCCGGTACTGCGCGCGAAAGCCGCCGAGTTGCTGATGGCCGTCAATACGGAAGAAACTCGGGCCACATTGGCGGCGACGCTTGCCACCAGCGCCGGTGCCCTCCAGCAACAAGTTGCCACGGCACTCGCCACCTCACCCGCAGGCGTGCAAACACTCTTGCAGACGATCAGTCTGGGCAAAGCCTCACCGCGCCTGCTGCAAGATAAAACTATCCTCGATCGACTCGCTCTCGACCAACACCCGGACCTCGCTCGCCAAGTCAACTCGCTCACCAAAGATCTGCCGGCTGCGGATGAACGAGTGCGACAGCTCGTCGCGCAGCGTTTGACCAGTTTCCAAGCCGCACCGCCATCGCTCGAACGCGGTGCCGCCGTGTTCAAAAAACAGTGCGCCACATGCCATCGAGTGGCCGGTGAGGGAGCGATGATCGGGCCACAACTGGATGGAGTCGGAGTGCGCGGTGCCGAACGTCTCCTCGAAGATATCCTCGACCCCAGCCGCAATGTCGATGCAGCCTTTCGAGTAACCATCATCACCACGACGGACGGCCAAGTGATCACGGGGATCAAGCTCCGCGAAGAGGGACAGACCGTGGTACTGGCCGACCAGCAGGGGAAGGAGCGTCGAGTGGAACTGGGCCAGATCGACGAACAGCGGCAATCGGCTCTCTCCCTGATGCCAACCAACGTTACCGACCCACTCAGCGAACAAGAATCTCGCGATCTACTGGGATACCTGCTTCAGCAGAAAACCCGCCGCGGAGAGTGACGGGTGGCAGGTGGCGAGTGGTGGGTGACGGGTGGCGAGTGGCGAGTGGCGAGTGGCGGGTGGCGAGTGGTGGGTGGCGGGTGGCGAGTGGCGAGTGGCGAGTGGCGAGTGGCGGGTGGTGGGTGACGGGTGACGGGTGACGGGTGACGGGTGACGGGTGACGGGTGACGGGTG
>JBJSXJ010000153.1:0-13945 GCA_046086325.1 Planctomycetota bacterium | reverse complement strand
TTGATGGCATAGATCGGGATATCAGGAAACCGTTCGACCAATCCCTGCTGAATCGCGATCGCTTGCTGGAGCTTCGTCGTGCCTCCTTCGGCGCGTTCGAGTTGTCGTTCCAAGGGAAACTCACTCGTGGTCGGTACCGTCCAGGCGGAGCGGGCCAGTAGCGAGGCGTGCAATGTTTGATATTCCGGCACCAGCGGGTATTCAGCGAGCACTTCCTGGATGAGTTTCAACGCTTGGTCGAGTTGATGACTGTCGTCCGCAGTTGAGGTGAGACTACCGGCGTATAAGTTAGCGAGCTCATATTTCAGGAGGGCGGAATCAGGAGTCTGCTGGAGTAGGGTACGGAGAATGGTGGTTGCTGTAGCGAGTGACGCATCGAAGTCGGATTGTTTCCCGAGCAGGCGACTCAGTCGCATGCGATCACGGTGAGCACGAGCAAGATCAAGCTGATACTGTGCCACGGAGGGATTCTCGGCAGCCAAGCCTTCGAGCAAGCGAATGGCTTCGGCATTACCGGTCAGATCTCGTTCGCGCCGATTGTTCAGGGGATTTACGGCCATCGGACTGAAAGCTGGTGGACGATCGTTCAATGTCAGCGGTCGTCGGCGGCGATCATTCAAGCCGCGATCAAAGGTCGGACGCATGCTGCCGCTGCTCAAACTGATTAACGATGTAGCTAGTGCATGGCGGCCGTGGTTTGATGCCGCAAACTGTGGGTATTGCTGGAGCACTTCGCGCAGTCGTTCCATGTCGCCTTGGGCCTTTGTGAATTGATCGCGACGTACGGCCAGTCGAATCAACTCATCGCGCACCCGGAGCTCTTCGCGCAGCAAGCGGTCGATGTCCTGATCGGAGGGTTGCTGAGTGCGAATCAATTTAAATTCGGTGAGTGCCGAGGTCAGTGAGCGCGCGGCTTGGTCGTATTTACCAATGCGGATTTCAATCTCGCCGACGCGACGTCGTGCGATTGCCGCTTCCAGTCGTAGATCGGTGGCATTTTCCTCAGCGAATCGTTCAAAAAAACGCTGCAGTGAATTCAGCAGCTCGACGTCGGCCTGAGTGAGAACGGCATCTGCGAAGCCGAGTGAATCAAGTTCGGCTTGTTCGAGATCTTGTAGTTCCAAGCTGCGGCCGCGGGCGGCGATATTTTCTGTAATGGTTTGAAAGGCTTCGAGTGCAAGTTCTAGATTTTGCGTAGCGCGACGACGCTCGGACTCGGCCTGCTCGAGCGCTGCCGTACGTTCGCGCAGGCTATTGGCAGTGTCTTGATTCGCACGCCGAAGTTCGGCGAGTGAATCACGTTGTTGTTGGTTCCAGACTCCCAGCATCAGGACAATCAGTAGTAGAGCGGCGAAGAGAGTAGTGGTGAGCAGGGCAATCGCCGGGTTGCGACGGCTCCAGCGCAGGGCGATCTCGGGTAGCGATGGACGACGAGCTCGAATGGGGCGATCGTCGAGCAGTCGCTGGAGATCCTCTTGCAGGTCGCGGGCCTGCTGATAGCGCCGCTCCGGTTCGATTGCTGTCGCCTTATGCACGATCGTTTGCAGGTCGCGTGACAGCAGTTTCTTTTCGGTAGGAGTGAATTCGAGCTGTGCCGGTGGCGCGGAAGGCAGTAATCGTTTCTTGGGCGCTTCGATGGCAGGTCGCAGCGTTAGCAGTTCGAACAGCGTTAAACCGAGGCTGTAGATATCGCAGCGGGAGTCAATCTGGCCAGTTAGTTGCTCGGGGGCCATATAGCGCAGAGTTCCCAAAAATTCGCCCGCCTGCGTGTGGCCATCGAGGTCAGCGCGATGAGCTAAGCCGAAGTCTGCGACCCAGATGGTACCGGATGAGTCGAGAAGCAGATTGCCTGGCTTGATATCGCGATGTAGCACGCCGGACTGGTGTGCGTAATCGAGTGCGGAGGCGACCTGGGCGACGAGCCGACAGATGAAACGCTGATAGTCGGAGGGGAGAGTTGGAATCGAATCGATGATCGAGCCGTGTATGGTCGTCGGATCGGTTGCAGCATCGGTCACAGCATCGGTCACAGCATCGGTCGCAGCATCGGTCGCACTGTTAGTGGGATTATTGATGGGATAAAACGTGGCTTCAGCGGGAGAGTCGACACCTTGACGTACTCGGAGTGCCGCAATGACCTGTGCCAGTGTTGGTCCTGCGATCAACTGCATGGCGTAGTAGAGCAAACCATGATCTTCACCGGAGCCGTAGACGGGTACGATGTTGGTGTGATGCAAGCTGGCAGCCGACTCGGCTTCGCGGCGGAACCGGGCGCGGCTGTGATCACCGGCCGAGGCTTGAGGATGCATCACCTTGAGGGCCACGGTGCGTTGCAAGGAACCTTGAATCGCTTCGTAGACAACTCCCATTCCCCCGCGACCGATCAACCGCACGATGGCAAAATCATCGAACGATCGGGGCAGGGGAGCGGCATCGGCCGGCGGTGCAGATGCGTGGGGCGACGCGCGCGTGATTGTGCCGTCCTGAGCACTCACCTTTTCGACCAGAATTAACGATGGAAACACCGCTCGAATGGTTGCGGCATGCTCGGGATGCGACTGCGCCCAATCTTCGATATTGGGAGTCAGGCCAGTACGAAGCTGTGCGACGAATGCCTCAGCCAGCTCTTCCACAGGATGTCGGTCGGTTGAATCGGCGGATTCCATCACCCGGACCTCGGCTTATTGGGCGGCTGGGATGATGTCTTGTTCGACGGCTGCGGCGCCGGGTTAGTCGTCGGCAGGGACGCGGATGGCGCCGCTGGCGAAGGAGTTATCGATTCATATTTTTGCAGGATCTCGGACAGACGCAGAGCGGCACGGATGTAACGGTTACTAGCCGCGGTGGGCGAGATGCCGAGTGTCTGAGCGGCTTGTAGATTGGTGAGGTATTCAAAGTGTCGCAAGGCGAGGATCTCGCGATCCATTTCCGTCATCGATTCTAGAGCTCGTTGTAGTCGCGCTTGATCTTCATCTTTGATCAAACGTTGACTGGGTGAGGTCATGTCGTCGATGAGCCACTGAGCCATGATCACGCTGGAAGAAGCTGCGTCGACGACTGGTGTGGGTTGTTCGCGATGAACGCTGCGTTTGTCGCGTCCATGGGTGCGTTGCAGGTCCCACAAGGTCTGCAGTACTCGTTGTCGTAGCCAGACCAGTGGATGGATTTCGGGAGTGTCGATCAATTCTGGAAACCGCTTGGCGATTTGAAAAAAAGCTTCTTGCAGCACATCGGCAGGCTCGATGCGCGCTTGAAAGGCGGGGTCGAGTCGGAACCGCACGATCTTTTCAAGCTGAGTGCGGACGGATTCAAAGAACCCGGTAAGCTCTTCCAGGTTGCGGATCGTGGGTCGATCTTCGGACTCCGTCATGGGAGTGGATTCCGGGGTCGGAGGGTCAGCCAAATAGGATTTCGAAAAAAACTACCGAGAGCAAGTGGATTTTATCTTCTCGGTGTCGGTAGTTATGTTATGCCGATTGAGTCGTTGTTGTTGCGGGAAATATTTCGTTTTTTACGTCTTGCCGAGAGAGGCTGATCGATGAGCCGATTTTTCATTGCCAGTGTTGTCTGTGGGGTGGCGTGTACGCTGCCCTGCTTGGGCCAGGAAACGCGACCGGAAGGCGCGGCCCCGCAGCGTCCCGGTCTGCAGCGTGCGCAGGGGCAGCGACCGGGTGAAGGACGACCCGGTGAAGGACGTTTTGGTGGCGGCCCTGTCACTCCCGAAATGGCCGCTCGCGGAATGGCACTGATGCTGCGTAACTCACCGCTCATGAAAGCTCTTGATACCAACGAAGATGGACAACTCTCAGCCTCTGAAATTGAAAATGCTGGCAAAGCACTCCTCAAGCTCGACAAAAACGGTGACGGCTTGGTGAGCACCGAGGAGATGGCTCCCGAGCCTGGTCAGATGCCGGCGTTTGGCGGTCCGAATGGTCCGGGTCGGCCGGGCCAGCGACCGGCAGGTGGAGATCCCGCAGGGGCTGGTCGGAATCCGGAGATGCTGCAGCGCATGCTGCAAAACCTGGATAAGGACAAAGACGGCAAGATTTCGGTGGATGAACTGCCACCGCAAATGAAAGAGCGAGCTGGCAGGTTGGATTTAAACGGTGATGGTGTCATCGATAAAACCGAAATTGAACAGGTGATGCGCCGAATGGAAGGTGTTCAGGCTGGCAATCGTCGTCCTGAGGGGGGCGAACCGGTACGTCCGCGTCGACCCGCACCTGAAAACGAGTAACGTTGGGTAAGTGAGGAGTGACTGTCATGTTCAGCTCTTGGATTTCGCTGCGTAGCACCCTCCTGTGCCTAGCTGGCGCGGTCGGCGGCATGGGTTGTTTCTGGTCGGGTGCTGCCGAGTTGTTGGCACAGCCGCCAGCGGCAGGCCGGACTCCGATCTCCAAGGAGCAACTCGATTTCTTCGAGTCCAAGATTCGTCCTGTGCTGGCAGAAAACTGCTATCGCTGTCATTCCTCGGCGGAAAAGTCGGTGCGGGGAGGATTATCGGTCGACAATCGCGAGGGGTTGCTGTCGGGTGGTGAATCGGGAGCCGCGATTGTTCCGGGTGACTTGGACAACAGTCTGCTATGGCAAGCGATTAACTATCGTGACTTTCGCATGCCGCCTCGTGGCAAACTTCCCGACCAGGTACTGGCGGATTTCAAAAAGTGGATTGAGATGGGAGCGCCCGATCCGCGCAACAATGATGGCGTGGTCGTGCAGGCGAAAGTAACGGCCGCCGATATTGAAGCGGGTAAATCGTTTTGGGCTTTTACCAAGCCGCGGCTTGTGCAGCCGGTCGTGCAGACACTGGATACGTGGGCCAAGACCGATATCGATCGCTATGTCGTGGCGAAGTGGGAATCGCTGGGCGTGCAGCCGGCGGATGATTGTGACCCGCAAACCGTGCTGCGTCGACTGACGTTTGACCTTGTTGGCTTACCGCCAACACCGGAGCAGCGCACGGAGTTTCTGCAGGAATGGAAATCCAGTCCCGACCGAGCGATTGAGCACCTGGCAGATCAGTTACTCGATTCAGCGCAGTATGGGGAGCGCTGGGGGCGCCACTGGCTCGATGTGGCTCGGTTTGCTGAAACCAGCGGCAAGGAATCGGATGTTGTCTTTCCTGACGCTTGGCGCTATCGCAATTACGTCATCCAGTCCTTTCAAAAAGATAAGCCCTATGATCGCTTCATCCGTGAGCAAGTGGCGGGCGATTTGCTGCCGATTTCCAGTGATGAGCAGTGGAATGAGCAGTTGATTGCGACCGGTTTCTTGGCCATTGGACCGAAGTCCTTGACCGAGCCTAGTCCGAGGCAATTTCAAGCTGATTTGATCGACGAACAGATTGATAGTACGACCCGAGTTGTGCTGGGATTGTCGGTGGGCTGTGCGCGTTGTCATGATCACAAATTCGATCCCATTCCGCAGTCCGATTACTACGCGCTGGCGGGCCTCTTTCAAAGCACCGAGACTTTCTATGGTGGCTCGAGTGGAGGCATTGGAACTCGTAATCGTCATCCATCGGAATCGATTCGGTTACCCGTGCAGGATGCCAGCTCTCGCGAAGCAGTCATGACACCGCAGGAGATTGCGGAGTTGAAGGCGGAATTGCAGACACGGCAGCAAGAACTGGTGGAAGCGCGGCGTGCTCAGCAAGCGGGAAATAATACTCGCGGTTTGAATCCTATCTTACTCGAACAGCTTGTGGCCCAAATTCGCGATCGACTTCGAAATATAGATGCCTCGGGTCATCCCATCTCGGTCTGTATGGGAGTGCAGGATCGCGAGACCATTCGCAATGCGCGGATTTTGGTGCGCGGCGAAATTGATCAGCCAGCTCAGGAAGTACCACGTGGCTTTGTCCAAGTCTTGGGAAACCTGCCAGCGGCATTGCCCACGAAAAGTTCGGGGCGTCTGCAACTAGCCGAATGGCTGGTCTCGAAGGAGAATCCGCTCACCGCGCGCGTGATGGTCAATCGCATCTGGCAGCATCTGCTAGGGCAGGGGCTGGTGCGGGAGCCGGACAACTTCGGTGTGTCGGGACCGAAGCCCACTCACCCGGAACTGCTCGACTACCTGGCATTGCAATTCATGGAGCATGGTTGGTCCGTCAAACAGACGATTCGCAGTATCGTGGTTTCGCGGGTTTATCGTTTGTCGTCGACCTATGATCCAAGTCGCTTAGAAGCGGATCCAGAGAATCATCATCTGGCGCGTGGTAATGTGAAGCGCTTGAGTGCCGAGGCGCTGCGCGATGCGATGTTGTCGGTGAGTGGCTCGATCAACTTGAATCCTCCGGAATCATCAATGTTTGCCTCGCTAGGGACGGCGGTCATGGGTCCGAATGGTCCGCAAAACGTTCCCTTGCTGTTCGCGCCCAATGCACTTCCCGAGGAAAGTGCTGCGCGGTTGCGACGACTACTGGGTGCCGCTCGGCGTAATCCGATGGTCAACCCAATGGAAGTGCCCGACTATCATCGTTCGGTCTATTTGCCGGTGGGTCGCAACGTGTTGCCACGTGCCTTAAGTGTCTTCGACTTTGCTGATTCCAACCTCGTCACGGGAATTCGCGAGGTTTCGAATACCGCCGATCAAGCTTTGTATTTGCTGAACAATCCGTTCGTCTTGGAACTTAGTGATAGTTTTGCTCGCCGCGTGATGCAGTCGAGTAAAGATCCAACTGCTCGTGTGCAGCAGGCTTTTCAGTGGGCGTTCGGTCGGTCCGCGACCACCGAGGAAGTCAGCGCCTCGCTAAGCTTTGTGCGTCGCACGCAGGAAGGGCAGGCGGGGCAGGGGAGAGTGCCGGCGGACGAGGCGCTGTTTAAAGCTTGGAGTCAGTTTTGCCAGTCGCTGATGGGGGCGGCGGAGTTTCGTGTTGTTCAGTGAGCTGAGCTCAAGACAGTTGCTTAACCAACCTTAACCAAATTTTGCCACGACGAGTATTCAGTATGTTTTCGCGACGAGAAATTCTGCGCACTGCATCAGCGGGTTTTGGTTATCTGGCGTTTGCCGGTTTGAGTACGATGCAGGCGCGGCGTGCGCTGGGCAATGATGGCGATGCCGCTGCGGCCGCCTCTAGCAATCCACTCGCTCCCAAGGCACCACACTTCGCGGCCCGAGCGAAGCGTGTCATTTTCTTATGCATGCAAGGCGGTCCCTCGCATCTGGACACGTTTGATTACAAGCCAAAGTTAGGCAGTGACGAGGGAAAGTCGGGTCGGCGCGGCGCCCAGCTGATGGCTTCGCCCTGGAAGTTTCAGCAGCGGGGCGAAAGCGGGCTGTGGATTTCTGAACTGTTTCCCGAACTGGGCAAACAGGCGGACTCGATGTGCCTCCTGCGCTCGATGCATTGCGATCAGCCGATCCATCCCCGAGCCATGACCCAAATGCATACTGGCAATGCGCAGTTTCCGCGTCCCTCGCTGGGCGCTTGGACGCTGTATGGGCTGGGCACGGAGAATGAAAACCTGCCCGGCTTTGTGGCACTCAATCCGCAGCCCACCGCAGTACAGAATTATGGGAATGCATTTCTGCCAGCGATCTATCAGGGCACCAAGGTAGGCCGAGCCCAAGGGCCCAGACCCGGCCTGGCACGAAATCTGCCACGTGGTGCTGGTAACGCCGCCGTACCGGATATTTCCAATCCGCGGCTGACACGTGAGGCTCAGCGAGCCCAACTCGACTTCATCCAGCAACTCAATCAGACAAAGCTGGCACGAGATGTGGCGGAGCCCAATGTGGAAGGCGTGATTGAGTCGTATGAGCTCGCCTTTCGGATGCAGGATGCATTGCCCGAACTGATGGATTTGGGCGCTGAGTCGGAGAAAACCTTGGCGCTGTACGGGATCAACGAGAATCCGACAGATGGATTCGGAAGACAATGTTTATTGGCGCGACGTTTTGTTGAAGCCGGTGTGCGGTTCGTGGAATTGAATCATGGCAATTGGGATCACCACCAGCGCATGCGTGATCAGTTGCCCACAAAGTGTCAGGAGATCGATAAGCCGATCGCGGGGCTGCTAACCGATCTGCAGCAGCGCGGACTGCTCGACCAAACACTGGTCATTTGGGGAGGCGAATTCGGGCGCACACCGGACGCGCAAAACGGTGACGGTCGTGATCACAATAACAAAGGCTATACGACTTGGATGGCTGGTGGGGGCGTACGCGGTGGCTTTAGTTACGGAGCGACCGACGATCATGGTCGCGAAGCGGTTGAGGATAAATGCCACATCCACGACTGGCATGCGACGATCTTGCACTTGCTGGGACTCGACCACGAGCGGTTGACCTATCGCTACGCCGGTCGCAACTTCCGCCTGACCGATGTCTACGGTGAAGTCGTCAAACGAATCTGCACCTAGATTCAGCTTTTGAATCAGGTACAGTAATGTCCGCCGTCTTCTGAGTATTGGCAGCGGTTCAATCCCCCGGCCAGTGTATGCGTTGCGGACACAAGGAATTCGTATTCATGCGTAGTCGTTGTCAGGTGCTGCTGGCCACTGTTTTGTTTGTCATGGGCTGGCAAGCCAATTGGAATTGGGGCTGGGGTGGCGTTGCGTCCGGGGTCGTACAGGGTGCCGAGTTGTTGGAAGTGTTCCTCAACAAGCACTGCGTACGCTGTCATGGACCGCAGAAAGAGGAAGGCGACATTCGTTTTGACAAATTGTCTCGTGACTTCAAAGCTGGCCTTGATACCCATCACTGGGCCGAAGCACTCGACAAAATCAATAGCGGCGCGATGCCTCCCAAAAAGGAGCCGCAGCCGACGCAGGAAGAGATCGCCGAGTTCGTTGTCCATTTGGATGCTCGGCTGAAGGAAGGACGAGCAGCACGCATGGCAGCTCGACCGGCCGTCGCTCATTATCGGCTCAGTCGCCGCGAGTATCAGAACTCGGTCTATGATCTGCTCGGTGTTCGCTATGATCCAGCCAAGCCTGGCGAATTGAACGAGGATCCGCTGTGGCATGGTTTTGAACGCATCGGCTCTGAGTTGTCGTTGTCTGCCTCGCATGTGGATCGCTACTATCGCGCGGCGGGGCTGGTGCTTGATCGCGCGTTTCCGGCCGCATCCAGTGAGTCGCGGAAGGTGCGCAAGACGGCGGCCGAGCTTAGATATGGCGGCGGCAAGAGTCAGCAGGAAATACTCGACCGCTTCGGGATCAAGCGACCGCTGCGATTCCTGCTTTATCCCGGTACGGTTCACCAAGCGTTCACAGCGAATTGGTTTGGTAACACGGGACCCGAGCACAGTGGACTTTATAAAGTGCGAATTCAAGCGAGCGGCATTCGTCCGCCGGGTGGTCAGACGGCACATCTCAGTATCGGCAAGCGCACCGGTGAAGAGACGGTCGATGGACTCATCGAATTCGACATCACCGCTCCTGAGGATCAGCCGCAGGTACACGAGTTTGAAGTCTTTTTGGAAATGCCACTGTCGCTGGATTTCTGTGTCGTGGCTACGGATGTGATTGACCGGCGTGGTGGCGCCGCATTCCGTAATGCGCTGAACAGTGGCAGCTACCTTTTCACTCATAGCCGTGACACTCGCCTGTTAACCCCGACCGCGCCGCAGATGTTTGACGAGCAGGGTAATGGGCTGTTTTCGACCGTGTTGATTGACTGGATCGAGTGGGAGGGACCGCTGTTATCAGAGGCGGAAAAAACTCGCCGCAGCGGTCTGTTGCCGCCCGAGGATGCCGCGCCCGAAGTTGTCAGTGAGCACCTGCATCGTTTTGCGGAACGTGCTTGGCGCCGACCGGTAAAGAAGGAAGAGCTCGCCGACTACCTCCAAGCCTATCGTGCTGAACGTGAGGCTGGTGAGAAGATGGCCGAGGCTTACCGTGTGGCACTGCAAGGAGTGCTCACATCGCGGCATTTCATTTATCTCGTGGAGGGCGAGCCGAACGCTCGACCCCGACTCAATGATGCCGAATTGGCATCCCGACTGTCCTACTTCCTCTGGAGCTCAATGCCCGACGAAGGACTGTTCGCTGCCGCTCGTGATGGTGCGCTGCAAGGTGAGCGACTGAAAAAAGAAGTTGATCGCCTGTTAGCGGATGGGAAAGCGAATCGCTTTATTGACGACTTCGTGCGGCAATGGCTGCAACTCCATCGACTCGGAATGTTCCCGCCCGACAAGAAGCTCTATCCGACCTACGATGCGTGGCTGGAGACGAGTTTACGAGCGGAACCGGTGGAGTTTTTTCGCGAACTATTCGCCAAGAATCTGTCCGTCGATCAGTTTATCGACTCGGATTGGACGATGGCCAACGCGCGACTGTGCGAATTCTATGGGCTATCGGAGCCGAAGAGCGGTGGCTTTCAGCGTGTGACACTCAAGGCAGAGGATCATCGCGGTGGACTGTTGACGATGGGGGCCGTGCTGGGACTCACGTCCGACGGCACTCGACATCGTCCCGTCCATCGTGGTGTGTGGGTAAGTGAAGTGATGTTCGCCAAGACTCCACCGTCCCCGCCGGCCAATGTTGATCCGATTGAACCCAACCCGCCGGACAGCCCGAAGGCGACGATCCGACAAAAGATTGAAGCTCATCGCAGTAATGCTAGTTGTGCTGCCTGTCATGCACGGATCGATCATTATGGAATCGCCTGGGATCACTATGATGCAGTCGGTCAGTGGCGTACTCGCGAAAAAGTTGCCAAGGGACTGGGTGAAGATCCGCCCATTGACGCCTCGGGGGTCATGCCGGATGGCCGTCGCTTCCAAGACTCGATCCAATTTAAACAACTGCTGCTGGAAGATCGCGAAAAAATTGCTCGAGCTTTTGTGGAGCATCTCAGCACCTATGCGCTCCGGCGAGTGCTAACGGTGGATGATCAAGATGATCTGAAGGCGATTATGGCAGAGGTCAAAAAGAGTCAATTTCGAGTACAAGATATCATTCGTGCCGTGGCGCTGTCCGATTTAATGAAGAAGCGTTAGGCCTGCACAAGTGCGAATTCTTGACGAAGGCCCAACTCAGGAAGAAATCGAGGAGAATAACGATGAGTAATTTTCTATCGCAGTCTTGGTTAGTCGATCGCCGGCACGCATTGAGGGCCATGGGGAGCTGCATTGCGTTGCCATTTCTAGAGTGCATGATCCCGCTGCGCGCCGCGGAGCAGCCGACGGGGATGCCAAAACGGAGTGCGTTCATTTATCTGGCGAACGGAGTGCATTCGCTTAATTATCAGATCACCGCGCCCGGTAAAGACTATCAATTCTCGCGCTCACTTCAGCCGCTCGAAAAACATCGACAGTCAATTACGCCGATCAGCGGTCTGCATCATCCGGGTGCGCTCAGTCATCACCACAACTGTATTTCCGTCTGGCTCACCGGTGGCAAGCTTGGCCCCTCTGATAAGAACACGATTTCGGTCGATCAAAAAATGGCTGAGGTCACTGCTAAGCACACCCGCTATCCCTCTCTCGAAGTGGCACTCACTGGCGACTCACTGGGCTGGACTGCGGACGGCGTGCGACTGCCGGCGATGAGACGCTGCAGCGAGATCTTCGCATCGCTTTTCGAGGCCCCGAAGGGTGGCACCGCTGCGCAGCGCCGTGCGCTGCGACGCAAGGGCAGCGTACTCGATGCCAATCTGGCGGAAGTACGTCGTATCGAACAAGCGATTGGAGCGGCTGATAAAGGGCGTCTGGATCAGTATCTGACGTCGGTCCGCGAGGCGGAAATTCGTACGCGTCGAGCGGACTCTTGGCTCGACACTCCACTGCCCACGCTGGCGGACTCCGATCGTCAGCGAACGAATCGTGACATTCCCCAGACGCAAGCGGGAGATTACTTCCGCACCGTGTACGACTTGATCGTGCTTGCCTTTCAGACTGATGTGACACGCGTGGCAACGTTTAGTTTAGGTGGCGAAGGCGACGCGTTTTCCATTCCCGAGATTGGAATCAGTGAGTCACGACATCAACTCAGTCATCACGGTGGCGATCCAGGCTACATGGAAAAACTCACCAAATACGACACCTTCGCCATCGAGCAATTCAGCTACTTCCTCACTCGGCTCGCGGAGACGAAAGATGTCAACGGTCAGCCGCTCTTGAGTACCACCATGTCGCTCTTCGGCAGCGGTATGTCGTATGGGCACAGTCACGGGAATGCCAACTTACCATTGGTGCTGGCTGGTGGTTCAGATCTTGGTCTCAAGCATGGCAGTCACCTCGACTTCAACCAGGGGCATTTCAAAGGCTATCAACTCGACAAGCCAGGCGAGCACTACACGCTGTGTAGTCGACCGGCCAACCCAAATGCACACATGAGTAACCTGCTGCTGCTCATGGCGCAGCGCATGGGTGTGGAAACGGACAAATTCGGGGATAGCAACAAGGCGATTGAGTTATGAGAAGTTCCCGTCGTTACTCGAACATGGGATGGCGCGGCTTGTGGCGGAATCTCTCATGGCGACCGAGTGGGGTGATTGTTGTCTTGATGCTTATTCTCTGGCCGACGTCGGTTGTCGGTCAGCAATCTGTCGCGCAGAAAAAGGATCCTGCGGAGCCGTTTCGTCCTGAGGTGGGAAAATTTCCACCCTTGGAAAAAGCACTGAGCTACCGGGGCGAACTGGTGTTTGTGGATCACGCGAATCGGCGTGGTAGTTTGCGAGTGGAGGCGGCTGGTACTTACTTTCGCAATTCGCCGCATCCCTTCGCGCTGCTGCCCTACGGCGTCGTGCGTTATCACGGTGCACCGGCCGAGTTGCGAGATGTTCCTCTGGGGACTGTGGTGCATGTACGAGGATTTCTGCCGCCCGATCCGAAGCTGTCGTCGGTCCCTGTGTTGCCAGTGAATAATCGGGAGAACAATAACGGCTACAGTGGTGCCGGCACGGCACCGGCCGAGAATCATCTGTTACTGTTCGAGGATGAACCGAGCTACTGCTTGCGCACGGGATTGATTTGGAAGCTCAAGGAAGTGGATGTACAGAGTGAGTCAGGATTGATACTTGCCAGTCGCCAGTCGAAGGCGGGTGAGGATCGTCAAGCGACCGATGAGTCGCTTACGTTTGACTCCGCGACACGCGTGTGGCGCGGTCGTGAATGTTTGTCGATTGCGGAGTTGATTGCGGAGGGAATCTGGCCTGCGAGCGGCAAGAAATCGCTGGCTGGCCAGGCTGTCTTACTAGGAATTACGTGGCGTCCCACTCCGAGTGCCATCTTCACTCGCTTTCATGTTTCGGACATCTGGCTCGATGATGCATCGATGCAGCGTGCGACGCGCAATCAAAATGAGCGGCATAAGGCCTTTATTCGCAGTCGCTGGATGCCTGCTGGAATCGACGCGGTGGAGTATGGCAAGTTTGGTCGAGCGACGGTGACGGCGACGTTGTATGGCGGTATGGATGAGTCGCTGTATGTTGACTTTAAGAAAGATTCACCAGCCCTCATGAGCGCCGTAGAGAATACGCTCAAGCACACACACGGCGCCTATGGGCCTGCACACATGGCATCCCGTGGCACGATTCTAGAAGTGAAGAAAAATGATGGCGCGGTGCCGCTGGGGAGCAGTGGCATTCAGATCCGCTTCGAGACCGATTTGATTATTGAGGGGTTGCGACCGGGTCGAGTCGTTCGTGTAAGACCGGGCAACTGGCCACAAGTTGATGTGCCTCGTGAGGAGTATCTCAACGACGGCTCCAACATCGAAGAGCGTTTTCCGTCACCCGCGATGTTTCCCAAGTATTGACGGCAGCGTTTTCAGGAAACTGAGAGCAGCAGTGGACCAGAGTGACCAGCCTTCGTAGCGGAACGACGTAAAAAGTAGTGGCTCGGCGTAAGCCGTCCGGCGAGAAAGGTAGCGGAACGGCGTAAGCCGTCCGGCAGGAAAGGTAGCGGAACGGCGTGAGCCGTCCGGCGGGAATTCGAAGGTGTTCTCCATCGCCGAGTGCCGAGTGCCGACCGCTCTCGCACGCTGCCGGAGGGCTG
>JBJSXJ010000152.1:0-10675 GCA_046086325.1 Planctomycetota bacterium | reverse complement strand
AACGGTATATTCGCGCGTGGTGCCGCTCATCGCTTCGCGTCCAGCCAGCGTCGAAAAAAGTGCCTCGAGATCATCAAGTGCTTGCTTGTCTTCCGAGGCGATCACGATGCCACCCTTCTGAATGGTGATCACGACATCAGCCGGTACTTTGTCGCTGGTGGCCTTCTCAGCGGCAGGTTTTACAGTGGCCGTCTTCTCAGTCGCCGTCTTCTCAGTCGTCGTCTTCTCAGTGGCGGGTGCCTTTTCGTCAGCCGGCTTCGAGTTAACGGGTGCCTTGGCAGGTGCTGGTGCCTTCGTGTTTGCTACGGGCTCATCATCGCCAGCCGCCGGCGCTTGGAAAGCGACGAACTGCATTCGACCGCCGAGGGCACCACCGATCGCCGCCGACTTACCCGGGGGAACGGTCGCAGGCTGATTGGGGATAGGCTGATTGGGGATAGGCTGATTAGGGATAGGCTGATTAGGTGCAGGTACAGGAACCGCAGGATTGGGAGCGTTGGGATTGGGAGCGTTGGGATTGGGCACGTTCGGATTCTCACCCGCTGGACGATTCTCGGGATCTTCCGACGAAGCTGTCGCTCGCGTCACCGGCTTGGGCTTTGGCTCGCGGCTTACCGAATCCAATCGCTGCGATCGTAGCCCGCGCGAATCGGCACCCGACGGCCCCGCATCGTCACGCTTCGTCGCACCCTCTTCCGTCGACTCTTCAGCCGTGCGTGCCGACGGCCGCACCACTCGAATCCGATTCGCACGGACGGTCGGCCAGATCGCTTCCAGTTGCGTGAGCACGCGTTCGGCTTCACGACCCGCCAGCGGAATCGTACGCACATTGCCACGATCGGCGGCTTGTGTTTCGCTGGCCGAGGTCGTCAGATTTTCGCCCTCGCCCATTTTCTCCAGCAGCGAACGCACTTGAGCGATTTGCGCCGGCGCACCGCGGACGATCAGCAGTCGAGTGGTCGGATCGCTTTCGACTTTCGGCCCGCCGGCACCAGCACCCTTTTCATCGCCGCCAAACAATTTGTTGATCGTCACGGTTGCCAGCTGCGGATCGACTCGCCGTAACTGAAACACTTCGATGTTGCTGACATCTTTCTGTAACTGCTTGAGTGTCTCACGGATGGTGGCATGCTGCGAGGGTCGAGCTAGCACGACCAAGTTACCGGTTTTTGGATCCGTGGCCATGCGTACGTCGGGCAGAGCGCCGATCAGCGTTTGCATGACTTGCAGGATCGCAATCGGATCGGCTCCACCGGGCGGATAGACTTCGATCTGCGCCTGTTCGACTGCTCCACCGGCTGGTGCCGCCGCCTTCGCCGACTCGACATCCAGCAACTTCAGCAGCTCGTCCAGCTTCTCCAGTCGCTCCGCCTTTCCCGTGGCGAAGATGCGACCGTTGAGCGGATCAGGAGCCAGTCTCAACGAGCCATCGGGCATCGAATTCACATTCTCTGGCATGCCCAGGATGGGCCGCAGAGCGAACATGAACTCGTCGGTCGAAATATGTTCCAGCCGAATGATGGTCGTCTTTTCTTTGGGATTGGATTCGGGGTTTTCGACCGAGGCCAGCATGTCGCGAATCGCTCGCAACTTGCCTCCCAGTTCACGCACCTGCAACTGCTTCACTTGTGGCAGCACCACCACTTTGCCAAACGGCCCCCGTAGCTTGGTGACCTCTTTTTCGGCATCTTCGGGAGTGATTCGCTTTACCGGGAACAAGCAAGTCATGAGTTCGTAACGACCGCGACCATCCAGCTGGTCGGGCGACACGGTGTCGATCAAGAGATCAGGAATCTCATCTTCCAAGTTGAACAAGATCAACATGCGTTCCCGGCGCAGCAGCAAGTAGCCCTTGGTGACAAGGATGCCGTTGAGCAAGTCAATCGATTCGGATGGTGTGTAAGCGCGATTGTCGACGTAGTTGAAAGTACCCGGCGGCATCGACTCGGCCACTAACGACATTCCCGATTGTTTGGCGAACCAGTCAAGCACATCTTTCCAAGGCTGGAAGCGGAAGTTGAACTTCAGGGTGCCATCACCGGCCGGCTTCGCGGCGACGGTTTCACCGGGCTTACCGGTGGTGGCCACGGCAGGCTCGTCGCCCGGCTGGCCTGGCTCGTCGGACGGTTCGTCACCGGGCGACGGCAGAATACCCGTTTTGCCGGCCAGTTCTTCCCACGCAGCACGCTGGTCTTTGCTCAGCAGCTTCACGAGCGCTCGTTCGCTGCGCGCTTTCGCCAGTTGCCGTTCCCGTTCATTCCCCCGTCCTAGATCGCTGGCACGTTGTTCCAGCAGCTTCTTAACTTCAGATTTTTGAGCGTCGGTTAACTTAAGCGAATCGGCGATCGGGGCTTCGGCCAGGGTTGATAATCCGGCCCGTTCGAGTCGCACTTGTTGCAACTTTGTTCGCTGCTCGGCGGTGAGCAGCGCGAATCCCTGCTTTTCGGATTCATCCAGAAAGGCTTTGACCTTCGCCGCCTTTTCTTCGGGTGGCAGCGTGCGGGAACTGAGGACCAACGATTCCGCTTCATCTTCCCGCTTTTTGATGAACTCGATGAGTTTCGTGCGAGCGTCTTCGGTCAGGCCGATTTGAGTTGCCACGTCGCCGTCGGCGATCAGGGCCAGAATTCCCACGAAGGCAGGATCGGCGGCCATGACAGGCGTCCAGAGATACGCCAGACCAGCAGCCACTGCCACCAGGAAGGTGATCGACCATTTACGCAGTAACACGAATTCACCTCTTCAGGAACAAGCCAAAAATCTAAATCTCGTTAACCGGCTAAAAGGTTACGACCACAACCAGAACCTGTTATGCTAAATCGACGACCCTGGAAACTCCAATGGTAATCGACCTGATTTCCTCTTCCCGACAAGCGGCCATCCACCGGGCCCTGTTAACCCTCGGCTGGGCCCCACTGGCCTGCGGCTGGACCCCACTGGCCTGCGGCTGGGTGCTGCTGGCCGTCACCTGGGTTTTAGTCACCCTGGGTGGGCTCACCGCGCCCCAGCTTTTAGCCGAGTCCCCGACCGCTATTCCGCCGCGCTTTTTCGGACTCGATATTCCCGCTGGAAAACTCGAGGACGGCCAAGGTCGGCGAGTGGAATTGACTTGGGATGAGCGGCAAGTCGTCGGGCGTATTCACGTTGAGGTCGGCGAACATCACGTGATTTTACTGCCCGACGGACGTCTGATCGCTCAGCCATCCGCTCTGTCCGTATTTACCGACAAACCCTTTCAACCACAGCCTAAAGACAAAGTTGCGACGTATTGGGTAGACCATCGGCTCGCGGGGTTCCAAACCCGCACCTCCCGGCATTACGTGTTCGTTTATAACACCTCCGAAGAGTTCACAGCGGTGACGACGCGGGTGCTGGAATCGATGGTGCCGGGATTGTTAGGCTTCGCAGAAATGATGAAGATTCCCGCGCGAGAACCCGAACTGCCGCTGGTGGTTGTCATGTTTCGCACCGGTCAGCAGATGCAGGCGTTTCAGAAAGTCGGTCCCGGGGTGATCGCCTACTACAGCCCGCTCGACAATTACATTGTGCTGTGCGAGCAACCGGACACCAAGCCGCTTCCCGCCGTCACGGCCCTGCAGTTGTCCCTGTCGACGATCGCTCACGAGGGAGCTCATCAGATTCTGGCGAACATTGGTGTACACCAGCGTCTGGCGGTCTGGCCGATGTGGCTGAGTGAGGGACTGGCTGAATATCTCGCGCCTACGATTCCGGGCAAGCAGGGACGCTGGAAGGGAGCCGGTCAGCCTCATGACCTGCGGCTGCTGGAACTCGACCATTATCTCAAGTCACGCGAAAACCAGCAGCTCGACGGACAGCTGATCGAACAGACAATCCTCGCCGCACGACTCACGTCCACCGGCTACGCTTCCGCCTGGGCACTGACTCACCACTTGGCCAAAAATCAGCGTTCCGAGTTCCAGCGGATGCTGTCCGACGCCGCTCGCCTTGGCCCCCTGGAAGGCGACCTGCAAACGCTTCCCCCCGGCATCATCCCGGGCAACCTCGAGCGTTTCCGGGCCACGCTACCCACCTCCAGTGAGCAATTAGAAAAACGTCTGATTCTGCATCTGAAGAAACTGGTGAAGTAGCAACATCTTCGAATAAGATACCTGACCATGATCAGAATCTTTGTCAGCGCTACGACAGCCGACCTGGGCGACCATCGACAAGCCGTTACGAACCTGTTGCTAGGATCCGACTTTCAACCGGTGGTTCAGCCTAGTTTCCCACCCGATCACCGACCGCTGTCGACGTTTCTGCGAGATACGATTAGCAGTTGTGACATCGTGATTTGTCTTATTGGCTTTCGTTTTGGCGCGTTTCCAGATGACCCTGAAGCAAGACTTCGTTCTTATACCCAGCTCGAGTATGACTACGCTCGTGATCTTAAGAAACCAGTTTTCATTTTTACGGCGGCTGAGTGCTATCGTCCGGTGGAGCCTGAAGAACCGAAAAATTTAGCCGACGCGCAAGAGCAGTTCCGGGCATCGCTGCTGACCGACCAGCATTTAGTTAACTCCTTTCACAACATTCCTGATTTGGAAAGACTGATCCTACGTGCCCAAGCAGGAATGAGGCGGCTGGCCGGACGCGCACCCATCTATTTTCGACATCTGCCGCCGGCACCGGCCTGTTTTTTTGGACGCCAAGAGGAAATGGACCATTTGCGTGCAGCGCTGGCCCGCCGTGTTCCCAGCGTGATCGCGGTCATCGGATTGGGAGGCCAGGGAAAGACATCCTTGGTTCATCACGTGCTCCGCGATCGCTACGACTACGATCTAAACACAGGTTTTTGGTGTACCGCTGCGGCCACGGGATACCCATTCGACCTCTTCCTGGATAATGTTCTCGAGCATCTTTCTTCTGGAGAATTCGATAAACAAAAATATCCAACGCTGAAAGAACGCGTTACCGAACTCTTGCGGTATTTACAGCTTCGTCCAACTCTGCTCGTGATCGATCGCATAGAGAGTTGGCTACAGTCTGACGTGGGTCGTGATCAGGAGGTTAACAGCAAAACGGACAGGTCGGCGACTTGTCCTGAACTGGATGATTTCCTGAATCAAGCCACAGCACTTAACAACGGTAGTCACGTCGTGCTGACCTCCCGAGTTCTTCCTGCGTGTCTCGAGGATCTCGACAAAACATTGATCCCTGTCCGAGCGGCCAACGAAAGACGAATTGGCTTGGAAGGACTAGACCCGAAATCGGCAACGCAACTGTTGCGGATGATGGCCGTGCGGGGTTCTGATGAGACTCTCATGGCGTTCTCACAACGACTTGGGCATCATCCTCTTGCACTGCGACTTTGCGGCGCATTTGTTGCTAGAAATTACGGCGGTGATTTATCGAACCTGCCACCGTTGTCGCCGTTGGCACCCGCGGGCGCTGTTCAATCGCTGTTTCGTGAGATCGATCAGCACCTCCCCGCTGCAGATCGAACGCGCCAAGTCCTCCAGATTTTGGCGCCTAGTTCGGTAGCCGTTAACATAAGTCTATTGCAATCGATCTTGCGAAAGGTACACAATTCCGAAGTTATTCAGGAGCACGATCTGCGCAGAATTTTGACGACTCTTGGCCATATGCAACTCGTGGACTACAACTCGGTAACCGGCATCACTTCCATTCATCCCTTGGTGCAATCGTTCTACGCTAAGACGCTTTCGAGCTCGGAAACGAGGCGAATCCATCAGCACTACTCGGATTGGTATGCTATTCAACCGCTCGGCGAACGATGCGTAACGCTGGAGGACATGCAACCGCGAATCCTTGCCATTGAGCACGCGCTGATGGCAAATGACCTAATACGAGTCGAAAAGCTATGGATGAGTTCGGTCACCTCGCTCTACACCCTTATTAGATGGTTTGCTGCCTTCGGACATTTTACCTTCGGAAGGGAATTGCTAACCCGAGCGATAGAAGGGCTGATGGACAATTCCATTCTCCGGTTTCATACCATGCGATCGGCCTTGTCATTGCCGATTGGGCTGATCGACCAAGCCATTGAGGATGAAACTAAGGTGATCGAAGCATTGGGAGCTCAGGATGAAGGGACTGGTGAAAATCAGCGTTTACGAGCCTCCGCCCTGAATAATCGGGGAATCGCCCATCTGCGCCTCGCGGGCGCGGAGCATTACCAAGCCGCCATGGCTGATTTTGACCAAGCTCACCGGTTGTATGAGCAGATTCAAGGAACCGATTCATCGTGCGCAATCGAATGGGCTGGAACTCTGACAAATCGAGGCAATTTAGCTCGTGAAATGGGAAGACTTTCAGTTGCGATAGCCGATCACACGGAGGCCATTGGAATTCATCATAATTCCATGGACGTAATGCTGCGGAAGATCAATCCTGATCTGGCATCGAGTTATAGTAATCGTGGTAATGCTTACTTGGATTCAGGAAAGTGGAAACAGGCATACCATGATTACGAGTCAGCCATCGAAATTCTGGAATCGCTGTTAGCGATTGGCAATTTCGAGTATCGATCCGGGTTAATGCTTGCAAAAATAAAGCTGGCGATTGTACTACAACGGCAAAAAAAGTATTCGTGTTCCATTGCACTGTTTGATGAGGCGATTCAGACACTGCAGGAGATCGTGGCGGCAGGAAAAAGACACTTTGAGTTGACGTTGGCTTACGGTTACCATAGTAGAGCGGTAACACTTTCATTTCTTGGTAGTCATGAGGATGCGGTGGTGGATTCCGATCGAGCACGCGAAATTCTCAATCGGCAAATCGCCAGCGGACGAAAAGAGGTGTTCGGTCACTTTGCTCATGTGCTTTACGTTTCTATGTTTGTAAATAATCAGGCGGGAAATTGGGAGCTCGCCAGGGCGTATCAGCAGGCGGCTGATGCCGTTATGCGAAAGCTGATCGCAGGTGGAGAGAACGATGTCAGGATTCTGGGGATCAGATTCTTGTCTATGTCTGCGTATAGTTTGTGGGAGCAACAGCGAGAGGAAGCGGAGTCCCTAATCGATCAGGCGGCTGAGCTGGCGTGGGAGGCTAATCGCGATTGGCGGGAAGGAAAAGAAGTACTACAGCCTGAAATAAAGCGATTAATCGAAGACGAAGCGCTGCACGGTTTGAGGTTAAGGTTTGCCCAGACGTTCGAAAGGCTTGGCGAGTTATACAAGTCGTATTCGATCCTTAAGGAGTTTCCGTTATGAGTGAGTTGAGAAGCACGCAACCTGATGAAGAATCCCGGTACATGTTTGCCGATAATGGTGACTTGATTCGACAGTTACAAGCACAGTTGGCTAAGTTGACGCCTGAGCAACTCAATAAACTTAAACAAACGGTCAGTTCTGAGGGAGCAAAAAGCTCCGGGACGGCATTCGGGCAAATCGACCCCGGCACGCTGCAAGCAATCCTATCGCTACTCGGCCAAGGGCCGAAAGGTCCATGATCGACTCTTGGCTGGATCGGCTGGCAAACACGATTGCCAGATATTCTCTATCGATTCAACCTGGTGATGTTACGGTTATCAGTGGAGAACCGGCGTCACAACCGCTGCTCGTCAAATTGTTCCAGACGTTGGTAATCGTTGGCGCAAGGCCGTTGATCAGGCTGAGCTCAGATGTTTGCCTCAATAGTCGGGTATCGAGTCTTGCTGATGGTGTCCATCGCTACATTAATCCGTTGCAAATCGACGATGGCACACCGATTCAGTGTTCCGTTGGAATTTGGACCTGTGACTACCTCAAACAGTTCTCGGAGAAAAGTAGTTCTACGGACATGGAGGAACCGGTCGGCGTCCCGTCGACGTTTTCGGTCGATGAGCTTAGCCAATTGAATATTCGTCGATTCATAACCATATTTCCCACTCGGGCCACAGCTGATGCCCTCGGGATATCGCTAGAACGGTTGCAGGATTTGCTCATCAAGTCTGCTTATTTGGATCATTTGCAACCAGAAAGGGCGTGGCGAACGTTGCACGCACAACAGCTACGACTTTGCGAGTACTTAGTGCGGTCGAAGGAGCTGCGAGTGGTCACGGAAAATGGCACTGATCTCACCGTCAACATCCAGGATCGTCCGTGGATCAGTGGTGACGGGCACGCCAACTTGCCGGACGGCGAGGTGTACGTCAGTCCGTGGGAAACAAGTGCACACGGTACGCTAGTGGTCGATGCCCCCCTCATTTATCGGTCGGATTGGATTCGAGGCCTGCGACTGAGATTTCTCCACGGCAAGGTTGTGGATGCGACGGCCCAAGAGGGAGAAAAGGCCTTGCATCATCTGCTGGCCACGGATCCAGGAGCTTCGGTAATTGGAGAGTTTGGGCTGGGAACCAATCCCCGGCGCAGTACGATCACGGGCATCACTCTTCTGGATGAGAAAATTGCTGGTACTGCCCACGTGGCGCTTGGCGCTGCGCCACCCGCTACTCAGGGAACAAATCGCTCATCGATTCATCGGGATTTGCTGGTTGATCCACGGCGTACAGGCCGAATCGAGGTGGATGGAAAGCCACTACTCTTATCGCAGCAAAGCTCTCTGTGGCGGAATGTTTGACGGCGGTTGTGTTCCTTGCGAATAGCGGCGGATGATCGTCATGGGCTTTGACCCCTTGACCTGCTACGTAGCATCACTTTCCTCCCTCATGTGGTACTGGGTTGAATCAAAGTGACCGCTTGGGTCGCAAACGTTCCCGAGTCCGCACATTTTCAATCACGATTTGAAAAACGTGGACGGATCGCGCCCTCTCTGAAAAGCGGAAGAGACAGCCAAAACCGAACAAGCAATAAACAAAAAATGTCTATGCGTCGGAAACGTGCATGGCTCGGTGTAGTTGATAGAAACGGCGTTGGGCTCTGTGGGGACGCAACCCAGCAAGCGATATCGCAGTCGCGGGTGCCTATAGGCGCACGCTGCCGCTGGCGGAGTTCATTCGCCAGCGGCTGGCTTCCTTAGCGGAGACCCTTGCATACCTGCACGAAGCCACCAAAAATCCAACGGCTTCACCTGCGGTCAATCCACAGGAAACCCACCGAGGCACTGAGACACTAAGAATCGGCTCGTAATGATCTCGTTCTTGCGGCAGGATTTTCCGGCGGGAGATGCGTCTTTGTGTCTTCGTGCCTTTGCGTGAACTTTCCGGAAGGAAGAGTCGCCGTTTGTAGATTCACGCCAAGGCACTGAGACATCAAAAATCGGCTCGTAATGATCTCGTTCTCGCGGCAGAGTTTTCCGGCGGGAGATGCGTCTTTGTGTCTTCGTGCCTTTGCGTGAACTTACCGCAGGTCCGAAATGGGGCGAGGGACAACATTCAGCTTTGGATAGTTAAAGCCGCTGGAGTGTGGTTCGTATTTGCCTACCAGATCCACGGATGATTGCGGGTCAATTTGTGATTCCATTCCTAAACACCAGTAGGTCGCATTCACCGTTAAACGCCGTAAGCCCTCGTTCAGGTAGTCCTCGCCACTTCCCATCGTCGAATGAAACACGCGTGCCGTCTTGCCCGTGTTGCCCGTCCAGTTCTTCACCCAGGCCACCGGCAGCGGCGCGAGCTCGCGATTGATCTCGTCCATCTGCTTGCGGCCTACCAGTGGTTGGCCGAGCACTAAAGCGGTGCAACCCGCGGGCAACGAATCGCCCTCTTTATAAGTGCGATAGACATCCGTCAGGCCCCAGATATCCTTCACCCCGCGCAAAATCGGATGTGCTCGCTGCTCGTCCACAATCACACCGCGAGTGGAATCAGCTTGCCAGCGACCATGATGATTGCGGAAACTGCCACCCAAGACATGCTCCCCAAAATCAATCCGCTTGCCATCCTGCTGATAGTTGAACCCCAAAAAACCGTGATTCGCTGTGCGGATCCCAATCAGCGGCTTCCCCGAATCTAAGTACCGATAAATGTGCTGCAGCTGTTCTTCTGGCAAGGTGATAAGACGACTAAATAGAATCATCAAATCCGCATCGTCCAGCTGCTCCAGTCCGGGAATGTTGTGCGTGATCGTTTTGTCTTCCCAGCGAATTTTGCGAGTGGGATCCGCTTCGTTCTTCTCATTTACACTGAAGAGAACGGTGCAATCAAAGCCATGATGAGTGGCCAGAATCTTGGCCAGCTGCGGTAAAGCATCCTCACTGCGATACTCCTGGTCGGCAGCAATCAGCACAATCTTCTTGCCACTCCCCGGCCGAGCTTCAGACTTACCGCTCGACTTACTTTTCACACCGGGATAGCTCAGCCAAAGCGGCACTTCATTCACGGTGTAGTAGGCATGGCGATGTAGAATCTTTTCGCCGTCAGCCGCCAGCACCGCAGCCAAGTCAAATTCATAGACATGCCCGCGTTGTAGTTCGCCCACCGTAATCGTGGCCACTCGACCATCGCCACTCAGGGCCACCGATTTCACAACGGGTTTGGTTCGCTCGATCTCCGGACCACCGTAGCCACCATGATAGGGATGGGTGAAGGTGCTGAGCTGATACGACTTGGGATTGCCACCCGTAACCGTGTCGACGGGCTTCGTGAATGCAATACGAAAACCATCCGGAGTGATCGTGATGCGTTCGATCTCGTGCGGCATCTTGCCGCTCCACTCGAGTCGTTCGAGCGCGAATGGTTTGATGCCACGCACTGGCCAACCGCGATTCGTGCCGCCACTCACCAGCTTGCCGCCCGGCGTAAACTGCAGATTCA
>JBJSXJ010000151.1:0-6014 GCA_046086325.1 Planctomycetota bacterium | reverse complement strand
CGCCGTGCCGCTACTTCTCCGAGGCCGGACGGCTGACGCCGTGCCGCTACTTCTCCGAGGCCGGCCGGTTGACGCCGTGCCGCTACTTTTTTCGCCGTGCCGGCGTAAGCCGTCCGGCCGAGAGCTCTGAAAGGACCCCTCTGCGCGATTCGTCCCTTGGCTGCGCTTCGTGTCCTCGGCGATTTACTGAGCGGGTTTATTTTTCGCGCAGCTTGGGGTCGATTGTGGCGGTGAGCGTGACGGCGCCACTGACGCACTTTGCGCGGATGAATTCGGGGAGCCCCACTGCCGGTAAAGCGATGTTCCTGGCTCTAAAATCCCAGCGGACTACGCTTGGTTCCGAGTTATGGAATTTGATCGGTTTGTCGGGCAGGATTTCTGTTTCGACTTCATTTCCAGCCGCATCGTTCGTGACCTGAAAAATGCGAATGTTGGGATTCATACCCGGAATTCCGGTGGCGACAAATCCTCGCACCTTCAAATCATTCTCTCCGTCGTCAGCAATAAAAGTTGCCGCCTTAATACTGATTTGCGGCTGGTCGAATTGTCCCGTGCCACCATACTCGAAGCGAAATGCGTGGAACTGACCACCACCGTAATAGCCCTCGGCTGACGATGGTGGCGGCGGTTGGTCGATTTCATTGTCAGCAGTTGTTGCGCTGGCAATCTTCATCACGAAGCCATACTGATTGAGATACAGAGGAGACAGCGGGGACGATGGGTTTGACGAGAGTCGTGAGTCGGTGAGCATGACGATCGGGCAGCCGTTGATTGCGAGATTGACCGGTGGTCCGGCAGTGGCGGTCGTCAGCGCTCCAAGCAGCACCATCTCGGCGGGCTGCACGTCCAGGAAATCTGCTTCCAGAATATTGGTGGTCGTGTCGTAAGTACCTTCGGCGATCACCGTGGCGCCCGTGAAACCCGCTTCGGTTCGACCGGCAAACGGGGTGTTATCCAGGAACTGGTTTACCGTCAGTCGCTGGGTGGGAGTTTTGATGGTTTTAAGACGACCGGAGGCCGTTGTTCCGGGCACAAAATGGATCGTCACTCCCATGACCTTGATGTTCACAACGCCGCCCCCATCACTAATGGGAAGATTTTCAATGATACCTTCGATGGATGATTCAACCTTGGCCATAGACTAATCCTCTCTGAATTCAGTGTTCATTCTGAGTAAACGATTTTCACCGCAAGAGCCTGTTACTCCTGTGAATCGGGGGACATGCTGTTTTGGGGACAGAAAGTTGGGGCTTCGAGGGCTGGCCGATGATTTCGCAGGTCGTGAAGCGTCCAGCAACTTCGTCAGTCGGTGCGGCTTGCGCCGCGAGATTTTGGGAGGCAGGGCGCAGGTGTCCCAGGGGGATCGGGATGGAACGTGGCTCGGTGAGGGGGGCACACGCTGGACATCGCCCCTCTCCCCAGCGGCTGGGGAGAGGGGACTTGCTGTGGTGCTCGCACCAACTTCGATATCGCCGCGCTACGGCTTCGATCGCGACCGATGTACGTCCCAGATGGACCAATAAAATAATGTTCATCGTTGCGTTTTCATCCTTCATCCTTCATCCTTCATCCTTCATCCTTCATCCTTCATCCCGCCAACGTTACTCACCGGGCCGTTTTCCTGTTTTGGCTTTTGGAGTTTACTGCCATGCATCGTGTTGTTCGTTTCAGCTTGGTCCTGGTCCTGATCCTGCTCGCACTGGCCTGTCGCTCGGCAGCGGCTCAGGATTGGCGGTCGTGGCGCGGGCCGCTGGGACTGGGGAGCATCGAGACGGGAAGTTACCCGGTGCAGTTCAGTGGCGAAAAATATCTCTGGCGCAGTGCCTTGCCGGGTAAAGGTTGTTCCACCCCGATCGTGCTGCAGGGACTCATCTACGTCACGGCACCGGTCGAGAGCAAAGATGCTCTGCTCTGCTTCGACTCCAGCGGCCAAGAAAAATGGCGTACCGTCTTCAGTTCCGAAAACCCGGGTAAACATCGCAACGGCTCCGGCTGCAATGCCTCCCCGATCACCGATGGTCAAGCGATTTTTGTCTTTTATAAAAGCGGTACCTTGGCGGCCGTGGAACTGAATGGCCAAGTTCGCTGGAAGACCGACCTCGTTCAGCGCTTCGGCAAAGACACACTCTACTGGGACCACGGCACATCGCCCGTGCTCACCCAAAAGCATGTCATCATGGCTCGCATGCACGAGGGCGAATCGTGGCTGGCCGCGTTTGACAAAACCACCGGCGAGATCGCCTGGAAAGTGGCTCGTAATTATCGAGTGCCTCAGGAATGCGATCATGGTTACACCACTCCGCTGGTGATCCAGCACGGTGGCCGTGAGTCGCTCCTGGTGTGGGGAGCGGATCACCTTACCATCCACGATGCCAGCGATGGGAAAGTCACGTGGTCCTGCGGTAATTTCAATCCTGAGGCGAACAAGTTATGGCCGGCCATCGCGACTCCGGTGATCGTCGACGACATGGCGGGGATCGCCACGGGCCGAAATGATCACAACATTCCACGACTTTACGGCATCCGTCTGACGGGCAGCGGCGACGTGACAGCGTCCAGTCACATCTGGAAACGCGACGATATCGGCACCTTTGTGCCGACGCCTGTGGTCTATAAAGGGCAAGTGATTCTGGTACGCGATCGGGGAGAAGTGGTGAGTGTCGACCCCCAGACCGGTAAGACTCGGTGGACCGGCGAGTTCCCCAAGAATCGGTCGAACTATTACGCCTCCCCTTTGGTCGCCGGTGACAAACTATACGCTCCGCGCGAAGATGGCGTTGTGTTTGTAGCCAACATCGCGGGCGACAAGTTCGAGCTGCTGGCCGAAAACAACATGAGTGAGTCGGTCATCGGCTCGCCGGTCCCCACCGCGAATCGCATCCTGATTCGTGGCGAGAAGAATCTGTTCTGCATCGCAGGCGATTCAGCGGGGACGCGGTAAGGTGAAGCGATCGCTGGTTCGCACCCAGTCGTCGCCACCCAGTCGTCCCACATTCGCCACGCGCTCGGCGTCCGGCTGACCCGCTGCATTCAGCAAGTCGTCGGCCAGATGAATCCAGACCACTTCGCCGATCACCAGGTTGGCGGCGAGCGGTCCGGTACCGAGCGGCAGGATTTGTCGTACCACACATTCCAGCGCGTAGGGGGCTTCCGCCACGCGCGGCGGTTTGACTCGCATCGATGCGACGGCCGTCACATGCGCCAGATCAAACTCACTTTCCTCGTACGGCAATTCCTGAGCTGTTCGGTTGATTTGTTCCTGCAATCGCTCCACGGCACCGTTAATCACAAACTCCCCCGTCGCCTCTACATTACGCAGGGAGTCTTTCTTGCTGCCATCGCGCCGCAGCAGCGGTGAGAAGACCACGATGGGTGGGCTAAGGCCAAACAGATTGTAGAAGCTGAAGGGAGCTAGATTCGGTTTGTCGGCCAGGGAGAGGGTGGAGACCCAGGCGATAGGGCGTGGAGTCACCAGCCCCGATAGCAGCTGGTAAAGCTCGGAAACATTCGCTTGTGCAACGTCGATCTGCATGCATCACCAGCGTAGAAGGAAGTAGGTGTGAGTTCCTGACAACCGCTGGCAGCGCTGGTGGATTGCAGTTGAACGATCTTCTAGTTGAACGCTCTTCTAGTTGAACGCTCTTCTAGATGAACTCGGCGAGCAGTTCCTTGCGCGGCGCCGGGATGACCGTCTTCTCGACCAGCAGCCCCTTCTTCTCGATCACGGCGGACGCGATGCGCACAGCTTCTTCCACCGAAGCGACATCGCCGGTCATCGTCACGAATCCCTTGCCGCCAATCGCCATCGCCAGGTGGAGTGCGATGAGCTGGATGGCGGTCGCTTTCACGGCGGCGTCGGCCGCTTCGATAATCGAGGCGACGCTGAACGATTCCACGACCCCAAGTGCGCGCAGTTCGGGCAAATGGGAGACTCCGCTGATGGCGGGGAATACGGATGGGTGGACGTTGGGAATTACGAAATGATCGACGAGTGTGTGAGCGGCCGATTTGATGCCGGCTTCGATACTGGCTTTCACGGCATCCACGTCACCGCTGATCAGCACCATGTACTTACCGGGACAAATCGTGCGATTGACGACCAGTTCCACATTGGCTGATTTCAGGATGGAATCCGAAATCTCGAAGCCCTTGGCAATGCTGGACGTCTCGATAATTCCGATCGCGCTACCTTTTTTCATATCTTCGACCATTAGTTCGGGTTGATGCGGATGTACTTGGCGTCCATCGAGGCGACGATGCCGTCGATACTGGCGTGAATCGGACAGCCGAGCTGCTGATCTTCGACATTGCCAATCAAATCACCACGACGCACTCGGTCACCCACGGCCACCAGCGGCTTGGCCGGTGCCCCAATGTGACCCGCCAGCGGGATGAGCACATGAGAAGGCTGCAGATCGGTGCGCGTGAATTCGGCTTTGCGATTGTACGGGGCAAGTCCGAGTCGCGTGAGCAAGGTTTCGATCGGAATTTCACGGCCCTTGCGCGCGGGGTGAGGTGGCAGGAACAGATCCTCCAGCTCTTCCGCCGTCCGGCTCAGTTTGTTGTCGCGGAGCAATTTTTTGGCATCGACGCAAATGTTCTTCGGATCAAGCTGCTCGGGGCAGGCGATCAAGGAACAGACGTTGCATTCGCAGCAGTACTGCGCCCAGAGACTGGCTCGAGCTTTTGAATCGCCCGTCATGAGCAGGGTGCGCATGACACGGTGCGGCTGAATGGGATAGCCGAGAATGTAGCGAGGACAGAGCTCGGTGCAGAGCGAACACTGGTCACATTGACCATGGCCGATCCGAGTGTAGGTCTCGCGCGGCGACGTTTTTCGCTTCACCAAGTAATGATCGCGCGGCAGTGGAATGATGCCGCCCATGTTCTTCGTGACGGGATCATCGATCGAATTTGCCACTCCACCCATCATCAAGCCACCCGTCAGGATCACGGGATCGGTACAGGTGAGGCCGCCGGCGAGTTGCAAACATTCGCGAATCGAGGTACCGACGGGAACGACCGTGGTCAGTGGCTTGGCGACCGCTCCAGTAATCGTCACGAACTTATCGATCACCGGCTGGCCCGCGGCGGCGCGTGCGACGTTCACAATCGTCTCGACGTTGTCCACGACACAGCCAACGTTAAGCGGAATTCCACCGGGTGGAATCTGGCGGCCTGTGATTTCATAAACCAAGCAGTATTCGTCACCCGCCGGGTAAACATCCTCGTAGATGAAGACTTCAAACCCATATTTACGGCGGTCGGCATCGAGCGCCTCGACGATATCCGTGTTTTTGCGTTTGACGGCGATCGTGACCTGCTTGGCACCCGTCATGCGTTGCATGAGGGCGAGACCTTCGAGCAGGTTGGCACGCTCCTGCTTCATGGTCTCTCGGTCTTTGGCCAACAGCGGCTCGCACTCGGCCCCGTTGGCAATCAGATGCTCGATTTGCGAATCGAGTTTCTTGTAGGTGGGAAAGCCCGCGCCGCCGGCTCCCACGACACCAGCGGAACGAATGCGCTGTAGGAGTTGGGCGTTATCAATGTTGATCATGCCAGGAATCCCAATTGTGATTCGTTAACCCTTCTCTCTCTTCACTCACCGTACGCGGCAGTCACTTTACAACGGCTGGGGCAAGTTGACGAGGTGGTAATAGGTATCGGCTAGATAAAGTGTTCCTCCGCATCTCCACCGTGATTTGTGGGGAATTTTTGTTTCGCGGGCGGCTGCTTGGGCGTCGAGCCCCGCGCAGGGAGTTGGCCCATGGTCCAAGTTGGTACTTGGGTAAATGGGTAAAGCTGTCAATCGTCCGTCGCACCCCAAGCCAGGGCTGGATAACTAGTTACAGCCCAGAAACTCGTAAGCTTTTGCTTGGCAATAGTTTTGCTTCTCGCTTACCGACTTGGAAAGACGGGCGACATTTTGGGCGACATGAAAAAAACTTGTGGCTGGTACTAGTGGGATTCCTGGGCGATTTGAACTGGCCTCGATAACCGGTCGCTGGCTTTCT
>JBJSXJ010000150.1:0-6055 GCA_046086325.1 Planctomycetota bacterium | reverse complement strand
GAACTCACCGTTCAATTGCTGCTGCAGTGGCTCCGCGCATTGGCCGAGCGACGCCCTACGCTACTCATCGTCGAAGATTTGCACTGGGTCGACCCGACCACGCTGGAACTCATCAACGCTCAGCTCAGCGAATTTGATGATTGTCATTTGCTGGTCATCCTGACGTCGCGGCCCGAGTTTCAGCAGCCCTGGCGCGGCGTGCGTAACCTCACACAAATTACCCTCAGTCGCCTCACCAATCGCCAGACTGGTGACATGCTGCAGCGGCGAGTTGGCAGACGAGATATTGCGGCCGCGATTGTCCAGCAAGTCGCCCAGCGCACCGATGGAGTGCCGTTGTTTGTCGAAGAGTTTGCGGCGCTGCTCGTGGAATCCGGCGAGTTGGATGGTGCCACGCCCAACGGCATCTTGCAGACCGCCATTCCCGCCACCTTGCAAGACCTGCTGCTCGCGCGTCTCGACCGCATGGCGAGCAATCCCGACGTGGTGCAGTTGGCTGCCACCATTGGTCGCGAGTTTTCCTACAACTTGCTGGCGGCAGCCTGTGAGTTACCGGAAGCCGAGTTGCGTGACGAGATCGGCAAATTAGTGCGCGCCGAACTGCTCTTCCAAAAGGGCCAAATGCCCGACGCGAAGTTCATCTTCAAACACGCGCTCCTGCAGGATTCAGCCTATCAGTCGTTGCTCAAGAAACGTCGGCAGGACTTTCACGCGAAAATCGCCATCACCTTGGAAACTCGCTTCACCGACGTCGTGGAATCGAGTCCCGAATTGCTCGCCCACCATTTCACCGCTGCCGGTCAAGCCAAGAAGGCGCTGGAGTATTGGCTCAAAGCAGGACAAAAATCACAGGCCTCCAGCGCCGTGAAAGAGGCGATCGCTTCCTTCGAACGGGGCTTGGCACTGATCGCCACCATGCCCGAATCGTCGCAGCGCGATAGCTGGGAATTACGTTTTCAAATGCCCTATGGAGCAGTCCTCGTCCAGCGCCGTGGATATGCCGCCCCGGAGCCGGGCGCGGCCTTCTCCCGCGCTCGCCAACTCTGTCAACAACTCGGACAAAATCAAATGTTGAGCTTTGTCCTCGCCGGACAATGGGGTTGGCACTTGGTGCGTGCGGAACTGAACGACTGCCTGCGCCTAGGCAATGAAATGGTGCAGCTCGGTGAAATCCTCCAGGATGTCGGCCTCATGGTGGAAGCCTGCTGGGCCATGACTTGCACCTTGTTCTATCTGGGTAGGTTTACGGAATCCGTGGACTACTGTCACCGCGGAGTGGAACTCTACGAACAAAATCCCCACTGCACGAAACCCTTTATGGCCGTCACCGGACAGAATGCCGGCGTCACCCTGCGCGGCTATGGCGCACTGGCTTTGTTCTGTTTGGGTCGTCGAGCGGAAGCGGAGGCGATGTCCGCGGAAGCGATTGCACTCGCAGGCCGCACGAACGATCCCTTCGGTCTCTCGATGGCCCTGTTTCACGGTGGCTGGTTAAAAGTGTGGTGCGGGAACTTGGTGGAAGCTCAGGCGATCACCGAGCAAGCGCTCGCACTCTGTCGCCAATCATCCTTTGAATTCTACGAAACGCTGGATCGCATCAACCTCGCCTGCGTCTCCCTCATCGATCCCGCCACACCTACCACAAAGCTCATCGAACAGATCGAACAGTGCCGCCTGGCAATTGCCGCTTACGCGGCCACCGGAGGTCAAGTGTTCCTGCCCCACGCTTATGGCTTGCTCGGCGAAACACTCACGAAGCTCGGGCAACTCGATGCTGCCGAGTCGGAACTGGCTCACTCTCGCGCCGCTCAAACTCGCTCCGGCGAACGATTCTTCGATGCCGAACTACAGCGCTTGCAGGCCGAACTGGAGTGGGCTCGTGGCAATCACGCCGCCGCTCACAAAAGTTTAGCGCAAGCCGAACAAACAGCGCAGCAACAACTGGCCCATGCCTGGCTCGAACGCATCGCACTAACTCGGCAGCGGCTCACCACGTCCTAGCTTCGTGCTCGTCCGCCCCGGGACCATGTTCGAGTGGCGCCACGGCGCTTAAAAGTCTGTCCGCAAGCGACGGGAACGATGGAGCGAGCGGAGCAACCAGCTCGCCCGGCGACTCCACGGATAGACGCGGTAACGAGCCACCGCCAGGGAACGATAGTCAACGGCTGAGAACGCGGCCGTCAAACCCAGGGAAGGCGGCTGATGCCCCAGCCACATGCGCGTTACCTCGGTTTGCGCCGCCGACATCGCCTCCGTCATGCGCACCGTTGCCAGATCTAACCACGGATATTCGGTTGGTTCCCAAACTCGGCCACCATTAAAAAACTCCCACGTATCCCGCTCAAGATCAAATTCACGTAGTTGAATCTGCAGTTGATAGGCAATCTCGCCGCAACTCAGACGATCACAATATTCATCTCCCAGGTATTGTCGTGGATGTGTGTCGCCTGCGTGCCGACACTGTACCCCCGGAGCTTGCTGATACTGCTGATCCGCAAGGCCGCTTTCCTGCTGTAAGTCGACGGGAACCAGCCGATACTTGGCGTAGCGTAGACGACCGTCTCGCGCTCGAAACGGATAGACGATGGAGGAATGATAGAGCATCGCCGCATAGGAACTCGGAGCGACACGTACCGATTCAATCGCTCCAATGAACGCTCCCGGCAATCTGCACATGTAGTCCCGCTGCGGTTCCCAGTAATCTTCTCGACAGAGTACTCGCGCAGAGACGAACTGCATGAACGTGTCAAAACTCCAGAAAGCCTGGATGACACCCGTGTTCATGATGAGATCAAAAGGGCTGGTAAAATCGTGGTCTGCAAACTTGAGCGAGCAAGCACGCACTTGGCAGGAGGCATCGTCGTAGAACGAGGCGTTGGCGTGCCGCAGTCGACCAGAAAAAACTCGGCCCGGTCGAAAAAAATCGTGCTCCGGAAATTCCGGTCGAGCGACAATGGTGATGGTACCCTTGGCACCCACACCCGCCATGTGAGTCGCCCGTCGCCCCGTGGCCAACGCCTTGCCGCCGAAGAGGAACTGCGCCTTCCGCATCCGCAAATGGAAATTCAGACGCTCGCCGAACGTGTTCTCGGGCATCGGAAAGGGAACATCCCGACGACTGTTACTCGCATAGGCCTCGGCGCCAAACGCCTGCTCGTAGAACTCCCGCCCGCGATTGAGCCAGCTACCACGCGTGGGATGAGGGTCAAGCGGAGCGGCGATCGGCTGGTAGCACTCCACCGGACGACGAACCTCTTGATCGACAAATCGGTTCGTCACGTCACACCTCAACTACACTCGATAAGAATCGTGTTTCTAAGCGGCTTGCATCAGCTCAGAGATCGCGGGATTTGACGGCCAGTTTGATCGTCCCGCAACTCCTGCTCCTCATGATACTCCGCATCCTGATTCACACGCCACACATCATACTGATTGTGACCGGCGAGAATGTTGCGAGCCACCAGGAGTGCGGTCATCATCGAATGATCTTGGTTGTTGTACTTATGCATGCCGTTGCGACCCACCAAATGCAGATTCGGATAACGGCTCTGCAATTCCTCCCGAATCACATTCACATGGTCCGCATACTGATCGTCATAGACCGGGTAGGCTTTCGGCTGTCTCACCACCGACCCGTCCAGCACATCATCCGGGCTGACCAGCCCCAAGTGCCGCAGCTCACGAGCCGCTAGTTCGATCAGGGCCGAGTCGTCACTGCTCCATAACCCGTCGCCCTCAAAACAGAAATACTCCAGCCCATAACAGGCCAGGTTGGGATCAGGAACCATTTCTGGTGACCAGGATCCGTAGTTCTGCACTCGCCCCACTTTCACCGCTGGATCATGAATGTAGATCCAATTGTCGTTGAAGGGGCGACGCGGTTTAACGATGAGTGCCACCGTCAGAAAGTCGCGATAGCGCAGCGCTCGCGCTGACGTCAGTGCCGCCGCTGAAACTGCGGGTTGTAGTCCCTCGACGAGCTCCCGGAGCGGCGCTGAGGAGATCACGTGGTCGAAGTCAGCCGTGGAAGTCGAGCCGTCGTCGCGCCGCAAATGCACGCGCCAGCGTCCCGAGGAAGCAATTCGTTCCACGGTTGTCACGCGAGTGCCGAGTTGCACTTGGCCACCCAAGGACCGCGTACGCTCCGCCGCCGCATTCCACATCATGCCCGGCCCGAGCCGTGGATAGCGAAACTGATCAATCAACGTCTTCACCGTTTCCGCTCGTGAACGGGATTTCTTCGCCGGAAAAAGCGCTGACCAGATCGCACTCGACAGCGACAGACCCTTGATGCGCTGAGCGGCCCAGTCGGCTGAGATTTCCTGACATTTCATTCCCCAGACTTTTTCTGTGTAGGTTTTAAAGAAAATCTGGTAGAGCCGTTTGCCAAATTGATTCGATACCCAGTCTTCAAACGACCGTGCAGGCCGTATTGGGGCACACTTCGACCAGGCATAAGAGATGAGACAACGAGCGGTCTCCCACGCACCTAAGTTCCAGAACGCCTCCGCCGCACGCAGCGGATAAGCATAGAACTTTCCATCGTAATAGATCCGCGACGAACGTGGACGCAGCAGCATGTCGTCGCCCAGCAGCTCCGTCCACAGATCCTCGATTTCCTGCGATTTCGAAAAAAACCGGTGACCGCCAATGTCAAACCGAAAACCCTTGTACTCCACCGTCCGCGCAATGCCACCCACATAGCGAGCATCGGCTTCCAGCACATGAACTCGAGCACCGCCCTGGGCGAGCTTCCAAGCTGCCGTTAACCCCGCCGGTCCCGCCCCAATAACGGCGACTTCAATCGCGTTTGACACGTCTACTCTTCCCGCAAATGACCGAAAAATTCTGCCCCATTGTCAAGTAAAAAATATCCGCGGATACTGCTTCAAGACCGCCGTACGATATCGCTTACAAGTGATGTTAACAACCCGGTCACGCAGCTCGCATTCGCCCTCTATTTTGGAAAGTAGTCGACCGGGATGAGCAGTGCGCGGATGGAAATGAGCGGCTCGGTCGTCGCTGCCGGGAACTCAAACGGCAACGGTTTGACGCTGCCACCGTCCGACGCTTCGATACCGCAGGCTCAGCTCAGTCAGTCTCATCCCAGCCAGTCTCATCCCAGCCAGTCGCAGCACCAAATTGCTCCGCCGCTCTTCGCCCAGCTCGGCGTCCAGCTGCTGGTACTGCTCGCCTGCTGGCTGCTGCTCGTCCTGCGTCACCTGTCGAACGACGGTCTCTGGTTCCAAGGGGATGCTCCGCGTCACCTGCTCAATGGCATCTTTTGGACCGATTTAGTCGCGGACGGCTGGCGCGATCCGGTGGATTATGCCCAGCGCTATTACGCGCGCTATCCGGCGATCACTCCCAGCCGCTATCCGCCGGTGTTTCATTGGCTGGAGGCGGCGCTCTTTTCGGTGGTGCCCTTTTCGGCGGCGGCGGGGAAAGGATTGGTGCTCGCTTCGTCACTCGTCGGCGCCAGTTACCTGCTCTACGCGCTGCGACGCTGGGTGGCCGTCCAAGCTGGACTGCTGGCCGGCCTGCTGCTCTGGATGCCAGCGATGATCTCCTGGTCGCATGCGGTGATGACCAACATTCCCGCCGTTACCTTCGCACTCGCTGGCCTCGTCCATCTGCGCTGCGCGCTCGACCCCTGCGAACTTCGCACGGGCCGTCGGCAACTAGGCCTCGCGCTCATCCTGCTCACGCTGGCCGTGTTGACCCATCCCACAATCGCCTACGTCGGCCTCATTGCGGCCGCCTGGTTTCTGCTCACACCACGCTGGGACTATCTGCGCAGTTGGCGGTTCATGCTGGTGCCGATCGGCTGTTTGCTGTCGCTGATCGTCACGTTTTATATCCTGCGTCGGCTCAGCCCCGATCAGTTCGCGCAGGCCCGCTTGCACCAGGTGACTCAAGGGCGAAACCTGCTGTTTTATATCCGCCTGTTTCCCACCATGATCGGTCCCTGGCTCGTCGCACTAGTAGCCCTCGGACTCGTGCTGCAGGTGTCGCTGGCCCAAGTTCGTCGCGACGGAGTCCGCGGTGTAGTGGC
>JBJSXJ010000149.1:0-14579 GCA_046086325.1 Planctomycetota bacterium | reverse complement strand
CAGATCATGAGCAGCTCCACCGTTCGTCTGATAGACATCGCACGTGGCAGAGAAGTTGCCGGAGAAGCCGAGGCCCCGCGAACCGGCCAGCAGGGCACTCACATCGATGAGGATGTCACCAAAAAGGTTGGGCGTCACGATCACGTCGAAGCTGCGGGGATTTTGGATCAATTCATAGGCGGCATGGTCGATATTGATGGTGCGCATCTGGACACCAGCTGCGGTGGCGATGTCCCGTGCACAGGAGCGCCACAGATCACTGATCGACGGCACGCCACCATCCTTGAGCACCACGGTCAATTCGCCGCGGCGCGCGGCTGCAATGTTGGCGGCGACCGTGACGATCCGGCGCACCTCGTTCTCGCTGTAAGAAAACGAATGCGCTGCGAGCCGCTCGCCCGACTCACCCTGGTTCTCGCTCCACTGGCCCTGGTAAACGCCAGCACTGTTGTCGCGCACGATAACCAGATCGATCTCCTCCAAGTGTGACGGCTTAATCCGTCCGGCATTTCTACATTCGGGATATATCGTTAGCGGGCTGATTTTGCAGTACAGGTCAAAGCTCCGCCGCAGCTCATAAACAAAGCGGCCGCCGCCAGCACCATGCAGAAGTACGCCACCGTCGGCGAACAGCTGAGCGCAAAACGCTTCCGCCTCTGGAGGCAACGCCATGCCATGAACCGACTCCGCAGCTGAACCGATGAGCCCACCCTGGCGGATTTCAAAACGTCCCGCACCCTTCTGCTGCAGTGCTTCGAGAATCCTCAGGCAGATGGCGATGAATTCCGGTCCGCAGCCGTCTCCCTCAAAGACGCCGATGAGACAGGTCTCCGGCTGTATCCTGCGACGACCCGGCAGAAAATCGCTCCAGGTCCGCAAAGACTCTGATCGGGGGTAGGACATAGGTGGACCGTGACTATGCTTCTGGGAGAAGATTTTTTTGCAGTGCCAGACGGCGGAGGAGGCTGTCATTATCCCCGACCGGGTAAATCTTCGGCGTCAGGAAAGACTCACTGAAATCCGTGCGGCAGGCACCGGTGTAGCCCAGCATCAACTGAAATCGCGGCTTGACTGAGCGGCGACTGCCATAGTGCATACAGCCGGACGATTCGATGAATAGCACCGTGCCACGCGGGTAACAGAATTCGATGACCTCCGAGCGGTCAGCCACCGAGTAGACTTCTTCGTCCGTAAGCCGATAACCACGCCCCAGCTTCCAATAGCCAAGTCTCTCGGCCACTCGCTGGGAAGTGGACCGAGGAAGGAAGGTCCATGGCCCATTTTCGAAGGTGGTGTCCTGGAGCAGCACGAGCACGTACACGTTAGGGAGCGAATAGTAGTCGATGTGGAAAAGCTGACTATCCTTGGGCACGTCCGGCTGCTCATCGAATAAAACGTTGGACTCCACCAGCCGGATTCCAGAGGGGAGCGTCGTGGAAAGCGCCGGAATCGAGCCAATGTAATGGGCCACCGTGGCTAGCAACTCGGAGGATGTGGCGAAATCGAGAAACGACGGATATTGCAGCGGATCCTCGACCGGATTCCACATATCCTGGAAATAGCTCCTGTATGCCCCTTGGGCCGAAAGTCGTTTGCCGGCCCGCTCCGCCACGATTCGATCCGCTTCCTCCAGCATGCGTCCGAGATGAGGCAGGCTGAGAGAACTGTCAATGGCCCAGCCATCCTGGAGTTGGATTGGGCCGCGATCGGGTGCCCCGTTTTCCTCCAGCAACTCCGGCAGCCGACTCTGATAGAGGTGCCGGCGCCAACTGTCTTGACGACCAAACTGCAGATGGTTCCAAGCATGGGCCAAACGCATGGTTTCTGAAATGCCCAGCAGTTGCATGTGGTCGGCATGAAGCCGCTTCGCAAGCTCCACAGGCAATGCGTTTAAATCTAAACCGTGCATAGAATTCCTGACTGACTGCTAGGCGCATCGACTCACCAGAATTGGTGAGATGACAAGCTGACTAAACCTGCTGCTGTTCTTAGCTGAAAACAAAACTAAGATCACGCAGCGTACCAGCGAATAGGTGCCCGTCAAGACACACTCGCAGAGTGCAAAAAAGCCTCAGCGTGCGGAGAGTCGCTGCGGAAGTCGGGGGACCTTGATGGGGAAACAGACGCTTTTTTGAAACACAGAGGCACAGAGGACACAGAGAGCTAGCTCCAAACTCTTCCCCAAAAAGTTGTGCCTCAGCCACTTGCACTTATTCCTCTGTGCACTCTGTGCCTCTGTGTTTCAATCACTCTGTGCCTCTATGTTTCAAAATCCACCGGAAAAGTTTTTTTGAAACACAGAGGCACAGAGGACACAGAGAGCTAGCTCCAAACTCTTCCCCAAAAAGTTGTGCCTCAGCCGCTTGCACTTATTCCTCTGTGCACTCTGTGCCTCTGTGTTTCAATCACTCTGTGCCTCTGTGCCTCTCTGTTTCAAATCCTCCAAGCCCTCTGCGACTCTGCGTATGGTGTTCTCCGGTCACAAGGTATTTGGACCGACCGGCATGGGCGTGGTGTTTATCAATCAGGAATTCCCCGAATTTCTTCCAATCTTTGAGTGTCTGCAGCACAGCAAAAAGTCCGGGTTAGCGTCCAGTTCTCCACGGCGCCCCGGTTTCATTGGCAGTCGCCCTGCTTGTTTGCTAGGATCATCCATCGGTGATTTTCCTGCCTGCCTAACTCAACTTCTGATTCGGAGCCCGCGCATGTCTCAGTCAGACGTCCGCCACCGGTACGCTAGTCGTTCCTTGGACCATGCCGGTAGTCGTCGAGCGTTCTTTGGGGCGGCAGGAGTCGGGCTGGCCGGGCTCGGCCTGCTGCATTCACCGCTGCTCGCGGAGCACCTAATCAGCACGCAAAAGCGCGTGCTGATGATTTTTTTGAATGGTGGGATGAGTCAATTTGAGAGTTGGGATCCCAAGCCGGGGCGCGGTACCGGTGGGCCGTTTCAGGCGATTCCGACTTCCATCCCCGGTTATCACGTTTCCGAACTGCTGCCCAAGATGGCCACCCAGTTGCATCGGCACACGGCGGTCATTCGGTCGATCGAGACCGGCAACACGAACCATGAAGACGTTACGCTTTACGCGGGCAAGAAGGTTGTGGCCGGGCTGAAGATGCCCAGCATCGGCTCCATGTTGGCTCGAGAACTAGCTGATCCCCAGAGTCCCGTGCCGCACCACGTGATGTTTTCCAACTATCTTGGGGCTAGCTACTACGAATCGGCTGGCTTCTACGGATCGCAGTGGGATCCCATCAACATTCAACCGGGTACGGTGGCCGCCAAGCCACCCTTCAAAATTGCCGACTCGCTGTTGCGGCTTGCTCCCGAGGCGAATGGTCTCCCGCCCGGCATGACGGATGCGGAACATACCAATCGCGAAGCCTTGCGCGAACGGCTGACGCGCGACTTCCTGCGCGGCCGTGAGCGGGACAGTGTGCTGCTCGGACACAACACGGCTTATGCACGCGTGCGCGGGCTGATGGACAGCGCTCGATTGTTTGATATCGAACAGGAATCCCCGGCGATACGCGCCGCCTACGGCCCGACGCCGTTCGGCAAGCAAGCCATTGTCGCTCGTCGCTTAATCGAAGCCGGCGTACCGTTCGTTCGCGTGAATCGTGGCTGGTGGGACCATCACGGACAGAACTTTGAATTCCATCATGAGATGGTGCCGGAACTCGATCAGGTGATGTCGGCACTGCTGGCTGACCTGTCCGAACGCGGACTGCTGCAGCACACGCTAGTCGTAACCTTTTCGGAAATGGGCCGTACGCCGGCCATCAATAACAATCTGGGCCGTGATCATTTTTCGCGGATGAGCGTCACGCTGTCCGGGTGCGGCATCAAGCCTGGGGTGATCCACGGCGAGACCGACGCGGATGGTCAGCAAATTTCTCGGGCCCCCGTCAATCTCAATGAATTCTTCGCCACTATTTTTCAGGCCGTGGGGATTGATCATCAGAAAGAACGCATCGCACCCGACGGTCGACCCGTACCGCTGACGCTTTACGGGACGAAGCCCGTCAGCGAAGTACTGGCGTGAACCACCAGCTTGGGAACACTGACCATGCCCGAAACTCCTGCCTATCAAATCAAGACCGCGAAGGAATGGTCGCCAGCCGGTGATCATTACAGCGTGGCTCATTTGCCGCACACCGATCAACTATTTGTCGGTGGACATACGGGCAAGCTGCAACGAGTTGATCTGGCGGAAGAGAAACCACAGCCGATCGTCTGGGACGCGCATGTCAGTTACATCAGCAGCCTCGTCTTGACGTCGAAGTATCTGATCTCCGCCGGTTCCGACCATCAGGTAATCTGGTGGAACCGTGAGTCGCGTGAGCGTGTGCGGGCTGTGGCGCATCCCAAGTGGGTACGGCATCTATCTATTTCGCCGGATGGTCAAATACTAGCCAGCGTCTGCGACGATATGATCGGTCGGCTCTGGGAGGTGGAGTCGGGGCAGCCGATTCGCGAGTTACAAGGGCACGCGCTGCTGACTCCGTTCGACTTGGTTTCCAAGCTCTACGCGGCCGCATTTTCGCGCGACGGCAAACGGCTGGCGACCGTCGATCAAGCAGGCCATGCACTGGTCTGGGAAACGGCGACCGGCCAGAAACTGGCCGACATTCATGCACCGCTTTTCTACACACACGATACGAACGGCCACACTTACGGCGGTATTCGCTCGGTGGACTTCTCGCCCGACGGCCAGCAGATCGCCCTGGGCGGTAACCTCGCCGGCGACACCTCGACCATTACCGGCAGCAAGTCGCTGATGCAGGTCTACGATTGGCAGACAGGTAAGCTGGTTGCCGAGTGCCAGGCGGGTGGCGATTTTTTTTATGAACGAGTGAAATTTCATCATGAAGGAAAATGGCTGCTGGGCGCGGGCGGAGCGGGAAACGGCGCCAAACTGGTGCTCTTCGATCTAGCCAGCCAAGCACTGCTGGCCGAAGTGAAACTGCCATCTCCCGCCTTCGACATCGCCCTCAACGAATCCTCGGATACCTGCTTCACCGTGGGGCGAGGTAAGGTCGGTAAATGGGCGATCACGAGCGGCAGTTAAATCTGCGGCAGTTAAATGAGAGGAACTCACTATGTCCCTGTACTATCGCTTTCCCCTGACTGCCATCGTGATCCTGGTTGCAATCACCACCTCAACTTGGGCTGCCGAGCTGCTGCCACTCGATCGACCGATTGCGGAGGTCATCGACCACTACGTCGATGCGAAGCTCCAGGCGGCGAATGTCACCCCAGCACCCCAGGCGGATGATGCCACGTATGTTCGCCGCGTAACGCTCGACCTTGCCGGACGAATTCCTACCGCCGCCGAAGCGCGCGCCTTCGTCGCATCGACCGATCCGCAAAAGCGTCTGCGGCTCGTCGAACGACTGGTGGCATCGCCGTGGTTTGAGCGGCATACGGCAACGGAATTCAATACGTTGCTGCGCGGACTGGATGGCAGCGGTCCAGACTTGCGCAAGTATCTGTTGGTGGCGGTCAAAGAAAATCGTCCGTGGAACCGCATCTTTCGCGAACTCCTCGCCGACGGTTTGGACCCGGAAAAACCCGATCCGCTCGGCCCCGAGCAGTTTATTCTGAAGCGTGTGGCCGACGCCGACCTGCTCACTCGCGATGTCAGTTCGATGTTTTTCGGAATCAACATCACCTGCTGTCAGTGTCACACGCACCCGTACATCGATACGCTCACGCAGGACTATTTCTACGGCCTGAAAGCGTTCTTTTCGCGCGGCTACGAATTCCAGGGTCGGTTGCTGGAGCGGCGGTACGCACCGGCAAAGCTGCAGTTCCAGAATCGGGGCGGAGAAAATCGGGAGGTCGCCATGATGTTTCTGTCAGGCGAAACGCTGCCCCTGCCTGAACCTGGCGTCCCCGACCTCACCAAGGCGATCGCGGACGAGTCGAAAGAAATTGAAACTCTGAAGAAGGATTTCGCCAAGAACAAGGCCTTTCCACCAGCCGCCGAATTCAGCCCACGCCGTGAATTACTCAAACTCACCGAGAAGCCAGAAAACCAAATCATGATGGCTCGCGCGCTGGTCAATCGCATCTGGTTTCGACTCTTCGGACACGGGCTGGTAATGCGAGTCGATCAACTGCACCGTGAGAATGCCGGGAGCCATCCGGAGCTACTCGATTGGCTCACGCAAGACTTTGTCGCTCATCAATGGGACTTACGCCGTACGATTCAGGGCTTGGTCATGAGTCGTGCGTATGGGCGGTCGAGCGTGTGGGCGGGAACACCACCCGAACGCGAGTTGTTTGCGGTTGCCGAGCTGCGGGCGCTTAGCCCCATGCAGTTCAGCGTCTCCGCGCTGCTCGCCGGAGACAACTCTTTTGACACAACGGAGCCCACCGACTGGGACAAGAAGATTGGCGAACTCGAAACCAAAGCACAGGGATTTGCGGGTACGTTGTTCGAGCAACCTTTGTTGGAAGGATTTCAGATCAACGTGCGCGAACCACTGGCGCTGAGCAATGATCCCGCGCGACTCAAGACGCTCGGAGCGGCGCTGGTTCCGAACCTGTTAAAGCTCGACGACGCAGCACAACAGGTTGAATCCGCAGCTTGGGCCGTACTCAGTCGTGCCCCCAGCCCGTCAGAGACGGACATCTTGGTGGAATACTTGGGCAGCCAATCCGCAACGTCCAAGGACGGCGTCACGGACGCTGCCGCGATAGCTGAGCAGCGTCGGAAGGCCATCGAGTCCATGATCTGGGCTTTTGTGGCGGGATCGGAATTTCGTTTCAATCATTAGGCTGGGTTCGCTTTAGCGTCCGGCCAGAGGGCTCACTCCCCATACCGTCGAAAAAGCGACGTGGCCAGGGCGAAGGTAACCGCTACGGCGTGAGCCGTCCGGCCAGAGAGTATCGCCGTCATGAGGCGGCCACACCATCCCAAACTTGTTGCCACCATCCCAGGTGGCTGGCGATTCCGAAGAGTCGCCGCGCCGCCGATTTGAAGATTTAGTCGATCGTAATCAGAACTAAGCCTGGGCCTTGGCCTGGCTCTGGCGACGAACGCGATACGCCAATCCCAAAGCACCTTGCCCGAAGATTGCCAGCGAGGTCGGCTCGGGGACTGTGCCACCACCACCACCTGGAATCTGGATCCCAACGCCGGGTGTAGACTCGTATGCGGCGCTGATGAGTTGGAACTTGTCGACGCCGTCCCAGGTCACCTCGATGTAACCATATCGACCCAGGCTGTCTTTAAAACCAAGGAAGGTACCCGGACCCATGGCTGTATGGGAAACCCCAAATACGAATCCAAACATCGCAGGCAACGTGCTGTCGGTAAACGAATAAGAATCCAGGACATTGTTATCGACTGTATCACCGGCGTAAAAACCGACCGGTGAGCAAAAGCCCCCGACTACCACGAGTCCACCATTAGGGGTGGCTTGAAAAGAAACACCGTAAAGAAGTCCAAAAATCCCCCTCGAGCACGCTCCGACGAATAAACGTCTGTCGGAACTTTCCGAGGATGGGTTGGGCGACCACGCTGCCTGCGAAAAAAATCGCCCGTTACGGCTATAAAGGACTTAAAGCTACTGGATCTGACAAAATCCTCCGGAAAAGTTTTTTTGAAACACAGAGGCACAGAGGACACAGAGAGTTAGCTCCAAACTCTTCTCCAAAAAGTTGTGCCTCAACCGCTTTACCACAATCCTCTGTGCACTCTGTGTTTCAAACACTCTGTGAACTCTGTGCCTCTGTGTTTCAAACACTCTGTGAACTCTGTGCCTCTGTGTTTCAAAATCCTCCGGAAAAATGTTTTTTTAAAACACAGAGGCACAGAGGACACAGAGAGTTGGCTCCAAACTCTTCTCCAAAAAGTCGTGCCTTAACCGCTTTACCACAATCCTCTGTGCACTCTGTGCCTCTGTGTTTCAGTCACTCTGTGAACTCTGTGCCTCTGTGTTTCAAACACTCTGTGCCTCGGTGTTTCCATCACCCCGGTTAGGCCCCGGGCGACGGGGGACCAATTCCCAGCACCAGCGGCTCTTCCTCGTTCGTCACCACCGCTCCGAACAGCGTATGGGCACTCACTTCGTAAATTGCCACCGACGCGAGCTGCCCCACTTGTCGCTGATGGCCGTCAAACACGACGATCCGATCGCAGGTCGTGCGACCCGTCATCTGACACAACTCACCGCTTACGCCCTGTCGCACTTGCCAATCGCTCGGACCTTCCACCAGCACTTCCACGCGTTCCCCGAGGAACTGTTCGTTGAGTTCTTCACAGATGGAATTTTGTAGCGCGAGCAATTCATTGTTGCGGAATTGTTTGACGTCGTAGGGTACATCGTCGGGCATCCGATCAGCCGCTTTGGTGCCCGCTCGTTCGCTGTATTTGAAAATGAAACTGTTCTTGAAGCGGCATTCGCGCGCGAGCTCCATCGTGAGCTGGAAGTCATGATCGGTTTCACCACAGAAGCCGACAATGAAATCACTCGTCACCGCCGCCTCGGGCACCTGCGAACGAATTCTGCTCATCATCTCGCGATAATCTTCCACCGTGTAACCGCGTTTCATGCGTTCGAGGATTGTGTTCGAGCCGCTTTGCGCTGGCACATGCAGATAGGGACAGACTTTCGGCAAATGATGGACTGCCGATAGCAAATCATCCGTCATGTCTTTCGGATAGTTCGTTACGAATTTGAGTCGCTTGATGGCATCGATTTCATGTAGTTGTTCCAGCAGATCCGATAGTCGTGTTACGCGGTCGCCATCGCGATAACGATAGCTGTTCACGGTTTGGCCGAGCAGCGTGATTTCCAAGCAGCCTTGATCTGCGAGTTTGCGAGCTTCCGCGAGAATCTGTTCGGGTGGTCGTCCCTGCTCGGGGCCGCGCGTCATCGGTACGACGCAGTAGGTGCAAAACTTATCGCAGCCAATCTGAATGCGCAGATAAGCCTGGAAGGGAGTGGGACGCATGGAGGGATCGCGCAGCGGGTCGAAGGTTTCATGCGTGCGACGAATCTCATCCGCCGTACCATCTTTCCGTCCCAGACTGACGGCCATCTGCCGACCAGCCCCCGACTCAATCTCGCGCAGTAAATCCGGAATGCGCTGCAGTTGTCCCGGTCCAACCACCAAGTCGACAAACGGGGCTCGTTCGAAAATCAGTTTCTGATCTTTTTGCGCCATGCAGCCCATGACACCCACGATCTTTTCGGGATGCTTCTGCTTAAAGGCCCGCAAACGCCCCAGCGCGCTATAAGTCTTGTTCTCGGACTGTTCGCGAACGCTGCACGTGTTGAACAAAATCGTATCGGCGGTGGGCAGTTCCCGAGTCAGCTCGTAGCCGTGCTGACGCAAACTGGCGACGACCATTTCGCTGTCGAGCACATTCATCTGACAACCGACGGTTTCAATATACAGACGCTTCATCATTCATTCTCCGCGATGTTCTGCGGTGGTTGTTTCTGATGCGACGGGCGGTCGGCCCAGCCTCTGTCCCTTTTGCACGGGATGGCCGCGCAGGAATTCCGCTACTGCCATCGAGCGTTTGGACGCCGGCTGCAGACGCTCGATGCGCAGCGCACCCGTACCGGTCGCCACCCACAACTGCGTCTGATCGGCACGCACAATTTCACCGGCCGCTGGCGTCACATCGCTGGCGGGCAGCGGTTCTTCAGCGACCTGCTGCAGGATCAGCCGCAGCCATTCACCCTTGGGGGTCAGCCAGTCGGTGTATGCACCCGGCCAAGGCTGAAACGCTCGAATTTGATTGCGAATCTGCCGCGCCGATTGATGCCAGTCGATCTGCCCTAAGGCCTTCGAGAGTCGTGGTGCTTTACTGGCTTGGGCGGCGTCCTGCGGTTGACCCAGCGGCGAAGTGCCGTCCCAGTGAGCGAGTGTTTCCATAGCTTCCAGGACAGCGGGAACTCCAAGCTGTGCCAGACGCGGCTCCAAATCAGCGGCAGTTTCCTGGGGCTCAATCGCGGTACGACGGAGTGTCAAAATCGGTCCACCATCCAGCAGTGGCGTCATGTGAATCACCGCGACCCCCGTTTCCGGATCGCCGTGATAGACCGCCCATTGAACCGGTGCCGCACCACGGTAACGCGGCAACAGCGAGCCATGCAGGTTGATGCCGCCAAGTCGAGTAGTCGCCAGCGTGGCCGAACTTAGGATCTGGCCATAATCACAGACGACGAGCAGATCGGCTTGCCACTGTGCTAGCCAATCGCGCGACTCATCTGTGTTGATACTTTGTGGATCATAAACCGGTAACCCACGCTTCTCGGCGACCTGCCGCATGGGATTCACCGGCACTGCCACACGCTTGTGGTTGAGCGGAGCGGGTCGAGTGACCAGCGCGAGCACCTCGTGCGACGAGTCGAGCAGGGATTCGAAGGTTGGGACCGCGAAGGGACCCGTACCCATCATCACGAGACGCATGATCGATTTAGTTTCCTAGGGTAGAACATGATTCCAAAGCCAGTCGCTATTCCAAGGCTATTCGCTCAAGCACAGTAGCGGGCTTCCCAAACGCGACGCTGCTCGGCGAGCGTTTCGTCGCTGAGAATCTCGCCTGCGGAAGAGCGGCTGCGGTAGTCGGTTTCGAACTGCTCCACGGCGGGCTGAGCTTTCGCCCGGGCCTCCTCGCTCATGCGATCGATAAAGAGGACTCCGTCGAGGTGGTCGAGCTCGTGTTGGACGACGCGAGCCATCATGCCCGTCATGTCGGCGATGATTTCGTTTCCCGACAAGTCATAAGCATTGACGCGTACTTGCTTGGGACGAGTCACAGGCCCATATAATCCCGGCAAACTCAAACAGCCTTCTTCCATAATGGATTCGAGTTTGGGTTTGGTCACCACCGGATTGATGAAGACCAGCTCTTCGCCTTTCCCCTTTTCCGCCTCCAGGTTCACGATGAACAGTCGCAGGGGCAGATTCACTTGCGGTGCCGCCAAGCCAATACCCCGAGCGGCATACATGAGATCGAACATTTGAGCGACGATCTCTTTAAATTGCTGATCCACTCGCCGCACCGTCTTCGCCACCTCCCGCAAACCTAAATGGGGGTAGTGAACGATTTTCAGGGCAGGGGATTCGGTCGACTGGTTCATCGAGTGACTTTACTGGTCAGAGAGGTGGCGATCGAGCGGGATGCGAGTGATTTGTTAGTATAGGCGCCTAGGCTGGAAATCGTCAGGGGCACATTCTAGATGACGAAGAACCGGCCAACTGCCTACAATAACGACGCAGCCCGGTTCTCCCTTTGGCCTATTTCCCCTTTGGCCCATTCTTCCTTGGCCCCTCAGCACGCGATGAATTCCTCGACGATCCAGCCCCAGACGGATTCAGCCCCCAGCGACCTGCTTTCCCCGGCACTCCCGGAGCAGGGCGTCTCGTGGTTACTGTCGCTGGTGGCCCACATGCTGCTGTTTCTCCTGGCCGCACTCCTCTGGGCAGCACCTCCGCGCGGCGCCGCATCCCAGGCCGATCGCACCGGTGGTATCGTGCTGGTCGATCTGAGTGAGAGCGAGCCGCAGTATGAGATGCTCGACGAATCCGCCACGGAACTCGACCCACTCACCCAGCTGGCCGACACAAACTCCAACTCGCCGCCGGAGGCCGATTCCCCTTCTTCTACAACTCCTCAGGACAACCCACAGACGAACGCCGTTGCTGCCGCTCGCGGCTTGCCGGGTCCCGAGGCGGCGCCGGTTCAGGCCAGCCGGCTGCTGCCGACGCGAGAATCGGCAACGGGAACGCTTCAGGCTGGTGGTGGTGGAGTTCCCGGTGCGACGGACCTGCTGGGCTCCGCCACCGCACCCGGGGCTACTCGTCCCAGCGGTAAGGGGCTGGGCAAAGCGGCCCAAACCTACCTCTTCGGCGTTCCCGGAACCGGACATCAGTTCCTGTATGTGTTCGATCGCTCGTCCAGTATGACAGCCTTCGGCGGACGCCCCTTCACAGCCGCCAAACGCGAACTCGCAAAAAGCCTGCGCAATCTCGAAAGCACTCATCAGTTTCAAATCATCTTCTACAATCATCGCACCATCGTTTACAACCCGCTCTATCCGCAGCCGCCACGCATGATGTTCGGCAGCGACGATAACAAACAGCGAGCGGAGCAGTGGGCGCGCGGTCTATCGGCCGACGGTGGCACGGATCACATGTCTGCTCTTAAGCTGGCCCTCGGCCTGGGCCCCGACGTTGTATTTTTTCTTACCGATGCGGACGATCCGCAATTGACCGAGGGTGAACTGGCAAAGATCACGCGTTTGAATCATGGATCGGTAATCAACACGATCGAGTTTGGCAGTGGGCCATCGCGGGGCGGAAACTTTCTCGTGCGACTCGCGAAACTTAATGGCGGCCAGCACGCCTACGTTGATGTGTCGCAGTTACCAGCCGATGAGTAGAAAGCTGCTGAATCACCCCGCTTAGCGCAAATCGTGCGAAGCGAACATCCAAGTGAGTGAACATCCAAGTGAGCGAACATCCAAGTGAGTGAACAGGCATGACCGCTACCGAATTCGCTACACGACGTTGCCTCACGCTGAGCGCTGTGCTGAGTCGTCCGAGCGCTCTGATGATCACGCTGCTGCTCGCGCTGCCTGGGGTCAGCTTTGCCGATACGGTCACGGTGGCGACGGGAAAAGAGGGACGTGGTCGAGTCACTCGGACCGGACGCATCACGGACTATACGGGCGAGTCGCTGCGATTGGTGCGTGATGGACAGCGAGATGAAATCATTCCCGCTACCCGCGTCGTGCGCGTTGAAATCGATTGGCCCGAGGGCTACTCGGCCGCGCAGTCACATTTCCGCCAAGGCGACTACCCCGCAGCACTAGACCTGCTCCGACAAGCTGCCAAGTTGGAGTCGCGCGATTGGGTTCGACAGCGTTTGCAAGCGCGCGCTTGTGAATGCTATCGGGAAATGGGTGACTGGGAGCGGGCCGCCGAACTGTTTGTCAAGCTCTATCAAGCCGACAGGAAAACAGCGGAATTGGGAGTGATTCCACTGCGCTGGTCGCTGTTGCCAGTCGCGTCGAACACATGGCAGTCGGAACTAGGAAACGCGGCCCAGCAGCAGGCGCGCGACTGGTTGCGGAATTCGCCAGAGCCGGCCGAGCGGCTCCTGGCCGCCAGCTGGCTGCTCGACGGTGAACTGCGCGAGGAAGCTATCGACGTGCTTCAGGCACTCGCGAAGCAAGCTGGTGACGGCGATTCGCGCCTGCGACAGCTGGCGGTGTCGCAGCTTTGGCGTGCGCGAGCGGCCAGTGCGAAGACCGAGGATCTCGAATTGTGGGAACGGCAACTGGCAGGCTTTGACGATGCTGTGCGCGCGGGGCCCTATCTTGTTCTGGCGGAAAGCTGGGCGGGTCAAAAGCAGTCCCAGCGGGCAGCCTGGAATTATCTGCGTCTGCCGACGTTGTTTCCTGCACAGCAGGCACTCGTTCGTTATGCTCTGCAGCAAGCCGCGCAGCAGCTGGACGCGCTGGGACAGCCCGCTGCAGCCGCTCGACTGCGAGCGGAACCAGTCGTCCCGGTTCGATCCGACCGCGAGTGAAGTGGTAAGTTAAGAACTGAGAACTGAGAACTGAGAACTGAGAACTGAGAACTGAGAACTGAGAACTGAGAATAGCACGATGAATTTTTATTTGTGGGCACAAGCCGCCGCCGCCGGGACCGCCTCCTCTGCGCCGGGTGAAACGAAGGCTCCCGACACCTTCCTGCGCATCGTGTTTTCCGGCGGCCCGATTGGCATCGTGATCATGCTGGTACTCATTCTCACCTCGATGACCGCACTCTATTTAATCATCGAGCAAGCGTTACTGCTGCGACGTAGCCGCATCTTGCCGCCGACACTAGGTAGCCGAGTTCGTCAGGCCTTGGAGGCGGGGCGTCGCGCGGAGGCGGAGCAAGTTTGTCAGTCGATGCCAAGTTTTCTGGCGTTCATCCTCTTACAGGGATTGTCGGAACTGGAGAATGGCTGGGAAGCAGTTGAGAAAGCGCTCGAGGATGCACTCGCGGAACAAGCCGCGCGGCTCTTTCGACGTGTGGAGTATCTATCGGTGCTGGCCAATCTGGCACCCATGTTGGGACTGCTCGGTACTGTCGTCGGGATGGTGCTGTGCTTTCGCGAGGTTGCCAATACGCAGGGCAATGCGGGAGCAGCTCAGTTGGCTGAAGGCATCTATCAAGCGCTCGTCACGACCGTCGCTGGACTGATGATTGCGATTCCCAGTTTGGCCGCGTTCGCCCTGCTGCGCAATCGAGTTGATCAGTTTGTGGCGGAAGCGGCTTACGTCGCGCAGCAAGCATTCGCGCCGTGCAAACGCAAACGCGGCACGAATCGATTCGCAATGGCAGCGACTGGTGCCGAACGCATTGCCGTCACGTCGCCCACCGGCCCCGCCGCTCCGCCGCCTTCTTCCTCTGTTGCACCGCCTTCTTCTGCTCCACCAACTTCTGCTCCACCATCTTCTGCCCCACCAACTTCTGCTCCACCATCTTCTGCTGCTCCGCCATCGTCGTCCGGACCGCCGCCGGCACCACGGCGACGAGGAGAGGGAGGAGCTGG
>JBJSXJ010000148.1:0-13934 GCA_046086325.1 Planctomycetota bacterium | reverse complement strand
CGAGCGGCTGGCCACGATGGCCCCCTCATCCCCAGCCCTTACTCCCCCACAGGAAAAAAAAGGAAGCTCGTTTGGCCTAGGCGACGATCACTCTTTTTTCCTGCGGGGGAGAAGGGAGCAGTCAATGAAAGAAGCGTTAGTCGCAGATAGAAACACCTTTAAAAGGCTGGGCTCACGCCCATACCGCTAAAATAAAAAAACGGCCTCGCGCCGAGAGGTAGCGGTACCGGCGTAAGCCGTCCGGCCGGAACTCCAAACCGCTCTCCACTGCCGGCCGGAGGGCTCACGCCCAGCCGCTAAAAAAACGGCCTCGCGCCGTGAAGTAGCGGTACCGGCGTAAGCCGTCCGGCCGGAACTCCGAACCGCTTTCCACTGCCGGCCGGAGGGCTCACGCCCATACCGCTAAAAAAAACGGCCTCGCGCCGAGAGGTAGCGGTACCGGCGTAAGCCGTCCGGCGCGAACTCCGAACCGCTCTCCAACGCCGCCGGAGGGACGGCTTACAGCAACGATTTCACCATGGCCACTCGCAGGAGCGCCGTTAGCCAGCAGAGAACTCCAAACGTCCACGATAGGATGGGAAAGTAGCTCGGCAGCGCGCAGCAGAGCGTCAGATACAGAATGGTTTCTGTGCCCTCCATCAATCCAAAGTGATAATAAAACGATTTCTTTCCCTCCCAGCCGGTTGTCACTCCGCGCTTCGCCGACAGAATCGCCGCTGCTAAAAACGAGCCGCTGGAGCCCATGAAACTGTGAATCACAAAACAGCTCGGGAACAAGTTGTTCGTCCGGTCTGCCAGCCCAAAACTAAGTGGCACACTGGCGTAAAAAATCAGGTCGCAAACGATATCCAGAAAGCCACCGTAATCGGTGATTTGAGTTTGGCGAGCGACTGCACCATCCAGTCCATCGGCTAAGCGATTAAGCAAGATGAAGGTCAGTCCAGTCAGAAAATATCCTTGACTTATCGCCACGCAGCCAGTGATTCCCAGCGCAAACCCGGTGAGCGTAATGGCCGTGGCGGGTACTTCCAGAGCTGCCAATATCGTCGCCGCAGGTTCTAAGAGCGGATCAACACAGCGGCGCGCGAGCCGGTCCAGCATGTCAGTGTACTCCCACAAATCCTCTTCCCGGTCACCATCAACCAAAGCCTCCGGCCGTCGATCAAGTGACAGATTCAAATCGGTTTGTTACGATCTAAGGCAGTCTATCATCCTCGAGTGCTTCCGTGATGTCTAAGACCAAAGCTGCATCCCCTTCTCCTGCTCAGGCAGCCGCAACGTTTCCGGCGGATGACTGCGCCAATCGGTTGAAAGCGCTGGGCGATCCGCTGCGACTGCGAGTGGTCCAGCTGCTGCGTTACGGGGAGCTCACCGTCGGCGATATCGCGCAGTTCCTCGACACACCGCTCGCCGGTATCTCCCATCATCTGCAGATCTTGAAACACGCTCAGCTCGTAACCACTCGACGTGCCGGTCGTCACATCTATTACCAATTGCACCAGCAAATCGCTCAGTGTGGGTCGACGGACAAAACGCAGGCCAAATCAGGTGCCGCTGGCAAACAAGCCGCTGCCAGCAAACAAGCCGTCGCCAGCAAAGCCGCGGGCTCAGCAAAGCAGCGAGTGGAAGCGGCAAGTATCAACTTAGGTTGTTGCCGTCTGGAAGTTCCGCCGGCGGCCAACGGAGCGGAGACAACCGATGGCTAGTGCAGTTCCGCCACCGCAATTGGATGTAGGTTGTCCCTACTGTCAGGCTCGAATGATGTTACCGGTGAACCAAGCTGGTTCCATGGTTCTTTGTTCGCAATGTCAGGGACAGTTTCAGATTCCGATTCCGACCGGCCATGTGGCCTCGACGAATCCCTTCAGCGATCGCGAAATTCCGCCCAGCTTGGCAACGGCCTACTCGGCGACGTCGTCCCTGAATCCCGACAAGCGTGCCTTCATCGAAAAGAAGATTCTCGCTGGCATCATGGGGCTTTTATTCGGCGGCTTAGGAGTTCATAAATTCGTCTTAGGTTTCACCAATGCCGGTCTCATCATGCTGGCGATTACCATTGCGGGTATCGTCGGCAGTTGCCTCTTCGTGCCAGCCTTAGCGGCGGGCGCCATGAGCATCATCGGATTCGTCGAAGGAATTATTTACCTCACCAAATCCGATGAAGATTTCTATCACCAATACGCCATTCAAAAGAAAGACTGGTTCTAGGAAAGATGAGCGTGGTGCGGGGCGGCTTACGGATGTGCAGTGTGCCCCGGCGTGTCGCTCGTCGTCGGCTCGGTAGCCGATTCAAACCAGCGATAGATGGCCGGTAACACCAGCAGCGTTAGCACCGTACAAGTGATGAGTCCGCCGATGACGACGGTGGCAAGTGGTCGCTGCACTTCCGCTCCGGCGCTGCCCGAGACAGCCATCGGCAGAAACCCTAATGCGCCGCAGGTAGCCGTCATCAGCACTGGTCGCAAACGATCGATTGAACCCTGCAGCACCGCCGTTCGCTGATCGTTTCCATGCTCGCGCAAATGCCTGATATGCTCAATCAGCACCACACCGTTCATCACCGCGATACCAAACAAGGCGATGAAACCGACACCCGCTGAAATCGAGAACGGCATATCGCGCAGCCAGAGGGCAACGATTCCACCCGTCGCGGCGATTGGTACGTTGAGGTAGATGAGCAGCGTGAGTTTGACGGAGTTGAAGGTGATGTAAAGCAGCGAGAAGATCAGGAAGAGGGCCACAGGCACGGCGATCATCAAGCGTGCCGTGGCACGTTCCAGGTTTTCAAATTGACCACCCCACTTCAGCGAGTAACCGGTCGGCAATTTAATTTCGCGCTGGACCGTCTCCTTTGCTTCCTTCACAAAACTTCCCAGATCGCGACCGCGCACATTGCATTGAATCAGCATTCGGCGACGAATGGCATGACGACTGATCTCCGACGGCCCCTCTTCAACGACGATATTGGCGAGTTGTGTGAGTGGAATTTGTCGTCCATGGGAATCTTCGATTTTGAGTTGATGCAGACGTTCGACATCCTGTCGCCACTGCGGCGATAGTCGTACTTGAATAGGAAAGCGGCGCTGGCCTTCAAACACTTCGCCCATGATCTTTCCACCTACGATCGAGACCGCATCCAAAATCGCGGAAGCATTAATGCCATAACGTGCAATCGCCTCCCGACGAATAATCACTCGACAATATGGCAGACCAGCAATCTGCTGTGCTTGCGTGTCCGCAGCACCTTCCACCTTGCTGAGCACGCGCACAATCTTGTCACCTTCCTCTTTCAATTGATCGAGGTCATCGCCGTAGAGACTGAGTCCCACATCGGAGCGTACTCCAGCCACTAACTCTTGCACTCGCAGTTCAATCGGCTGCGTGAAGCCATACACGTTGCTCGGCACCTCGCGCTCCAGCGCCTCCTGCATTTGCTCGATGAGCTTCTCCTTCGCGATCGGCTCGGGCCACTCTTCGACTGGCTTCATGCGCACGAGAATGTCGGTTTGATGGACACCCATCGGATCGTTGGCGATTTCCGGTCGTCCGGTCTTCGACACCACACTGGCGACCTGCGGGAATTTCTTCAGCGTGCGTTCCATCGCTCGAGTCATTTCGAGGGAGGTTTCGAGCGACACGCTGGGTAAGCGCGAGGCCTGAATGGCGAGGTCACCCTCATCCAGCTTAGGTACGAACTCCATCCCAAACCCCATGGCAATCCAGACGCTGCCGGCGAACATCACCGTTGATAACCCCAGCATCCATGCCGGTCGCGCCATCGCATAATGCAGCAGCGGTTCGTAAGCGCGTCGCAAGTAGCGCACCAAAAACGTGTCCTTGGCACTCACCTTCCGCGCCAAAAAGAGCGATGCCATTACCGGCATGACGGTCACGGCCAGAACCAGCGCACCGGTGAGTGCGGACATGAAGGTGAACGCCATCGGCTTGAACATCTTGCCTTCCACGCCTTCCAAACTCAGGATCGGCAGGAACACAATCACCACGATGATGCCCGCAAACAAAATTGGTTTACCGACTTCCTTCGAGGACTGTTTAAACACTTCTTTCGGTACTTTTCCGCCACCATGCTGACGCTGATATTGGCTGGCCGCTCGGACCGCATTTTCAATCATCACCACCGCACCATCGACAATCACACCAAAGTCGACCGCACCGAGGCTCATCAGATTCGCCGACACACCGGCATAGCGCATGGCGATGAGCGCGCACATGGCGGAGAGCGGAATCGCTGCGGCAACGATCAGCCCCGCGCGCACGTCGCCCAACAGCAAGAAGAGCATCACGATCACGAGGATGACACCAATGCCGATGTTCTCGGCAATCGTGTGAATCGTTTTCGCGACAAGTTCCGTGCGATCGTAGAACGTGTCGATGTAGACGCCCTCGGGTAACGTCGGCTGAATCTCCGCGATTTTCGCTTTGACATCATGCACGACCTGACGAGAGTTACCCCCCATCAGCATCATCACCATGCCCGTCACAGCTTCACGGTCGCCATCGCGAGTCACCGCTCCTTGTCGGAGCATCGGCGCGAACACCACATCGGCGATGTCCGCGATACGAATCGGCGTACCATCGGCTCGGGTATCGAGAATGATGTTACGTATATCATCAATCGATTCGACAAGACCTTCACCACGAATCAGTCTCTGCTCAGCACTGTGCTGAATGTAGCCACCGCCTGCGTTCGCATTGTTCTCTTGAAGAGCAGTGAAGACTTTACTGAGCGAGATGTCATAGTTCAGCAGCTTATTGGGATCGACTTGTACCTCGTAGGTTTTCAGTTCACCGCCAAAGGTGTTCACTTCGATGACCCCGGGAACGCTGCGCATTTGAAAAGCGATCTGCCAGTCGAGCACGGTGCGCAGATCCATCTGACTGAAGTTGTAGCCCGGCTTGGCGCGCACTTCGAATTGGTAAATCTCACTCATTCCCGTCGCGATGGGCCCCATCTGCGGATTACCAGCTCCGGGTGGAATGTTCTCGCGTGCCTGTTGCAGTCGCTCATTGATCAGATTGCGAGCCCAGTAGATATCGGTGCCCTCTTCAAATGCCACGGTGACGGCCGACAGTCCGAAGCGGCTGATCGATCTGATCTCGGTCACACGCGGCAAACCACTCATCGCGTTCTCCACCGGGAACGTAATGAACTGCTCCACTTCCACCGGCCCCAATGCCGGCGACGTGGTCAGAACCTGCACTTGCACGTTGGTTAAGTCGGGGACCGCATCGAGCGGCAAGGACGTGACAGACATCACGCCCACGCCCAACAGAACGATAGCGAGCAACATCACGATAAAGCGATTTTCGAGCGACCATTCGATGATGTGGTGTACCACGATCTAAGTTCCTCAAGGAGTGGCTATTCGCCGACCAAAAATTCCGACAACATGCTAGTTTTCAGAGCAAACCCGCCACTCACAGCAATCTTGTCACCCGGCTTCAAACCCGTTTTGATTTCTAAGAATTCCTCGTTGCTCGCACCCAAGACCACATCGCGGCGCTCAAACTTGTCACCCTCGAGATGCACAAACACGAAATGTTTACCGAGGTAATCCAGTACGGCGGAGCGTGGTACGCGAACAACATTCGGACGACTCAAACTCGGCAAACGCACTGTCACGAACATTCCCGGTCGCAGTTTGCCATCCTGGTTCTTAGCCAGCGCTCGCATCGAAACGGTACGGGATGACTCCTGCACCAAGTCACCCGTATAGAAGACCTGGGCCTGAAATGTCTCCTTGGGCCATGCAGGAGTGTGAAACTCGATCTCGCGATTCTCTAATTGTTTGAGCAGTGGCAGGTGCTCCTCATAAACATCCGTCGTTACCCAGACGGTTGTTAAATCGGCCACACTGAGGATTTGACTGGTCGGACCTACTCGTTCCATCAGCACCACGTCTTTGGAAATGATCGTGCCATCAAACGGAGCGGTGATGGGATAATGAGCGATCGCTTCACCTTGGGTAAGTGGATCGATTCCCTTGAGCTGCTCATCGTTAAATCCGAGAACCTTGAGATTCGTTTCATCCACTGCTACTCGAGTTTGCATCTCCTTCACCAATTGCGTCGACATGCGCGATGACTGCTGCGTTTCCTGCTGATATTGCTCCATCAGCGACTGCAGCGTCGCGCGAGTCGCGTTGCCTTCCGATTCGGCATCCAATAACTGTTTGCCAGTAATCGCACCCGTATCTGTGAGCGGTTTGAAACGCTCGAGCGTTTTACGAGCCTTATAAGACGCCACAAACGCACTGATCAGTTTGTCGCGGTACTCGCCCATCGGATGGTCGGTCAGTTGCCGCTCGATCTCCTCGATCGACGCATTAGCCCGCATCAGCTTGATCATCTGCTGAGTGTTCTTGGCAACCGTTTGTGTCCACTCATCTTTGGTTATCACAAAATCGCGTTCGAGGCGATCTTGATAGAGCTGCAGCATCGCTTTACCAACTTCGATGCTCTGCACGACAACGAGGGGATCGCCCTGTTTGACGTTATCACCGAGACGAATTTTTACCTCATCCACTCGACCATCAATGAGCGGGAAAATGTGTGCTACCCGCTCTTCGTTGATGGTGACCTTGCCCGTCAGCTCCAGGGACTGACTGAGCTCCCCTGCCTCGACCGGCGCTGTTTTGATCTTGGCCGCTTCCCACGATGCAACCGGGAATTCCACAATTTGGGGTTCTGTGGGTGCATCCGTCTGCTCCTGAGCCGGCGCATCTTTGTCAGCAGGCTTAGAGCCCGCCGCAAGATCCGGCTTGGCAGGCTTACATCCAGCAATCAGGATCGCGGTGACAACCATGGCAACGATCACCACGACACGCGCCATCCCCGGCATTGAACTACTCATCTCTCACCTCGATTCCCCAGACAACCAAAACCAGCCACGAAGAAAATTGATTTGCCATCCAGTTCGGCGATTTGCCGACATGGAATATCGGTTGAGCAGCATTCATGCCTGGCTCGTGTACCGATCAACGAGTAGCCAATGAGGCTCGCGGGATCAAACGCGAAGAATCCCAAAGCGCAGCGGTAGCGCTAGAGCAGTGGCAAATGTGGTGTAAAAGGCTCCACTCCTTTGCACTCGACCCGTACCCACCGTCGGAGTAATCACGGTCGCTGCTTCCACATCCTGATCGATGGTGATCAATCCAGAAGCCGCTCGCGCACCATCGCTGATTACACGAGTGAAACCAGGGTTGCCCGTTTCCATCAGCACCCGGCGCGAACTCGGCTTGGACGCCCCCTCGGAATCGTGATCCGCATCATCGTTCGGTGAATCGGGATAGGCCAAATGAAAATGCCAGCCGTTGACTTCGGCTCCGGTCAGCAGTGCGGCGAGGTGATAATTACAGAGATGGCAAGCGAGCCATTCGTTATCCGGGCTGGCCAAGTTGGCTTCTGCCCCGTGGCAATGCAGCAACGGCACCGGTCCCTGCCACGTGAGCAAAATCAGCAGCAACGACCAACCCCAACGCAATCGCTGCGGTAAACGAGAAACAGCGATAAACGGATTGAGTTGGTTCATGTTGATCACGTCGGTCCGAGTCTAGTTCGACGGTCGACGGATTGTCAAGTTTTGGTAGCCTGGATGTACATGAGCCGCACATCGCGCAGAATGTGCTCCAACATCTGACGCTCTTCTTCCGTTAAATTCCCTTGCGTCTTTTCCTGGAGCATCGCCAAGGTGTCGATGTGGTGCCGCGCCAAGTTCGCGCGAACCACGGATTTCTTTACGACTGGATCCGGGTACAGGCCGAGATTGACTAAGACTTGGCTGGCGATCATCTGCACCAAGGACGACATCGACACGGGTGGAATTTTCGCATTCGCCAGTGGATCGTCATCACCCGCAACATCTGCTACCGATTTCGTATCGTCTTCATCCCTCGCCATCATCTACCTCCTCTTCGACTCCATCACCACGTGGAACTAACTTTTTCTTGTACCTGCGCTTTATTACCGCACCGGTATATGGACCTTCGTCGTACCCGAAAATCCCTTCAGCTGAATTCCAGTTTTATCCGCAAAATCTTTCACCGTGTATTGCACATCGTAGTTCTCAAATTCACCCAGGCCGAACTTGCCGCGATCCAGTAACTTCTGTTCCGTCACCTGACAGGTATTGGCTGGCAGTTGATGCATTGCGATCGGCTTGGGAACGTCGGGAAAGAGACCATCCGAGTGCTGATTGTTGAGCCACTTTTCTAATTGTTCAAGGGTGACATCCGCTGCGAAAACGTAGATGGTTCCCGTCATCGGGAATTTCTTATCTTGATTCCCAATTTGAAACTTGAGAATGATGCGCGACTGCTCAAAGGTATAGAAGAGTAATGTGTCGCGATAACCAATCTGAGAAACGCGGACTTCCAGTTTCTTCGTCGCCTTGGCAACGTTGAGCACCGTCGCGGCTGGCTTTTCATCATTCTCCGTCGCGGCACAGACCGACTCGTTCGCCTTCGCGTCAGCCGGTAACTGGTTCGCGACCGAACTACAGCTCATCAAGAACGTCAGCAACACCAGCCGCCCACGCAGAACTGAATGACAAACCTTCATGGGTGATGCGCTCCTTGGTCCTTAACTTAGGCGTCCGTCGATGTGAACAGCAAAACGTCGGAAAAAAATCAATCAGCCGCCGCCGTGCCGCAGTTTTTAACTCAACATTTCCACCGTACGACTGCCGCGATTGCGACGCCGCTCGATCGCCGCCTCGACGAACCCTGCGAACAGCGGATGTGACTGCGTTGGCTTCGATTTGAATTCGGGATGGAACTGCACAGCTACAAACCAGGGATGATCGGGCAACTCAATGATTTCCACGAGTCCGCGATCGGGACTGGTTCCTGCCACGAGCATGCCGTTGGCGATGAACTGCTGGCGATAGACATTGTTGAACTCGTAGCGATGCCGATGGCGTTCGTTGATGTTCGTTGAACCGTAGCACTCGCGGGAGCGGCTGGCGGGGTCGAGTGCTGCGTCCTGAGCACCCAACCGCATGGTGCCGCCTTTGTGTACGATATTTCGCTGTTCATCCAGCAGACAGATGACAGGGTGCTGTGTGTCACGACTGAATTCGGTGGAGTGGGCCCCCTGCAGTCCCATCTGGTTTCGACCGTACTCGATCACCGCGCATTGCATTCCCAGACAGATGCCGAAAAACGGGATATTTCGTTCGCGAGCATATCGGATCGCTTCAATCTTGCCCTCGATGCCGCGTTCGCCAAATCCGCCTGGAACCAGAATTCCATCGTAGCCACTCAGCAGCCGCTCCGGTCCTTCCGTTTCAATGGTCTCGCTTTGAATACGCGCCACGCGGACCAGTGAGCGATGATGAATGCCGGCGTGATCGATCGCTTCGTAAATCGACTTGTACGCATCCTTGTGCTCCGCGTACTTCCCCACCACAGCAATGCTGATTTCATGTTCCGGATTGCGCAAATAGTGCAGAATCTGACGCCAATCAGTGAGGTCAATTTTGCCAGCGGAGAGATTCAGCTTGCGGATGATAAAGGTGTCGAGTCGGTTTTCGACTAAGCTCAACGGCACCTCGTAGATGGAAAATTCCTTGTCGCGTTCTTCAATCACCGCTTCGATCGGCACATTGCAAAACAGCGCGATTTTCTGCCGATCATCGTGGCTGATAGCCTTCTCACTCCGACAAACCAGAATGTCCGGTTGGATACCGATTTCACGTAGTTGTCCGACGGAGTATTGCGTGGGCTTGGTCTTCAGTTCACCTGCCGCTTTCAAGTAAGGAACCAGCGTGAGGTGAATGTAGAGGCAGTTTTCTTTGCCGACATCTAGCGAGAACTGTCGAATCGCCTCCAGGAACGGCTGACTCTCAATGTCGCCGACGGTGCCACCAATTTCCGTGATCACCACATCGGTCTCGTCGTCCGCCAGTTTGTGAATGCAATCCTTGATCTCATTGGTGATATGCGGAATGACCTGCACCGTTTTTCCCAGGAATTCTCCCCGTCGTTCTTTTTCGATTACCGAGAGATAGATCTGGCCGGTCGTGTAATTGGAATCACGGGTGAGTGGACTGTTGGTGAAGCGTTCATAGTGACCTAAATCCAGGTCCGTCTCGCTGCCGTCATCCAAGACATACACTTCACCATGCTGATAGGGACTCATCGTCCCGGGATCGACATTGATGTAGGGATCCAGCTTTTGCATTTTGACGCGCAAGCCGTGTCGTTCGAGCAACATTCCGATCGATGCGCTGGTCAATCCTTTTCCCAATGAACTGACCACACCACCGGTTACAAAAATGTGTTTGGTCATCGCGTCCTCCTCAGACTAAAAACAGAATGTCGCGGTAAGCGACCATCCTAGCGACCGGAGTGACGACTGACAAAGGCCCGATAATCTTCGGGAGTGTCAATTCCGATGGCGGGTTCGTCGATCACTCCCACCTGAATGTCGTGGCCTGCATGGAGAACTCGCAGTTGTTCCAGGCTTTCCAGCTTTTCGGCATCGCTTCGCGGCAATTCTGCCAGTCGCAAGAGAAAATCCCGCCGGTAGGCATAGAGCCCGATGTGCTGATAAAAATGAGCCGGTTGATCGGTGAGTAGCGAATCGTCCCAGGTCCGTGCGTAAGGAATCGGGCTACGACTGAAATAAAGTGCTCGGCCCGCCCCGTTAAACACCACTTTCACACAGGCCGGATCGAGTAGTTTTTCGCGGGTGCGGATGGGCGTAGCGAGCGTGGCCATCGTGGCGAGCGGATTGACCTCCAACAGCTCGATCGCCAGATCAATCGCCGCCGCCGAAATATCTGGTTCATCCCCCTGAACATTCACCAACAAATCGACATCCGGCAGCTGCCGCGCCACCTCCGCCACTCGATCCGTGCCACTGGCACACTCGGGACTCGTCATCACCACTCGACCACCAAAACGCTCCACTTCTGCGGCAATTTCGGCGTGATCAGCGGCCACGATGATACCCGCCGGCCGCACCGCTCGGCGAGCCGCTTCATAGGTATGCTGTAAGACCGTTTTACCCGTCTCACGCAGCAGCAGCTTGCGGGGTAATCGAGTGGAAGCGAGTCGAGCGGGAATGACGATGTAGCTGATCATTCCGGTGGCAGTTTCTCAATCGTGCCAAACATGTGCCCACCCACTTTGTCGTGAGTCCAGGTGCCAGCATACATCGTGCCGTCAATCACCACTCGCGAGCTGAACGTGCCCAGCCCCGGAATGGAAACCTGATCCAGGGTAATAACAGGTGTCTGCCCAGCCCATTTCACCTGCAGCGGCATGGGGATCGTGAGATCATTCTTTCCATATTGAATACGAGCTTTGATGAGCCAGTAATCACCGTTTTCCATTTTGGTAGCACTTAGGATCGTGTATTCATCACGAGCCGGTTTGTCGTTCTCTTTACCACGAACGGTGAATTGCCCAACCAATTTCACGCCCGTCATCGACTCTGCGAATTTCTTATAGAGAGCTTCTTGATCGACCGGTGCATCTTTGCCAGCCGGCGCTGGCTTGTCCGTTTCTTTTTTGGCTGTTTCCGTTTTCTCAGTAGCTAGATTTTTATTTTCTTTCGCTGCCGCCGCGGGCTGTGCCGCAGTGGTTGTCCGGTCTTGAGCCTGAATCGGCGCGGCAAATATTGACGCGGTAACCATCGACGCAGCTACCGCGAGCAGCAGCAGCGCTCGCAGCCTACTACCTGCCATCAAGACTCGCCCAGTCGCACCCGTAGCACCCTGACGTAAACCAACAAGCCAGCAACTCATCGATAACTCCTGAGAAACAACCGCTGGGGGAGTGAAACGCGACTACTTACCGAGCGCCGCTTTGACTTCCGCCGCCACTCGCTCGGGCGTGATCCCGAAATGCTTGTACAAAGTTCCGGCGGGAGCGGACGCCCCAAAGCTCGACATCCCCACGAAGCGACCGCTGGAGCCCAGATAGCGCTCCCAACCGAACTTAAGTCCCGCTTCCACGGCCACTCGAGCGGTGACGCTCGGTGGCAGTACGGAGTCTCGGTAGGCTTGATCTTGTTCGTCAAAGAGTTCCCAGCACGGCAGACTCACCAGTCGCACTGCCACTCCTTCTGCCGTGAGCTGCTCGTAAGCGGTAAGCGCAATGGGCAATTCCGTTCCGGTCGCCATGATCACCGCAGTGGGCTTTCCGCCCGCAGCGTCAGCGAGGATATAGCCTCCACGAGCCGTGCCGGTGGCGGCAGCAAATTTGGTGCGATCGAGTGTGGGGACATTTTGGCGACTGAGTACCATCGCCGTCGGCCGCGGTGTGCCACCGACCGCTACACGATATGCCTCGGCAACTTCGTTCGCGTCACCGGGTCGCATCACCAGCAATCCCGGAATCGCTCGGCAAGCTGCGAGATGTTCCACTGGCTGATGCGTCGGTCCATCTTCACCCAGACCGATCGAATCATGTGTGAAAACGTAGATCACCGGCAGCTTCATGAGGGAGCTGAGGCGTACGGAGGGCCGGACGAAATCGCTGAACACAAAGAAGGTCGCTCCGTAGGAGCGCAGACCACTCAGCGCCATGCCGTTGCAAATCGAACCCATCGAATGTTCACGAATGCCGAAGTGCATGTTTCGGCCGCCATAGTTGTGATGCCCGAAATGTCCTGCCTCGGCACTCTCCAGCATCGTCATCGTCGATGGTGCTAAGTCAGCAGAACCGCCGACAAGCCAGGGCAAGCCAGCGGCCAATCCGTTGAGCACTTTGCCGGAGGAAACGCGAGTTGCGAGGCCCTTCGCGTCGGCGGGGAACGTCGGGATCGACTGATCCCAACCCGCTGGCAACTGGCCGGCCCAAATTGACTGCAACTGAGCAGCTTCGGTGGGGAATTGCGCGGAGTAATCTGCGAATCGTTTTTCCCAGTCCTCACGAGCGGCAGCGCCACGGGCACCGACTCCCTGCTGGAAGTCCGCGCGAGCCGCATCGGGTACGAGGAACTTTTCATCTTCGGGCCAACCGTAGGCGCGTTTGGTGAGTTTGATTTCTTCTTCGCCCAGCGGTGCACCGTGAGCGTTGTGACTATTCGCTTTGTTCGGCGAACCAAATCCGATGATGCTGCGCACAATAATCAATGTCGGTTTGTCGCTGCATCCCTGAAACGACTTGATCGCCGCTCGAAAGGCCGGCAGATCGTTGGCATCGTCAACGTGTACCGTGTTCCAACCCAAGCCGCGGAAACGTTCCGCTACGTTCTCGCTGAACGCCAGCTCGGTCTCACCTTCAATCGTGATCTTATTGTCGTCGTAGATCCAAACGAGGTTATTGAGTTTCAGGTGACCGGCGACGGAGGCGGCTTCGCACGCTACGCCTTCCATGAGGTCGCCATCACTGCAGAGTGCGTAGGTGTTGTAGCCGAAGAGATCGAAGCCGGGCTTGTTGTAGCGTGCGGCGAACCATTTGGCAGCCACTGCCATCCCCACACTCGTCGCGACACCTTGGCCGAGTGGCCCCGTGGTCATTTCAATTCCCGCCGCCTCCCCGTATTCCGGATGTCCCGCACAAGGACTGTGCAGTTGACGAAACTTTTTCAAATCATCCAGTGCAATGGCTGGCTCATTTTGCACATGGCCGTGATGATCCACCTTCTTTACGCCTGCCAGATGCAGCAGCGAGTAAAGCAGCATCGAAGCATGGCCGCAGGAGAGAACGAAGCGATCGCGAGCAGGCCAATGGGGAGCGGCGGGATCGTAGCGCAGTGCTTCGTTCCAGATGGAGTAAGCGACGGGGGCGAGGGCCATGGGAGTACCCGGATGGCCGCTATTAGCCTGCTGCACTCCGTCCATGGCGAGCGTGCGAATGGTATTGATCGACAACTGCTCGCGACTCATATCCGCTAAAGACATCTCTACTATCCTTTTGCCTAGGCTTATGTGATCGAGTCGGTTGACAAACGACGCGAAT
>JBJSXJ010000147.1:0-39328 GCA_046086325.1 Planctomycetota bacterium | reverse complement strand
CATCAGTCGAAACGCGAGATCAACGGTGGGTCGAATATCGATGATCATGGCTGGATTCCTCCTGAAGCCGCTGGTGCTGTCCCAGGATTCCATCGAAATCCAAGCTCCAAACCGGGCCCAGAAAATCTCAGTCCTTCCAGGTTTCCTATGGTTACAGTCACACTGAGTGGTTGCTCGACGTCGACTCAGAGGAAACCCGGACGAACCGAACCGTTTTCTTCGCGCTTCTGATCTGCGTACAATTGCGGCCCTGCGTCGGTTGTCGTTTACTCTGGAGTGCTAGCCATGATTTGCGCGTTCCTACTCAATGTCACTCAATCGTGTCAGGCTACCAGCCGTCGCGTTGTTCAAGCACCGCTCGTGTCGCTGGGTTGCTGCCTAGTTCTCCTGTTCGGCAATCCTTTCTTAATTAACGCCGCAGCGGAGAAGCTGCTGACCGACGATGCCCCTGTTGTTCGCAGCGCACGATCCGGTGCTTGGTCGGTGGGAGCAACCTGGGAGGGCGGCCAAGTGCCGGTGCAGGGCTGCAAAGTGCAGATTCGACCGCAACATGTTGTGAACTACGATGTCGAAGCCGATGAGCAGACCGTCATTCGATCTCTATTTGTCGCGGGTAGCTTGGTATTTGCGACCGATAAGAATACTCGGCTAAACGTTGGACTGCTGAAGATCGAGGCGTCGGACAGTCTGGCCGAAGAGGGCTTTGACTGTGACGACCATGCCGAGCCGCTTCCGCCCGGACAGCCTCGACCGGCACTGATCGTGGGCACACCGGAACAACCGGTCGCCGCGAATGTTCGAGCCCTCATTCGGCTTACCTATGTCGCCGGTCAAAACAAGCAATCCTGTCCGGCGATTGTCTGCTGTGGTGGGCGCATGGATTTTCACGGAGCCCCTCTGAGCCGCACCTGGGTGAAGCTGGGATCCAGTGCCGCTAAAGGTGCTCGCGAGGTGACCCTCGCTGAACCCGTCACAGGCTGGCGTGTCGGTGACCGAATCGTCCTTACGGCCACTCAACATCTCTATCACCAAGAAGGAGGCAGCGAACCACGGACGATCACTGCCATCGATGCGGCAACAAACAAATTGAGCTTCCGCCAGCCGCTGGATTTCGAGCACTTGGGGGAAGGCGAATTTCGTAGTGAAGTGGCGAATCTCAGCCGCAACGTGGTCGTGGAATCGGCTGATCCCAACGGCGTCCGAGGTCATACGATGTATCACCGCGAATCGGCGGGTGCGATCAGTTACGCCGAGTTTCGGCACCTGGGCAAGAAAGACACACTCGGTCGCTACTCGCTGCACTTTCACTTAGTCGGCACAACCATGCGAGGCAGCTATGTCATTGGTGCTTCGATCTGGGATAGTCACAACCGCTGGTTGACGATTCACGGCACGAACTACCTCGTCGTGCGCGATAACGTTGGGTATCGCAGCGTGGGACATGGCTTCTTTTTGGAAGATGGAACTGAGGTTTACAACGTACTCGATCGGAACTTGGCTATTGAGGCTCGAGCGGGCAAGCGGCTTCCCAAGCAGGTGCTGCCGTTTGACGCCAATGACGGCGCGGGATTTTGGTGGGCAAATAGTCGCAACACGTTCACGCGCAATGTCGCGGCCGGCTGTGATCAGTATGGCTTCCGTTACGAGGCGACTTCTGGCAGTTCGTTCAAAACCGTGCTGCCCGTGCTGCAACCCGACGGGAGCGAAATGAACATCGACATTCGCACGCTGCCGTTTGTGCGGTTCGACGACAACGAAGTGCATAGCAGCTATGGACTATATGGCATCAATCTGGGCGAAGGCGTGCAGGGCGTGGGACCGGATGCGCGTCATCCCTTTATTTTGCGAAATACCAAAATCTGGAATGTGCATTATGGTTTTCGCCCTCAGGCTCCTTCCGTACTCGTCGATACCATGAAGATTCAATCGCACTATGGTATTTACCATCCGAATTTTGATAACCACCACTATCGCAACATCACCATTCGTCAAACGAATACTGAGCCGTTCAATCGCGGGCACGACGACTTGAGTGTGCAGCACGGTATGCTCACCGTCGATGGACTCACCTTGGACGGCATCCGTTCTGGCAGTATGCCGCTCATCCAAATCTCGGATGACAACGCCACCGGCGCAGCGGTGTCGCATTTTCGTGGACTGAAATTGGTGAACTGGATGGATAACAGTCGGGAAAAGGCGGTGGTGAATCTGGGCGGCGGTCCACGACCAAAACCGTCGACCGAAAAAGGAGTGCCGATTTATTTGCATGACTGGTATGGTCCGGGACGTCACGCAATGGTCGTAAGCAGGCGATCGCCCGAGTACCTAGCGGCACCCAATCGATTCCGCGCCGATCCACCTTTGACGGGCGACGAATCACGCGTGGCCGAGGTGAATGACCTATCATTTCCTCAGTCGCCCGCACCGATCGATGATCTGCCGCCGACGACTGTCATCACGCATGTCACACGTCAAGGTGCCCGCTACCTCGTGCAAGGCACCTGTGCGGACAATGGAGAGGTGCGGCGCGTGGTCGTGAACGGACAGGACGCGGAGGCTCGCACGCCGAATTTTGCCACGTGGCAGATTGTGTTGGACGATCCTGGGGAGGCCGGCTGGGTGGCCCGAGCGGAAGACGCGGCGGGCAATGCGGAGCAACTGCCGCATCGCGTCGCGCCGGGCTTAAAGCGTTGAGTGCCAGCTATTCTGGCAGCAACCGCGGCGGGACGAGGGGCTGAGTCGGTTTCACGGGACGGAGCGCTTGTCGGACTGAAGGAACAATGATTTGATCCAGTGCATTTCCCGAACGCATGAACGGGTCGGCTTCGTCCTGGCGAACAATCGAGCCATCCTGTGACCAGGCGGTCCATTGCCCAATCGCTACGCCCACATCGTAATTGCCCTGCTGCGAGACTTGTCCGTTGGGATGCCACCACGTCCACAAACGTTCGCGACGTCCCATGCGATATTCTCCAACACTTAATTTGTTTCCGTTTTCATGCCACCAGGTGTGAATCCCCACGGGCTCGTCGAGATCGAATTCACCTTCCATTAAAAGTTGCCCGTTGGCATGCCACTGACGCGTGATTCCATGTTTTGCCGTGTGTCCCTCGGTGCGATAGGTGGCGAGCGTCATATTCCACCAGTGGTCGCGAACGTTGGGAACGAGTTTGGGGAGGGCAATCCCCTCGTCGATTTGCTTGGCTCCCGACGGAAATTTACGCGTTTGCACGCGCAGTTCTCGTCCGAGTTGATAACGTTTCTGGCCAATCAGCGTCCCGTCGGGATTCCAGGTTAGGTGGTCGCCGTCCAGGCTGCCCTGGAGGTAGTTCATTTCCAACATTTTCTGGCCGCTCGGGTACCACCAAATGGCCTTCCCATGCCGATCGCCATCGACTAACTCGATGGCGCTGACGAGGCGACCGTGCGCGTCGAGCACTTCCCAAGTGCCGTGCATGCGGTCGTCGCGAAATTCAACTTGCGAGAGCAGCGGTGGCGAGAATTCGCGATAGGGAAGTTGTTTGAGCAGCGGGGCATCTTCGAATTGCAGCCAGCGCTGCCAGTGTCCCTGACGCTGACCTTGCCAGAAATAGCCGCGTGCAAGCGGTTGCCCGGCGGTGTCGAACCACTGCCATAAACCATGATTCTCTGTATCCCCCAGTGCATTGGTGATGACTTGACGCGACGTGCGGACGCTTCCTTGCGGATAACGTTCGGTGATCGTGCGCGTACGCGCGAGTGAGGGCTGTTCGGGTTTGCGATCAAGTTGAAGTAGCTGTAAGGCGCGAACATCGAGTGGCCGGAGCGGCCAGCGCTGTGCGGCGGCCAGGGTAAGAGTCGGGGAAGTGGCATTCTCGGGAGCGGAATCGTCGGACGATTCGGCAGCCGATGGTGTGCTTGCGTCGGTGAGCTCCGCACGTGAGGCACCTGCGTTTGGTTGGCTGTAGGTGTTAGCGATAACACTGGCCGCCAGCTGCTGGGCGTCTTGCGGTGCAAGCAATCGCGGCTCTTCCGCCTGCAGTGAGCCGCTCGTCAGAGCCAGCCCTTGAGTGGGCCAATGATAGTGAGGGCCGAGGTGGAAAACATGCATCCAGTCGCTCAGCGGGAGCGTGCATAGGAGGGCCACGGTGAGCGTACAGCCGCGGAGTGACCGTTGTGAGGGCATGGCGAGCGTCCTTGCGCATCCTTGCGCTACCGTCGCGAAAATATGAGCGTCCTGCTGAGCCAGGGTGGAGTCGCCGGGGCGAACCACATCGGCAGTGTCTCTTCGGCGAAACCGCTACTGGTGGGCGAGCGGCGAAGCGTTCAAGCGAACGACTGCAAAAATCGATAGGACAGCCACCATGGGCAACTTCTTAGCAAACGACAGGACCGGCTTGGACGGCGCGGTCTCAGTGACCCGCAGAGGCTCCGCAGTCGCTACGGCTTGCCAGGACTCAGGACGAATACGGGCGGCTGCGGCGCCGCCGGGATGCCCTCGCGCCAGCGCCCCGCCCGGGGCGGACGAATCGAGGCCCCACAAGACCCATTCCCGACTTGCGTAAGTTGTGAATTTAAATACAATTTGGCACTCGTCGCGACGGATTCGCGGCGGTAGTTGGCTGCCAGCCATGGATGTGTATCACCCCACTTAAGACTGATCGAGTGCCATGTTCAACAAGAAGACGGCAAAGAATGCGAAGGTCAAGAAGCGTGCCAAGACACGCGTCAAGACCAAAAAGAAAGATCCCCTGTTCGTGGATGGCGAGCGTCCACGTCCGATGTACCTTGATTACAAGGACATCGAGCTGCTGAAGAAGTTGGTCAATCGGCATGGACGAATTGTCAGCCGCCGTAAGACCGGTTGCACTGCCGTCAGCCAGCACGCAGTGACTCGAGCGATCAAGCGCGCTCGATTCATGGCGTTGTTGCCCTATGTTGGCGAGTAGTTCGAGCGTTTGGGCGTGAGTCGTGCGCTCCCTGACGTTCGCCACTCACCGCCCAATCCGGACTCTTTCCCACCTGCCCGACGCCACATGAGTCGTGTCTTTACCTACGACCGCTTGGTCGAATTCCGTGACACGGATGCTTCGGGCTTAATGCATTTCTCCACCTACTTTCTCCGCATGGAAGAGGCGGAGCATGCGCTGTTACGAACTTTGGGGCTGAGCGTTTGGCAGCCGCAGCCCACGGGTGGCAAACTCAGCTGGCCACGTGTCTCAGCGCAGTGTGACTACCGCGGCCCGGTTACGTTCGAGCAGTTGCTGCGGATCGAACTGCACGTAATACGTTTGGGTGAGAAAAGCGTCACCTACGGCTGTTGGTTTAAACAGCAGGATCGGGTGGTGGCGGAAGGTCGAGTGACGGCGGTCTGCTGTTTGATCATGCCCGGTGAGGTGCCTCAGTCGGTCGCCATCCCCGAGCCCATTCGCACTCGACTATCGGATTATCTTGCCGAGTGAAAGCAGGAATCGCCGCATGGCTCGCTACTTGGACGACATGACGCTGCGACTGGCCGCCGGCCTGGGACAACTCGCTGAACGCGAACGTCAGACGCACATCGACTATTTGCGTAACCTGCAGCAGCCCGATGGCGGTTTCGCAGGACGTGAGGGGGGCAGCGATCTTTATTACACCAGCTTCGCGCTGCGGTCGCTTGCCATACTCGGCGAACTGTATGGACCGCTGGCGGAGCGTGCCTGCCGCTTCCTCGCGACTCGCCTGAGTGGCCGGGAATCGATCGTCGATTTCCTGTCGCTCGTCTATTCCGCTTCCCTGCTACGCGTCGCAGCCGGGCTCGATCTCTTTGCCGACTTGCCGTCGACGTGGCCCGATGCGATCGCTGCCGCACTCGCCAAACTGCGACGACCCGATGGCGGCTATGCCAAAGGCCCTGAAGGAGTCGCGAGCAGCACCTATCATACCTTCCTCGTCGCTATCTGCCTGGAACTGATCGATCGTCCGGTGCCGGAACCCGCTGAGGTGGTGCGATTCATTCATTCGCAGCAGTGCGAAGGTGGCGGATTTCGCGAGATTAGAGCCGGGAAACGAGCAGGGACGAATCCGACCGCCGCCGCCATTGGGACTCTACGAGTGCTCGATGCGCTCACGCCGGACGTCCGTGAGTCGACACTCGATTTCCTCGTTGAGATGCAGAACGACGAGGGGGGACTACGAGCGAACACGCGCATTCCGATTGCCGATCTGCTCAGTAGTTTCACCGGCTATCTGACGCTGGCCGACCTGCAGGCCACCACCGAAATCGATCGCTCCGCTTTTGAGCGTTATGTGCGGTCGCTGGAGCTTCCTGGCGGTGGTTTTCATGGTGCTGCCTGGGATCCCGCTTGTGACGTCGAGTACACATTTTATGGACTGGGCTGTCGCGCTCTAGTGATGGACTCTCGCCTGCCCTACGATAACGCTCATGGCTGAACTCATTGTCGAACATCTGTCGAAGGAATATGTCACGCGAGCGGAACCGCTGGTGATTCTGCGGGACGTGAACGTGCGAGTGACAGCCGGGCAAAGCGTGGCGATTGTCGGTCCCAGTGGCTCGGGCAAAAGCACCTTACTGCAAATCCTCGGCACTCTCGATCAACCCACCTCGGGCCAGGTGCGCATCGATGGTCGCGACCCCTTCTCGCTCGCCGATCTCCAGCTGGCCCAGTTTCGTAACCGCACCTTCGGCTTCGTGTTCCAAGAGCATCATCTGCTCCCCCAACTCACCGTCCTTGAAAATGTTCTTGTTCCCGCGCTAGCCTCTAGCACTCCGACGCGCGAGCAACAAAATCGAGCACAGGAATTGCTCGCGCGAGTGGGATTGCGGGAGCGGCTGCACCATCGACCGGCCGAACTTTCGGGCGGAGAACGACAGCGAGTGGCACTTGCTCGTGCACTGCTGCTGAAGCCACCCATCTTGCTGGCCGACGAACCGACCGGCAACCTCGACCGCACCAACGCTCAAGCAGTTGGCCGCTTGCTCGGTGAATTGCAGCAAGCCGAAAAGATGACGCTCATCGTGGTCACACACAGCGCCGAACTGGCTTCCTTGATGGGCCGGCAAATGACCATCAATGAGGGAAAACTCGTCTGAACCACTGAGTCACTTCATGCTCACGCTGTCTCGATTCCTACGACGAAGCCTGCTGCACTTTGTGCGGAATCATGGCGCCGTGGCGCTCGGAGTCGCCGCCGCGACAGCCGTGCTGACCGGCGCACTCATCGTCGGTGATTCCGTACGGAATAGCCTACAGCGTTTGGTGCTCGACCGCCTCGGCCGCATCGACGATCAACTGATCACCGATCGTTTTTTTCGTGAGGAGCTGTTGACGGAGACAGCGGCTCATCCCGACTTCGCTCAAACCTATGCCGAAAAGGCGACGGCGATTGTCTTGCCGGGCGGAACGCTGGAAGCAGCGGGACAGGCGACGACGCAGCGCGCCGGTTCCGTGCTGGTGATTGGAGCCGACGACGCCTTCTGGAATCTCGGACAGGACGCGTCTCGTCCCGCTCGGTTACCAACCGCCGACGAGATCATTCTCAATCGGCCCCTGGCGGACGAACTTCAAGTGTCCGTGGGAGATCGAGTGCTGCTGCGACTTCCGAAGTCGAATCAAGTGCCGGCCGACAGCCCGCTGGGACGCAAAACGGATCTGATTCGCACGCTCGCCGATTTGACCGTCATCGATATTATCGAACCGATCGGTCTGGGACGCTTCAGTCTCAGCTCTTCTCAGCGGTTTCCTCTGAACGCCTACGTGTCGACCGCTTCGCTGCAGCGAGCGCTCGAACAACCCCGACGCGTGAACGCCCTTTTCCTGGCCGCGCGCGATCCTCAGGCCACTCGCAATACCGCGGCGATGATCACGCCGCGTCTAACCGATTTGGGGCTCACCCTGCAGTCGGTCCAGCAGACGTTTCGACCTGACGAGGCCGCTGAGACGATCACCGTTTTCGACTACTTACAGTTGTCCAGTGAGCGGCTACTGCTGGACGAAAACGTTGTTCAGGTCGCACAAAATGCCCTCCGGCCACACGAACCGCAACCCGTTTTCACGTACCTGGCGAACTCCATCGCCAAGGTGGGAGACCAGCGCGAGCGACCGGTATCAATCCCCTATTCCATGATTACGGCAGTTGATGCCAACGACTCACTGGGACCACTGCGCGATCGTGATGGGAAGCCCATCGCGGCCCTCGCGGACGATGAAATCGTTCTGAATTCATGGGCAGCCGAGGATTTGCAAGCCGAGGCAGGGGATCGCATTCGAATAGCCTGGTTCGCTCCTGAAACAACCCATGGCGAATCGGTGGAAGTGACCGCCGAGTTTCGTTTGCGGGCGATTGTGCCCGTCACCGAACCGGCGCATGGTTTTGAGGGAGCTAAGAAGCCCAGGTTCGACGAGCGGCCGACGCAGGCCAACGATCCCGATCTCACGCCGACGGTGAAAGGAGTGACCGATCAGGATTCGATTGACGACTGGGATCCACCGTTTCCATTCGATCAGCGCCGCGTGCGACCTCGTGATGACAGTTATTGGAATCTCTACCGCACCACTCCCAAAGCATTCGTCTCGCTCGCCACGGGGCAGCGTTTGTGGGGGAGTCGATTTGGTCGAGTGACATCGGTGCGACTGGTGCCGCGGCCTGGTATGAGCGTTGACCTGATGGAACAGTTTTTGGCTCGAAAGCTCATGTTCAGCAACGTGCGGATGGGATTTGATATCGTGCCAGTCAAGCAGCGCAGTTTGGCCGCCGCTCGCGGCACCACTCCCTTCGATGCGTTATTTCTGTCGCTCAGCTTCTTTATCATTGCCGCCGCACTCGTATTGGTAGCGCTCCTTTACCGCTTGAGTATGGAACAGCGAGCGACCGAAATCGGCGTGCTCTTGGCCCTCGGTTGGCCCTTGCCGCGGCTCACGCGTCTGCTAGCTGGGGAGGGCGTGTGTGTGGCGCTGGTGGGCGGCGCACTGGGAGTTGCCCTGGGGATTGGCTACGCCTGGTTGATGATCACGGGATTGACAACGTGGTGGGTCGGCGCGATTGCCACTCCTTTCTTAGAACTTCATGTCACCACTCGTAGCCTCCTGCTTGGCTACGCGAGTGGCTCGATCGTCTCCATGCTGGTCATCTTGTTCACTCTCTGGCGGGTGCGAAAAGTTCCCGTGCGGCAGCTCATCGCCGGACGAATGACTGGCGGTGCCAGCGCTGAACAGCAGCGAACTCGAAGGCGATGGTTTACGCCGATCGTCACCCGTGGAACCGGCGCGGCGTTGTGGCTAGCACCGCTCGCCGCACTGGGACTTGCAGGTTTCGCCACGCGCCTGGTGGCAGAAGCGCAAGCCGGAGCGTTTGTGGCCAGCGGCATGTTGTTGTTGGGCACGCTGCTCGTGGTCATCTGGCGCTGGTTCGCGCGCGTGGCTCGAAACGATCACCAGCGATCGTCCGCCGCACTCAGCGGTGGACTGTGGGAACTCGCGGCGCGCAATGCAGGACGAAATCCGGGCCGCAGCGTGCTCACGATCGGCTTGGTGGCGGCGGCCTGCTTTTTGATTGTGGCGATGAGTGCATTTCGGCTGGCACCGACGGCGGCCGGTACCGGCGGTTTCGCCTGGATCGCGCAAAGCTCGCAGCCCATCTTTGCGGATCTCAATAGCGAGGATGTCCGCGATGAATTACCCGGCAATACAGGTCGCAGCTTGCAAGGCAGTACGATTCTGTCCTTGCGACTGCAGCCAGGTGAGGATGCCAGCTGCGCGAATCTATATCAAGCCACGCAGCCGCGCGTGCTGGGCGTATCGGCCGCCCTGATGGATTATTTTGATGATCCTGCGGTGAGCGGTTTTCGGTTTGCGGCCACAGCTTCAGCGCCCCCCTCCCCTGCGTCTCGTGTTTCCAATCAGGTCGCCGCACCCCATGTCAATCCTTGGCGACTGCTGCAGGCACCTGCGACAGCAGCAGCGAACTCTACAGCGGCGCCGCCGGCCATTCCTGTGATCCTCGACAAGAACACCGCCCTTTACAGTTTGCATTTGTATGGCGGAATCGGGCAAACGTTTGCCGTGAAGTACGATGGGCACGAGCCGATCAACTTTCAGGTTGTAGGCCTGCTCGACAATAGTGTGCTACAAGGTAGCCTGCTGATTGATGAGCAGCGTTTTACCAAGCTCTTTCCCGAAATCTCGGGCTATCGATATTTTCTCATTCGCACTGCGCCCGAGCGCGAGGCGAATGTGGCCGCCGCGCTGGAAGACGCCTTCAGTGACCAAGGGCTCGACGCCACGAGTGCCCCGCGATTACTCGCTGATTTTCTGGCTGTGCAAAATACCTACCTAAGTACGTTCCAGAGCCTAGGGGCACTGGGCTTACTACTCGGTACGTTCGGATTAGCCACGATTCAATTGCGAAATGTGTTCGAGCGACGTGGTGAACTGGCGCTGCTGCGAGCACTCGGTTTTGAACAACGTCGGTTGGCGCTGCTGGTGCTGGCCGAGCATCTCGTGTTACTCCTGGGCGGACTGACCGTGGGTACGGTGGCCGCTTTGGTCGCCGTCATTCCGCATCGTGCGGTGGGTGGGACGCAGCTGCCAGTCCTCGAACTGACGGCCTGGCTACTGCTCATCTTGACGTGCGGGCTGCTGACCGGATTAGGAGCGGTACGCGCGACGCTTAACGCACCGCTTCTGGGAGCGCTGCGAGGCGACTGACAAAACCATGCCACTCGAATCTTCCGCCGCCGACAGGTCCGCCGAGCATCGTGCCGAAGAACCGCACTCGGCGGAATTCTTCCGCGTGGCGCCGGAACTCGCCCCCAACAGCTCAACGAAAACTCCCACGCGCCGGCGCTGGCTCAAGCTGTTATTCTTCGCCAACCTCGTACTGGGTGGATCCGCCTTGGCTGTCCTCATCACGCGGCGCCAGGGATTACCAAAAGTGACGCCGGAAGCGCTGGAGCAAGCACGTGAGAAATGGGCGCAGCGAGGATTGAGTTCTTATCGAGTGCGGGTGCACGTGTCGGGACGGCAACCGGCGGTGTATGAAGTCGTGGTTCGCGAGGGTGAAGTGGAGTCCGCGCGTCGGAACGACCTGCCACTGAAAACGTCACGCACGCTGGGCACTTGGAGCGTTCCGGGAATGTTTGCCACCATCCAGCTGGATTTAGACGCCATTCGTCGCCATCAGCCCGTGATGATCCGAGCGGCATTTGACGAACAATATGGTTATCCGCGTCGCTTCCATCGTCTCGATACCAGTGGCACGACTGGAAATCCTGAAGTCTACTGGGAAGTCAAGGAATTGACGCCAATTACCGACGACGAACGATTGCCCTGAGTTTTTTCCCAAGAATCGTTGAGGCTGTGGGCATGCAAGAATCTTGGCGCGGAAAAGTCGTGCTGATCACGGGTGGTTCAGCCGGGCTGGGAAAACAGCTCGTTCAAGGCTGGGCTGAACAAGGGGCACGCGTCATCGCGGTCGCTCGACAACGCGATTTATTGCAGGCCAGCGTGCAGCCTCTGCTGGATCAAGCGCTCACCGTTCAGGCGCTGGAAGCAGATGTGACGCAAGATGCAGCGGTAGCCGAGCTGTTCCAAACTATTCGTACGAACTATGGGCGACTGGATCTGCTGGTAAATTGCGTAGGAGTTTCCACTCGCGGTTGGGCTTTGGATGTTTCGCCCGAGGAGTATCACCGACTTTTTGAGATCAACTTCCTCTCGGTGGTACGCTGTACCCGCGCGGCACGCGGTTTATTGGAGGAGTCACGAGGTCAGGTAATCAATATTGGTTCACTGGCATCCAAAGCGGCAGCCCGCTACCTCGGCGGCTATGCACCGACCAAATTCGCGCTGGCCGCATATTCGCAGCAACTGCGCTATGAATGGCGTGAGCGGGGAGTGCACGTGCTGCTGGTCTGCCCCGGTCCCATTGCGCGGGACGACGGTGGACGTCGTTATTCAGCAGCGCCGGCTGGGGAAACGTCGAGTGCTTTACCGGTTTCGGCGCAAGCGCCCGGTGGAGGTGTCAAGCTGCACGGCATTGATCCTCGCCAGCTGACGTTGAAGATCATGGACGCGGCTGCGGCGCGGCGTCCGGAGCTTGTCGTTCCTGGCAAGGCACGACTGCTGTTCGCCCTCGCCCAGCTCTGGCCCAGACTGGCCGATTGGATTCTGCTTCGCAAGACTTCGTAAGGCCCAGAGAATCAGCGGGCTGGTACTTGATAGATACCCCGTTCGATCGCCTTGTTTAACTGGTCATCAGCAATTTTGGGGTCGGGATACGAGAGACCGCGACCCGTCTCTTGCCACGTGGCAAGTTCACTCACCAAACGATCATGGTGCAGACACAAGCGAATGCTGGCTTTCACCGTAAAGCTGATCTGAAAAACCATCGTAATTATCAGCAGAGTCATGAAGACTCGACGCTGTTGGAAACGCTGAGGCCATAATTCAGAAACAGCGACGTAATTCAACGCCAGGGTGAGCAGTGGCAGAATTCGATAGCGCGAGGCAAGTGCCTGGGGAACTCCAAAGCCCGCGCGACTTAAACTAGCCACAAACATGCTACCCAGACAGAACATCAGCAGATAAAAAACAAACGGATTGCGGTGATCGTAGCGTCGCCCAGCAAGCAGTAGGAAACAGCTCACCTGTAACAGGCCCGCCAGTAAAGCGATTGGGCGACTAAGATCCCCCAAAAACGCTCCGCAAAGAACCAAATAAAACCGTATCAATCGCACCGGACTCAGCAACTGCTCACGAATCGATGGATGCGCCGCTGGTGATTGATATCCAGAGAAATAACACCACAAGAGCAAGCCGGCGAATACGGTAATCCAGAGCAGCGTGACTCGCGACCAAGCTCTCTTTTCATAGCAGCGTACGAACTGCCAGAGGAAGAATACGACAAAAACCAGTATTCCATTGCCGCTGGTGAACGTGGCGAGCGACGCCCAAGCGACAGCCGCTAGTTGCCAGCGCAGAGTTGTCCACTGCCAGCAAGCGATCGCCAGTGCCGCAAACAAGACTACATAAAAATTCTGCAGCGACGCCATCGCCCAAGTCATATTCTCCCAGGATTGCGGCGCAAAGAGAATGTAGAGGCACGGTAGGAAATACCAACGTGGCAAGCGTCGTGTCTCCCAGTTCCACGCCAGCACCATACCTAGACCAGCTACTCCCAGATTGCCAATCACGATGAGGATCCGCAAATCAACCGGTCCTAGCGCTCGGTGCGTTATCCAGGCGACCAAGCGAGTCCAGAAAATGCGATGCTCATTATGCTGCTCCCAGAAATGATGTAGATCGAGCGGCGATTTACTAAGAAAGCCGAGCAAGCTGTCGAAATCATCCCAAAAGGGAATGTTCACGGCGTAACGAGCAACAAGCCAGAAGTAGCTGGCAATCGGGAGGCTGGCGAGCACGATATAGCCGAGCCGATGTCCGGCGGCTCGCGGTGGAGGATGAAGCGGGGCCACGACAGTCGAATCGACTGCAACTCCCGCAGACTCAGGAGATACCTGCGGTCCCCGACTTGCCGGTCGATCCGTCGCTTCCATGGATTTCTCCGAACGCCATCAAAGAATAATCACGCTAGCTAGATCGAAGCCTAATGATCTAAGCCCGTAACCTCAAGATCGGTAGGAGCAATTAGATGGACATAAATTGCAATTGACGCGTTAGCAACGATCGATTACACAAACCGCACAATTCAGGTAATTCGCAGGGCTCGCTGACAAGGAGGTCAGTCGTGGCAGTAGCTATTGTGACAGGATCGGCAGGATTAATTGGTGCGGAATCGGTGCGGATGTTTAGCCAGCGAGGCTGGGACGTAGTCGGCATCGATAACGACATGCGAAGCGTGTTTTTTGGCGCGGAGGCTTCCACGCGCTGGAGCCGTCAATCGCTTCAGGCGGCCGTGCGCGGGTATCGGCATCACGATGTCGACATTCGCGATCAGCAGGCCATTCATGCCATCTTCAGTCAGTATGGTTCTGACATTGGCGCGGTGGTACATGCCGCAGCTCAGCCGTCTCATGATTGGGCCGCACGGCAGCCGATGGTCGATTTCACCGTCAATGCACTCGGCACCATGAACCTGCTCGAAGCAACGCGAGCTCACTCGCCGCAGGCCTGCTTTCTGTTCATGTCCACCAATAAGGTCTATGGTGACAATCCCAATCACCTGCCACTAGTCGAACGCGAATGGCGCTGGGAACTGGACCCGTCTCACCCATTTTCCGAGCATGGAATCGATGAGTCGATGTCGGTTGACCATACCAAGCATTCCCTCTTCGGCGTCTCGAAACTCGCAGCCGACGTAATGGTGCAGGAATATGGTCGTTACTTCGGCATGAACACGGTTTGCTTTCGAGGCGGGTGTCTTACGGGGCCCGGACATTCCGGTACCAGCTTGCACGGGTTTCTTTCCTATCTCGTGAAATGTGCCGTCACGAACACTGAGTACACGATCCTGGGCTATCAAGGAAAGCAGGTGCGAGACAACATTCATTCCCAGGACTTGGTGGAAATGTTTTGGCATTATTGCCAGGATCCGGAACCGGGTGCCGTTTACAATGCCGGCGGTGGTCGTCATAGCAATTGCTCGATTCGCGAAGCGGTTGCTGAATGCGAACGACTCACTGGACGTCCGATGCAAGTCAAGTATGAGGAGCAAGCACGCAGCGGTGATCATATCTGGTACATCAGTGACACTCGCCGCTTTCAGCAGCGCTATCCTGGCTGGCATTACCGCTATAACTTGCGTCAGATCATGACCGAAATCCATGACAGCTTGACGTGGCGCTATCGTCGCCAGGCGGGGTAGTGACCGAATTATTCGGGATGAGCGGAGACCGACGAGCATGGATGCAAGGCGTATTCTGATCACCGGCGGTGCCGGTTTTGTGGGGTCTAGCCTTGCGATTCGTTTTGCTCAGTATTATCCGAATCTGGTAATCACCGCGCTGGATAATCTGAAGCGGCGTGGCAGCGAGCTCAATTTAACTCGTTTACGCGCGCATGGGATTCAATTCTTACAGGGCGATGTGCGCTGCCCAGAGGATCTGGCAGCGCTGGAACCGTGCGATTTGCTCATTGACTGTGCCGCCGAGCCATCGGTGCAAGCGGGAACAAACGGATCTCCTCAGTACGTCTTGAATAACAATCTGGTCGGCACACTTCACTGCCTGGAGGCGGCACGCCGCTGGAACTCAGCGGTCCTGCTGCTAAGTACTAGTCGAGTTTATCCCATTCGTGCGCTGAATGATTTGCCCTTTGAAGAGGCACCTACGCGTTATCGCTGGCTAGATCCACCGCTCGCCACTCCCGGATTCTCACCTGCCGGTATTGCGGAATCTTTTCCCCTCGATGGAGCTCGTTCGTTTTACGGTACCAGTAAACTGTGCTCTGAATTCCTGTTGCAGGAGTATGCGGCGACTGGACTACGAACCTTGATCAATCGCTGCGGGATCCTCGCCGGTCCCTGGCAAATGGGTAAGGTCGACCAGGGGGTGATTACGCATTGGATTGCCAGTCATCATTACGAGCGACCGCTCCGTTATCTCGGCTTTGGCGGCCAGGGAAAACAGGTGCGCGACGTCCTGCACGTGGATGATCTGTTTGACCTGATCGTGCGACAATTGAATCACGACGAGGCCTGGAATGGATCCGTATTCACCGTCGGGGGTGGTGCGGAGGTTTCCACGTCCCTCAGCGAATTGACAACTCTTTGTCAGGCGGTGACGGAGAAAAATGTGCCGATTGAGTCAGTACCGGAAACCAGTGCCGTTGATTTAAGGATCTATCTGTCGGACAGTCGGCGAGCGTCGGCTACCTTCGGATGGCAACCGCAGCGTTCCTTGCAAAATGTCGTGACCGACATTCATCACTGGATCGTCACCCACGATGCGGACTTAAAAACAATATTTAGCTAGAACACTCACAGAGTTTTCACAGTGAAATTATCAATTGTGATTCCAGCACACAACGAAGAGAAAAATATCGGACCGTGTGTTCGCGAATTGCAAGCAGCTCTGCACGCGGCTGCTGACATACCCTATGAGATTATTGTGGTCGATGATAATTCGCGCGATGACACTGCGGCCGTAGTGCAGGATTTACAGTCGCAAGATGTGAACCTGCGACTTGTTCGTCGCCAGCTTCCAGCCGGTTTTGGCCGAGCGATTCGCTCGGGACTGGCAGCAGTCACCGGCGACGCGGTCGTGATCTGCATGGCAGATCTGTCCGATCGCCCAGAGGACGTCATTACCTACTATCGAAAACTGCAGGAGGGTTATGACTGCGTGTATGGGTCGCGTTTCCTTCCAGGTTCCACCGTCGAGAATTATCCCAGGCTCAAATATGGCGTTAATCGGCTGGTAAATCGCCTGCTGCAAGTTCTCTTCCTCACGCGTCACAATGATTTGACCAATGCCTTCAAGGCCTATCGGGCGGACGTGTTGCAGGCTTGCGGAATGCCATCGGCCAGTCATTTCAACATCACGATTGAACTCTCGCTAGGCCCAGTTATCCGCAAGTGCCGTATCGCTTCCGTGCCGATCGCCTGGCGCGGTCGAGTGCATGGAGTTTCCAATTTAAAACTCTGGCAAATGGGCCGACGATACCTCGCCACACTCCTGAGCGCCTGGTTTACCCGGTGGCTGATGGCCGACGATTTGATCGCAGAATGGCAATCGCGGCGTGTGCGCTAGCTCGTATCACGATGCCTGGCCGCGGCACGAGTCGAGGATCGCAGCAGTGTTGCTGGTGCCGATTCGAGTCACTCCACGTTGACGTAATTGCAACACGGTCTCCAGATCGCGAATTCCACCTGCCGCCTTAACTTGCACTCGGGTTGGCAATTGCTGACGCATCAATTCCACGTCAGTAAGTGTCGCACCGCCGGTCCCAAAGCCCGTAGACGTCTTTGCCCAGTCCACATCCAGTTCGCCACAAATCGTACAGAGCTTGATCTTCTGCTGTTCGTTCAAGTAGCAGTTTTCAAAAATCACCTTTACTTTGCAACCGGCATAATGAGCAGCGAAGTTGATCGAGGCGATATCGTTGCGAACATAGCCCCATTCGCCACTCAGCACCGCGCTAATGTTGACCACCATGTCTAGCTCTCGGGCACCGTCATCGATCGCTTGCTTCGCTTCAGCCAACTTTACTGGCGTTGTCTGTCCGCCATGCGGAAACCCAATGGTGGTCGTGGGAAGCACCGGTGAGCCGCGCAGCAGTCGTACGGCCTGGAGCACGTAGTACGGCAAGACACAGACACTCGCCACTTGATACTCCAGTGCCAAACGACAGCCGGCTTCTAAATCTGTGGCGGAAAGATTCGGCTTGAGCAGTGAATGGTCAATCATCTGAGCGACGTCGACGTACGAATACTTCATGATGGTACGAAGTGCTTCCGTAAGCTGGCGCACGGATGTGGGCCAGCCAGTGTAAAGAATTTGGGCGATCGGGACGGCGGGGTGGGTCTAAGGCGGGAGGTGAGTAGAACGGGAATCAGCGAGGACTGACTTTGCCTAGCATCTTCCATTTGCGAATCGACTGCCCAGAAGAACATCAATCATTAGGACGTTTTATCAGGTAAGGCTCTCCAAAAAAGTGATAGACAAGCTCATTTCAACCATTCCATCGCACATCAAATGCGCTGGAACTCGCCACGACTTACCGGATCATCCTACGGCCGCTTGGCGGGGGTTGGCTGCGGTTCTGCCGACTTCGATGTGGATGCCGCAGGGGCCGGCTTCAGATAATCGTCGTTCAGCTTATCGCAAGACCAGAGCAGGCCACGCGTGACAAGATTCAGATAACGAGCGTCGGCAACCGTCGTGGTGTTATGGCCCAAGGTCGTGCAGAAAACTCGAGTTTTATGATACTGGTTCACCCAAGTGACGACGTAATCGTCCACCTTGGCGCCCGTATTTTGTTTTCCTCGAGCCAGTGGCTTGGCAGTATCAAAGAGTCGAACGTTGTTGTACAGCTCTTCGTTAACGGTGGTCCAGTTTTCGAGCGTCTTCATAATCGGATGTTCGGTGTCGATGTGGATCACATCGATTGGCTTTTGTGGGCCATGGCCGGTCGAGTGCAAACCGAGGAACTCAAACCAATCATCCGTGCCTGTGCGATAGCAGTGCATGGCGCAGTGCAGATTCACGGCTGGCACACCGTTCTTATGAGCATTTAGGATGTTGCGGACATAGTCCATCTCTTTGACATCCGACGTGCATTCGTCGTGAATGATGACATCGTAGCCAGCCGCCCAATCTTTCTTCTCGTAAATTTCAAAACGAGCCTTAGTCGTGCGGTCTTCGGAATAGACGATATCGACGATGACGTGCGCTCGCTCTTCCAGCCCTTTCTTGAGCACATCTTTTTGCTTGTCGTACTCGTGGCAGCAGCCGCCAGCGATCAAGAGTGCCTTGAGAGGCTTTACGGGCTTCACCGCGGCGGTTGCCGGGCTCGTGGCAGCCTTCCCCTCTTGGGCCTCGACGACGGAAAGTCCACTGGCAACCAAAAACAAGACAGCAACCGCGAACCAGATTTTTTGAGGCATGATGACGTTTGTTACGGTGAAAGAAATGGTTTATTGAGAGACTGGACCACCGAGGGTCCGCCCCTCTTGAGGCACGGTGAAGCTAACACGACCTAAGTGCTATGTCAATGAAACGGATGAGTCAGCGTGGTTAGCGATGCCATCATTCGTGTGCATTTCGATAGCACTCACGCCCAGGGATGCATTGATAGCGATTCACTTCGCTTTGATCCGGACCTTTGACATGCTGAGTGATATTGCACCAGCACTGCTGCAGGCTCTCTTCCGAAGGATGTTCCGGGTTCTTGAGTTGCCCATGGACATACATCGATTTGCTGCGCAGATAGATGCAAGCAGGTTCCGTGGCCGGTGAAATTTCATCGAAGTATTTCTCGAACGGCATGATTAAAACCCTCCCGTGGGAAGCCCCGCCGCCATCAATAGCGCACGCTTGACCGCGACTTTGGCAAGTTGAACTTTGTAACCATTTTGAGACAGGGGCGTCGCGTGGGCGACGGCAGCATTACCCGCCTCGTCAGCCACTTCGGCGTCCAAGCGTCGTCCGATCAACAGCGCTGCGGCTGCCGGAGCTAGCCACGGCGTGGGTGCAACTTGTCCCAAAACAACTCGGGCTTCGCGGACGATACCGCTTTCCATGCGAAGAGCAGCAGCGGCAGCGGCGAGGGGATAATCAGCGCCCTCACCATGACGCACTTCATAGGTCGCGCTACTGGCTCCCAAGGAAGGTGGCAGAACGATGTGTGTCAGCAATTGGTTGGGCGACAGAATCGTCTCCCGCTGACGCTCATGTCGGGGCACTCGATAAAAATCTGCCAGCGGAATGAGTTGTTCTTGCTGAGCCTCGGGCCCTTGAACCTTCACGTGAGCATTCAACGCAATGAGCACGGGAGCGGTGCGGGAGCTATTGACAAACTTCGCTGCCCCTTCATTGCCAAAGATGGCGTGAAAGCGATTGTCTCCCGCTTCGACCAGCTTGCCGGCGGCAGCCAGCAGGCCTTCTCCGTCGCGGAAAAACCAGCATTGTGGCCGCTGTAGTAGCTCGCCACCAATCGTCCCCTGACACTGATATTGCATACTGTTGATCCCACGGATCGCCAATCGCAAACCAGGATATTCGTCTAGATACGGGTGATCGACGAGTTCATCCAGCGTGACAGTAGCTCCAATCACCAAGCTGCCATCTGCCTGTCGCTCGAATTGCTTCAGCGACGGTATCTCCATAATGTTCACCACTCGGTCTGGAGTGACGATCATTTTTTTCATAAGACCGACGAGATCGGTGCCACCAGCGAGAATCTCGGTGACGCCCAGATCGGGTGACAATAAGGCCAGAGCCTCGGCGGCGGTACGCGGTGCGGCATATTCAAAATTCTTCATCGCTTAACCCCTTCCCGCTTTCTTCAAAGCTTCTAAAACTCGCTGTGGTATCAGCGGTAAAACAGGCACGCGCACGCCAATGGCATTCGCCACGGCATTCGATATGGCTGCTCCGGGGCTGATTACCGGAGGCTCGCCCAAGCCGATTACCCCGCGTGATCGTTCACTCTCGGGTTCATAAAAATCCACCACGATCTCGCCAATGTCGCCCAGTCGGGCCAGCTTATAAGAGCCGATATCAGCGTTCAGGAAAGCGCCCGTGCGCGGATCGGAAAGACGCTGTTCAAATAGAGCGTAGGCGATTCCCATGATGATCGCTCCATACATCTGACTCTCGGCGGTCAAGCGATTGACGACTAAGCCGATGTCCTGGATCGCGACGTACTTCTTCAGCTTGATCACGCCGGTCTCTTTGTCGACAGCCACGTGAGCCATCTGCACTCCACCGACCGTTTGACTCGATAGCGGCGAGGGCGTACCAAGTTTATGCGACGCATTGACCTCCAGGGGCCGCATCCCGAGCAGTGCACAAGCCTCTTTCCAGCTCACACTTTTCGCGGCGTCCCCCGGCACTCCCAGGCGTCCGTCGCGCGCCTGCAACTGAGCGGGATCAACGCTGAGTTTCTTAGCGACCAGAGCACTGATCTGGGCTAACGCATCTTGCGCCGCGCGGCGATGCGATTCACTCACACCACCCACGGTCGTGCTGCCACCCGACGGACCGCTCACCGGCAACTTCGAACTGCCGATGTTGACCTTCACGGCGTCTAGCGGCAAGCCGAAGGTTTCGGCGAGCACCATCGCACAAACCACGCGCGTTCCCGTGCCGATATCTTGCGTACCGCAGAACGATTCCACCGCTCCATCCGGTCGTATTCGCAGCAAGCAGTTCGAATCGTTCGCCACTCCACCCCAGGTATGAATGGCCATTCCTAAACCTTCCACGACGGAACCTCGCATGGGCCCTTTGCCGTGTGGATGCCATTTAGCTTTCCAGTCCATCAGCTTCGCCGCAATTTCCATTTCCGCTCGGTAAACAGACGGCTTGGCACCGGCGACGAGTGGCGCGTCATCGGTTCCCAAATTACGCAGAAAAATATCGTAGCTATCAACGCCCATTTTGGCTGCCAAGTCGTCGAACGCTGTCTGCGACATGGCACATGCTTGCGGATGATTCGGTGCTCGCCACGCGCGGGCAGGTCCCTGATTCGTCTTCACATTGGTGCTGTTACGACGGTAATTCTTGGGAGCGAATACATACGGAATGACACCGTGCGTGACACCGCCACCCTGCGCTCCAGCGGTGGTCCAGTGATCTGAATCCCAGACCTGAACGACTCCGTTCTGATCAGCGCCCAGTCGCACTTTGATGTAGCCCGAGGGACGATTGCCGCCGAGCATTAGTTCCTGATCGCGATCGAGCATCATCTTGACGGGACGGCCGGTCGCTTTAGCAATCTTGGCAGCGCCCACCCCCCAGTAATCGGGCGCAAACTTACTCCCGAAGCCGCCACCGATGTACTGACAACGTACTTCGACGTCATCGGCTGCGATTTTCAGATCGGTCGCGAACCCTTCGTCCGTGCCGGAAACGTTTTGGGTAGAGAGATAAGCGATCAGTTTGTCGCCTTCCCAAGTTACCGTAGCGCCGTGCGGCTCCAGGCAGCAATGCGTAATCACATCGGCGCCATAGTAGCCCTCGACGACAAACGCCGACTCTTTAAACAGGCGAGCGATTTCCTTTTCGATGAACTCATCTTCATCATCGTCGTCGCCTGGTTCCCGATCGGTCTGTACTTTGCCACCGCCCTTGGACGTGCGGCCCGCTTTCTTAGCAGCTTCCACGTCTTCATCGTCGACGAAGACGTCCAGTGGCTCGAGTTGGTACTGGATGGCAGCGACGCCCTCGGCGGCTGCACCTTCGGTCTCCGCCGCCACGAGCGCCATCAACTCGCCCCGCCACTGAATCTCCGCATCCGGCTTGGCGTGGTCGAAAACATGCACGTGTACGACACCGGGGACTTTGAGCGCCGGTGCCGGGTCGATCGCGACCACTTTGCAGTGCGCCAGGGGACAGCCGAGTCCTTTGGCGATCAACATTTTGGGCAGGTTGATATCGTAGCTGTACTTAGCCATTCCCGTCGCTTTTTCGGCCGTGTCGCTACGCTGGATGCGTTTGCCGAGTAGCTGACTGGATTGGCGATCAGGCCATTGATATTTCGTTTCGGCCATAACTAGTTGCCTCCCTTCACGACGGCCACCGCCGCTTGGATGATGTTGGCATAGGTACCACAGCGGCAGAGATTTCCGTTCAGTCCCGCCCGAATCTCGGCTTCCGTCGCCTGAGGATGCTTATCCAGGAACGCTCGTACCGCGACGACAAATCCAGGGGTGCAAAAACCACATTGGCTCGCATCAAAATCGGTAAACGCCTTTACGACTGGATCGGGATTCTTGCCTCCCAGACTTTCCGCCGTGCGGATCTGTTTGCCGACGACCGCGAGCGCTAGCAGAGTTGAGGCAGACATCGGCTTGTCGTCGATGAGCACCGTGCTGGCTCCGCTCGAGCCATCCTGACTTACCGGTTTGGCACCGGTGAGGTTCAGTTGCAAGCGGAGCACTTCGAGCAAGGTGGTGCGTGGTTCGACCGTCACGACATGATCTTGGCTATTCACGCGAAGCGTGATCTGGGTGGTGCCGCGAACGATCGGCGGCCCCTGCTCGGACGCCTGTTCGTCAGCGGTCGCTTGAGCAACTTGAGCTTGTAGAGTAGCGGCGGCGGCGACAGCGCCCGAACCGCGTAAAAATTCGCGGCGACTAAAGCCGGGGCTCCCCGGTCTCAAAGACTCCGTCATACCTTCACACCTCCTGAGGTCCCCGTTGAGTCAGGGACCATGCTGGTTTCGCCTTGAGTGATTTCGGACTAGGGTCGTTCCGCCAGGGTCCGGCTGCAAGCCGTCGGCGGCGGGTTGGTCGGCGGTGATTATACGAACTGCAAGCGTCGACACAACAATTAAATCGGACTCGTTGCAGCACGGTGTGACCGCTGCACCTAGTCGAATGAATATCGCAGGCCGGTTCGTATGCGGGCCTTCGGCCGTCGATGTATTTGGTGATGACTCCAACACCCAGCCGTGTGGTTTGGCCATCGCACGCTTTGGAAACTCGCCTGGCGCCGCACTCGTCCGCTATTTGCGATTCATATCGCAGGCCGGTTCGTATGCGGGCCTTCGGCCCTTGATTTACCTGGTGATGACTCCAACCCCCATCCTTGTGGTTTGGCCATCGCACGCTTTGGAAACTCGCCTGGGGCCGCATTCGTCCGCTATTGGCGATTCATATCGCAGGCCGGTTCGTATGCGGGCCGAAGGCCTCACGTCGCTCTGATGTTGGACCGCGACGTGGGATCTGTTAGACTCAAGCTCCCCGCTACAACTCGCCTTGCCAACCCATCCTTCCGCTCGTGGAGCATCATCGTGAAGCTGCATCATTCGACGCGATCGATGATTACTGTAATCGGCTCGAAACGCCGACTCTTGTCGCCCGTCGATGCTCGGTGCTTCCATGCTCTGTGCCGCCAGTCTTCTTACTTCCGGCTGAACTGGATCTGGATGCTGCCGCTCATCCTCTGCTCAATTGCCCGCTGGGCTCCGTTGGCCGAGGCGGCTGAAGCACCGGTGAGCTTCGTCAATGATGTGGTTCCGGTACTAACCAAAGCGGGCTGTAATGCCGGTGTCTGTCATGCCAAAGCGGGTGGTGGCCAAAACGGTTTTCAGCTCTCGCTGCTCGGTTTTGAACCCCAAGAAGACTACGACCACTTGGTGCATGAAGGCCGCGGGCGCCGTATTTTCCTCGGTTCGCCGCGCCACAGCCTGCTCCTCCAAAAGGCCACTGCCCAGGTACCGCATGGCGGCGGACAACGCATCGCTCCCGATTCTCCCGGCTACCAAACGCTCCTTCAGTGGATCGCTCAAGGGGCTAAAAGCGATGTAGGGACAGCGCCGAAACTGATGGAATTTACGGTTGAACCAGGCCGAGGTGTGGTGCCGCGCGGCAGTGAGGTGCGCCTCCGCGCCCTGGCGAAATACGAACCAGGAATAACCCGTGACGTAACCGCCTTGGCACTCTACGAGCCGAATGATCCGGCGATGGCGGAGGCTGCCGACAACGGCCTGGTGCGCATCGGCGACCTGTCGGGCAACGTGGCGATCATGGTGCGGTTTCAAGGGCGAGTGGCCGTGTATAGCGCTCAGGTGCCACTGGGTGCGCCCGTTGATTCGCTCCCCACGGCACGCAATTTCATCGATGAGCACCTCTTTGCGAACCTCAAAGCACTGGGGATTCCACCCTCACCCGTAACTGATGATGCGACGTTTTTGCGGCGCGTGACCCTGGATATCGGCGGTCGCCTGCCGACGATCGAAGAGTCGCAGGCCTTCTTGGCGAGTACCGATCCGAATAAGCGTGATGCGGCTATCGAGCAGTTACTGCGCAGTCCGGACTACGCCGATTACTTCGCCAGCAAATGGACCGCCCTGCTAAAAAATCGTCGCGATGACAGCAGTGATATCGTTTCCAACTTTGCTTTCCATGCCTGGGTTCGGGACAGTTTGCTCGCCAATAAGACGTATGACCAATTTGTGCGTGAACTGCTCGCAGCCACCGGCACGGTCATCGGGAACCCGCCTGTCGCCTGGTACAAGCGAGTCAAAGAGCCGAAACAGCAGCTCGAAGATGTGGCTCAGTTATTTCTCGGCGTGCGCATGCAGTGTGCTCAATGTCATCATCATCCGTTTGAACGCTGGAGTCAGGACGACTACTACTCACTGGCGGCCTTCTTTTCTCAGGTAGGACGCAAACCATCCGCGACGCGTGGCGAGGATCTGATTTTTCATCAGCGCGGAATCGCGACTGCTAAACATGCCAAAACCGGTGCCGCCCTGCGCCCCGCAGCACTCGGTGATTCCATCCCCGAGATTGCCGCCGACGAAGATCCGCGACTGAAATTAGCGGATTGGATGAGTGGTCCTAAGAATCCATTCTTCGCCAGAGCGCTGGTCAATCGCTACTGGAAGCATTTTTTTCAGCGTGGATTGATTGAACCGGAAGATGACATTCGCGATACGAATCCACCGACCAATCCTGCGCTCCTGGCCGCCCTGGAACAACATTTCATCGCCAGTCGCTTTGATCTCAAGGAACTCGTGCGCGTGATCACGCGGTCAGCCGCTTATCAGCTCAGCGAAATCCCCAATCAGCACAACCTCAGCGATCGCCAAAATTATTCGCGCTACTATCCGCGTCGCATGCAAGCGGAAATGCTGCTGGATGCGATTGACCAAGTAGCGGGAACAACCACCGATTTTGCAAATCTGCCACCGGGCACTCGAGCCGTGGCTCTGCCGGACAACAGCTTCAACGTCGGTATTCCCTTTCTTCGAGTCTTCGGGCGTCCCGAGGGAGAAAGTGTCTGCGAGTGCGAGCGCGTGCAGTCGTCGAGTCTCGCGCAAAGTTTACACTTGATTAATGCACCTGATATCAAAGCCAAGCTCGCTCATGGACAAGGGCGTGCCCAACGACTGGCCACCGATACTCGGCCGCTGGAAGAACGAGTACGGGAGCTCTATTTCACCGCCTACTCCCGAGCTCCGCGACCAGCGGAACTCAAGTCGGCGCTCGACTACCTGCAAGAGCCCGTGACGGGTGCGGATGGCAAACCGGTCGATCCCGCTCAAGCCCTGCGAGAAAACTTCCAAGACCTTATTTGGGCGTTGATCAATACGAAAGAATTCCTGTTCAACCACTAACGTTCCGTCGCGACTGGCGATGACGACGAGTAATCAAACCATGAAGCTGTTGACCAATCAAATCCATGACGGCCGCCGCAGCGGCTGGATCGCTCTGAGCATCTGTCTGTGGTTCACCCTGGTGATTCCCGCAGCTGCGCAGTCCGTTGGCTTGCCCGCTCCACGTCTCCTCACCACGATGCCTATGGGCGGAAAAGTTGGCACGCAAGTGGAGGTGGCGATCACGGGTGAGCATTTGGAGGAGGTTGATCAACTGGTATTCTCGGACGCACGCATCACGGCGCAACGAAAACTGGACGCAGCTGGCCAGCCGGTAGCGCAGCGCTACTTGGTTTCGATACCCGCCGAAGTACCGCCAGGGTTGTACGAAAGCCGAGTCTTAACGCGGCTGGGAATCTCTTCGTCGCGAGTCTTCTGTGTGAGCACTCTGCCGGAACTGATGCCCGATAAGCCCAATACGACGCTGGCAACTGCCTTCACCCTGCCAGTCAACTCGATTTGTAATGCCGTGATGAACGCGCGAGCGGTTGATCACTACAGTTTCACGGCGCGGAAAGGACAGCGACTGCTGGTCGACTGTGCCACCCGTGGGATCGATTCGAAGCTCGATGCCGTCGTGATTGTGGCCGACGCGCTGGGACGTGACTTACAAGCGGAGCGACGCGGCGGTGTGGTTGACTTTACCGCACCGGAAGATGGTCGCTACGTGATCAAGATTCACGAACTCACGTTCAAGGGCGGACCAGCCTTCTACTACCGGCTGGCACTCACCGAACTCTCTCCTGGGGCACCGCTTGTCCGTCAACCCGCTACTCGACCCGTGAATGCCTTCTCCTGGCCGCCGACCGGCTTACCCGAACAGGCGCAGGTCGCGGAGGTCGAGCCGAACAATCTGCCGGCCAATGTGCAGCGAATCACGTTGCCAGCGGATATCTCCGGCAGTTTCTTTCCAGCCGCTGATGTGGATCGATTTGAGTTTGAAGCGAAGAAGGGTGAGGTCTGGTGGATTGAAATTGCTTCGGAACGATTGGGCTTGCCGACCGATCCGACGCTTGTCGTCCAGCGAGTTGTGAAAGAGGGAGCAGCGGAGAAGGTGACGGATGTGGCGGAGTTCACCGATATTGCGAGCCCCGTGAAAGTTTCTAGCAACGGCTATGCCTATGATGGTCCGCCGTACAATGCCGGTACCGCCGATTTCCTCGGCAAGTTGGAGATCAAGGAGGATGGTATTTATCGTCTGCAATTGGCTGACCAGTTCGGCGGTACTCGCAATGATCCGCGCAACATCTATCGTTTAGTCATCCGCTCCGCTCAACCCGACTTTGCCGTCGTGGGCTGGGCGCTGCACATGGAGCTGCGCAATGGCGATCGCAACGCACTTTCCAAACCACTCGCACTGCGCGGCGGCGCTACGATGGCTTTAGAAGTGGTCGCACTGCGGCGGGACGGCTTCGACGGCGACATTGAATTGGCCATGGAAGGACTGCCGGTGGGGGTGACTGCAACGGGTCTCAAGATCCCCGCCGGACAGTCGCGTGGCTTGATGCTGGTTACGGCCCAAGAGTCTGCTCCTCGGGCCCTGGCAGGTGCCAAGTTTGTGGCACGGGGAAAAGTCGGCGATCAGCAGATAACTCGAACGGCACAATTGGCGTCCATGGCTTGGCCAATTCCCGATGCCTGGAATGAAATCCCCAGCCCACGGCTGCTGGGTGACGTACCGGTTTCGGTGAGCGGATTGGAATTAGCACCGCTAACCATCACGGCGCAAACCGGCGATCTCCACAGCGTGAAAGCTGGCGAGAAGCTCACGATTCCCTTGGTCCACAAGCGGCGCGCGGAGTTCTCGGGGGCGACGATTCAAATGCGCGTGATGGGCGCTGCGTTCGATCGCGCACCGGCATTTGACTTGAACGTTACCAGTGATAGTTCCCAGCTGACATTTGATACGGCTGCCCTTAAAGCTCCACCAGGCGATTACCTGGTGGCGGTGTACGGCGGCGCGGTGGTGAAATTTAAAGCGAAACCGACTGACAATCCTACCGATATTGCTGATATCGTGGTGTCAGAGCCGATTCGCATTCGCGTGTTACCAGCGGAGAAACCATGAGTTCCCAGCATCACTCCACAAGCCCAGCCGGTTGTCCAGGTCCGTTTGCCTCTAGTGGACTTCACGCGCAAAGCGGACTGCACGCTCCCAATGGATTAGCCCGCCGCGGTTTTCTGCAAATGGGGCTGGCCGGCTTCGCCACGCTAAGCTTGCCGGCCATGTGGCGCTTACGAGCGGCCCAGAGTTTGCAGGCGGCCGAGTCGACGGCGCCGCGACGTGAAAAGACCGCCGTGATCATGGTCTGGAAGCCAGGTGGCTGTTCGCACATCGACACCTACGATCCCAAACCAAATTCTGGCAGCGAGTACAGCGGTCCGTTCAGCCCGATTGCGACCAAGATCCCGGGCATGCAGTTCACCGAGCTGCTGCCTCGACAAGCCGCGATCGCCGATCGCTTCACCGTACTGCGTTCGATGCGTCAAGCAGCAGGTGGGCATCCGGCCGGTTCCATGCAACTTCTGTCGGGCGATCCTGATACCCGCGATAAGCCCAAGCCCCGCTATCCCGACTGGATGTCAATCGCCAACTACATGCGTGCTCAAACTGGTCCGCGCGATAATCCGCTACCAGCCTATGTCGGTATTAATCCGCCGTTGGAATACAACGGACCGGCCTACCTGGGCGATGCCTATTCGCCCTTCGTCGTCTCCGGCGATCCCAATCTCCCCACGTTCTCGGTTCCCAACATCGGACTGGGTAACGCTCAGGAAGTGCGTCGCTTAGGTCGACGCGCAACTCTGCGGCAGCGGCTCGATTCACTCGAACGATCCTTCGACCAACAGCGCGAACTCGCAGCACTCGACGAATTCGAATCTCGCGCCATGACGCTTCTTACCAGCCCGCAGACCAAAGAAGCTTTTGATTTATCGCGCGAAGATGAGGCGACACGGAATCGCTACGGTCGCAATTCCTGGGGCCAACAACTTCTGCTCGCGCGACGTCTCATCGAAGCGGGCGTCGATGTGCTGACGACCAGTTTGAGCGGCCCGCTCTGCGGGCGAGTGGGAAATTGGGATGATCATGCGGTCAATCATCACGTTTTTGACGGACTACGTTTCCGCGCTGAAGCCTACGATCAAGCGGTCTCGGCACTGATCAATGACATTTATGATCGCGGTTTGGACAAACGCGTATTGGTGGTGGTGACTGGTGAATTCGGGCGGACACCCAAGATCAATTACGCACCCAGCACGGGAGCGGGAAACGCCAGCGCACCGGCAGGCACTCAGCAGCCCGGTCGCGACCACTGGCCCCGCGCGTTTTCGAATATCTGGGCTGGTGGCGGAATTAAGACCGGTGGCTATATCGGCGCCACCGATAAACGCGGTGAAGATTCGGTGGAACGGATTTGTGGCCCTGGTGATTTTCTGGCGACCATCTACCACCACCTCGGGATCGACTCCGCCAAGACGCTCATTCGAGATTTCAACGGCCGCCCGACCCCGATCGTCGACCACGGAAAACCGATCCCCGAACTCATCCGCACCTAATCAGCTCGCTGCGATCGGATCGCCGCAAAAGATTCGCTGCCAAAGGAACGCTGCCAAAGGATCGCGGAAGAGATTCGAAGCCGAAACGGTCCAGCATTTTCAATAACGCTCGCTGTGCTGGTGCTCCTCGGTAACTGACTGACGGCTACACGCGTTCATACGTGGCTGCGAAGTGGTGACGGTCGACAATCCAAAGATCGGTGGGATAGAGCACGTGTTGGTCGGCGATGTTCTTGAGTGCAAAGTCGCCAGCCTTACCGGTGAACGTGCCCCAATGGCTTTCGACGCGAAAGGGATGCGGCACTTCGATCGCCAGCACCCCAGCACCTTCTTCCCGCGGAAAACATTTCGTCATGCCGGAGCTATCGACCTCCGTGGAGAGTCGATATTTTCTATGCACCCGGTCCGCCGCTTGCGGCCACACATCGCCACTCTCGCCCCGGCACAAATAGGTGCCAGCCGGTACCTGCTGGTCACCTTCTAGCGTCCGAATGAGCTCCGGTCGCTCAAGCAACTTGACCCAAATTGGCCGCGTCTTCCGCGCGGCAAACCAGGTGCCGAGCGCATTGAGTTCATCGAGCAACGGGCGATTGCGGGAGTCGTCGTCTGAATGACGTTGGTGGTTCATGACTTCTTCAAACGATCGATCAGATAGTCAGCCGCAGTTTTATATCGCTCATGAGTTTGGCCGGGATGTACCAGGACCGTATCCACTTTCACGCTATCCAGTCGCTCCTTCAGTTTTAAACCGAGAATGCCGGAGTGCGTGGGGTCCTTGGGCGATGCACCAACTACCGGCACTTCACCTTTGTAAAACAAAGCAATCGGCGGGTCATCAGCCGAGACATGCTCAATGGGTGAGTATTCCTTAATCCATGGGAGCAATCGTTCTCGCTCCTCCAGCACTCGATCCAGGTTGCCCAGCCCGAACGCATGGGCACCATACTTGTAATTGGGCATCCATTCGCGCAGTTCTTGTGGATCGAGTGACACTTGCGCTCCATTGACGGCGGCACAAAACAGCCGCGTGGATTCACGGGCAATCGGGTCTTCACTATCAGGTTTCGCCATCTCAGGATGGAAAGCCAGCCAAAGAGAAGAACAACCTCCGGCCGATCCCCCGGTCGCTCCAATGCGCTGCTTGTCAACATTCCAATCGGCGGCCTTGGAGCGCACAAACTGGAGTGCTCGTGCGGCATCCTGAAGTGGTGCCATCACAGGAGGCTCCAGCTTCTCTTCGACTCCATTTCTCACATAGCGATAGTTAATTGCTGCCACCGCAATTCCCGCCTCAAGATATTCTTTCGGATTGATTCGCTTGTCCCCATTCTGCCAGCCTCCACCGTGAATATAGAGAACAACCGGTGTCGGTTTGTCGGCTGTCGGCGAGTAGAAATCGAGTATCTGTCGAGCATGCTCGCCGTAAGGAATGTTTAGCAGTTCTTTGTGTGCGGGTTTCGCGGGATTTCTTTTCTCGGGGACGGGTTTTTCGGCTGGTTTTTCGGCTGGTTTTTCGGCTGGTTTTTCGGCCGCCTTTTCCGCCGCCTTTTCCGCTGTTTTTTGTTCGGTGGCGGATGGTTCCTGCGACCAGACTAAGCGAGTTGATTCCAGAGTCGGCATCAAGATTGAAAGCACCAGCAGCGGGAGTGCTCTGGCACGCAGCTTCAGACTCATCGATGTTGTTAAGGCCTTCACTAAATGTTGCATGATTTCAAAACCTTGGTGTTAGAGAGCTTAAACGGTTTTAACTAATTCCGTATTCATCTAGTTTCTTTCGCAGAGTAACTCGATGGAGTCCTAAGTCACGGGCGGCGGCAGCACAATTGCCTGCATGATGGTCGACCGCTGCGCGTAGCAGCGGCGGCTCGACTAGCTTCAGCAGTTCCTCATGAAGATGACCGGCGGCAGCAGGATTATTTACCTCGCGGGCCGCCCAACGTTCAACTTGACGGACAATCGATTCCTGAGGGTTCGCGATCAAATAGGGTGCTGCGAGATGCTCCGGAAGAACAGCGCCACCGCGAGCGACGATCAGAGCGTGCTCCACCACATTTCTTAGTTCGCGAATATTGCCGTGCCATGGACGACTACGCAGTTCGGCCATCGCCTCCTCGGTAAACTTCGGTTGATTACTCGCATTCCCTGCTATCGCGCGAGCCGCAAAATGGCGGACGAGATCCGGTATGTCATCCAATCGTTCTCGTAGGGGCGGCATGTCGATGCGAAAGGCTGCTAGGCGATAGAACAAGTCGTGGCGAAAAGTGCCCGCTTGCACCTTCTGCAGCAGATCTTGATGGCTGGCGGAGATTAACCGAAAGCTGCTGGCAACCGGTTTATCACCGCCCACCGGTAACACCTCGCCCGTGTCCAAGGCGCGCAGGAGTTTGATTTGGATAGCGAGTGGAATATCGGCGACTTCGTCCAAAAACAAGGTGCCTCCATTCGCCTGAACCAGCAAGCCCGCGCGAGCTCGTTCGGCCCCCGTGAACGCTCCACGCTCATGCCCAAATAGTTCACTTTCCGCCAACGATTCACTCAGCGCCGCAACATTGACGGCCACAAAGGGCCCCGATGAGCGACGGCTGTAGTGGTGAATGGCGCGGGCGGCGAGCTCTTTTCCAGTACCACTCTCGCCGCCTAACAAAACACAGCTATCGGCAGCCGCGGCCAGTGCGATGCGATTGAAGGTGGCCTGCATCACCGGTGTGTGACCAATGAAGCCCGCAGTCGTCGCCTGCAAAACTCCCGTGGAACTGCTGAGGCGCTCACCGAAATTGCCTGCCGTTTGGCTGTTTGTCCGGGAATCGTTCGACTGAGAATCACTCGGTACGACATCACCAGCAGGTGGATGGCTGCGTACGGCACGCAGGACCGCTTCCCGCACCTGCTCTAAGTTGAACGGTTTGGTGATGTAGTCAAACGCGCCCTCCTGAACCGCTTTGACGGCCGTTTGCAGGTCACCATGAGCAGTGACGACGATAATCGGCACGCGGGCCGCGATGGCTCGAAATCGCTCGATGGCACTCAGGCCATCGATACCGGGTAGCCGTACATCCAAGACCATCACATCCGGAGGGTGCTGCTGGGCAAGTTCGAGACCGCGTTCGGCCGTCGCGGCAGTGTCGACCTGATAGCCCAGCGATGTTCCCATTTTGGCTAAGCCCCAAGCAATCGCTTGCTCATCGTCGACGACCAGTAGTCGAGTGGTATTTGTCATCGTGACGCGTTTACCTTGTCTGCGAATGATTCGCCAGCCGCTGACTGGCCCGGAGGAAATCGTAGCCGAAACCGAGTCCATCCCGGTACCCGCTCCCACCCAATCGTGCCACCATGTCGCTCCGCAACTTGGCGCGCTACGGACAGTCCCAAACCAGCACCGCCCGCCTTCGTCGTAGCAAATGGCTCGAACAAGGAGGACTGAATCTCCACCGGTGGCCCGGGACCTGTATCCTCAACCAACAATTCCACCTCGCCAGCGGCCGCAATCTCGATCCTTAAACGTACCTGACTGGGCCGCTTCTCGGGAACAGAGTCCTGCGATTCACCACGAGACGGAAGCTGCTGAGCGGCCTCAATCGCATTCAAGACGACATTGATGATCGCTTGTTCGAGTTCATCGGGAATTCCCTGAATTGCGCAGCTCGCAGTCGGTCGTCGCCACAGAATCTCCACCTTGGCATGCTGGCCCGCCGGTCGCAACAGCGGCAACACATCATCGATTAACTGCCCCAAGTCGACCATCTGCGGACGTTCCTGCCGACTCGGTTGTCCCAGTGCCAGAAAACGCTGCAGGTAGCGCTCCATCAGCTCTAACTGGCGCCGAGCGACCACCAGATTATCGCAATCGGTGGATAACCGCAGTTCGTCGGCGAGCAGATCAATCGCCATGCGACATCCGGTGGCGGCATTACGCATTTGATGCGCGATGCCACCACCGAGTTGTGCCAGCGTGTTGAGTCGTTCCGCTTGTCGTACCCCGCGCTCATATTGATCCAGCATCGTCGCCATGCGATTGATCGACTGAGCCAGATCACGAACTTCATCGTCTCGCGAGGGCAACGTCAGCGGTGAAAAATCGCCTTGCGAGATTCTGGTGACCTGACGTTGCAATCCCGTCAGCGGCCGACTCACACGACCGGCTACCCACACTGCCAACGCCACGACGAAGCAGCTCGCCACCAACCCAATTAGCACCGGCGGATAGGCCGCTCGAGTCCAAGCGTCTCGATATTCTTGTTCCGGATAGAGAATCTGCAGACGATCCGGGGATCCCGGGCTGATACGCTCCAAACGAATCGCGGTATGAAAGTACGTGTGGCCACCCAGTTGCCGACGCTGCCGCAATCGAACGGGATGGTGACTGTCCGTGGTACTGCCCTGCCAGTCGTGGGGCGGTTCTTCACCGGTTGGCAGTTCCCAGCTCGAAGCCACCACTGCCCCCCCCTCCTCCACCAGCACAAACTCGGCGCCCGACAAACCACGCATCTGTCGCATCACCGCGTCCGTCAAGGGAAACGAACTTTGATCGAGTGTGGTGACGATTTCGTCGAGCTGCTGTTCGATGCGCCGCTGCGCTTGACCGGCCGCCAAGTAAGCGTTCAAGGCGCTAACGCCGGCGATCGCCGTAAGCATGAGCACGAGCATCGGCATCATGATCTGGAAACGAAGCGGCTGACGCATAGGGGCAGTTGTGGAGGTTGTAGGCCCGACGGCTGAGCAATTCCTGTGGTCATCATAGCGCCTGGCGTGAGCTGGTTCAAACGAGTCCCCGCCGCTAGCTCGGCATCGACACTCCAAAGTTCACACCTGGCCTGTCAGTCGTTTCGACAGCCTGTCACTTCCATCGACACCGAGACGTCCGCGACTCGAGAGGCTGCCAGTTCCCACACGCACCAACCGGACCCTCTTGGCCCCTAAACGTGCTCAATTCTGCGACATCTGCGGAAAACAGCATAAAAACGACCTGCTGCCGAGCGGATTGGCACCACGTTTGCATCGGTGCTGGGACGGATGGTCCATTGGCGGACTTGCCCGAAGGGTAGTCCCGCCTGCGGGCAGCGGGCACGCCGTAGCAATTCAGCACCAGAAATGAGCTGAGGAATATGAATCGACCGAGTTTCCGAGACTGGCGGCTGGGGCGGCAGCGTGGCTTCACGCTCGTCGAACTGCTGGTAGTCATCGCGATCATTGGCCTGCTGGTTGGGTTACTCTTGCCCGCCGTGCAGGCAGCGCGCGAGTCAGCGCGACGCACTTCCTGCACGAATAACATGAAACAAATGGCCCTGGCAGCTCATCTGCATGAGGGTACCTATCGGCGTCTGCCCTATTCGAAACGCGACGTGGCGCCGATGCGCAGCTGGGCCCCGGACCTGCTGCTGTTTCTGGAACAAGCGAATATGGTGAGCGACGCGGCCTACGACCTGAATGAGAACTGGTGGCGTACTACGACGTACGCGGGTGCTCCGATTCCCAATGGCACGACGGCCCAGCAATCACTCGCGGTTTTTATTTGTCCCTCCACTCCCAACGGCAAACGGCTCCAATTCAAACTGGAAACTCCACCGGAGCAAAACAAGGTGGGGGCTTGCGGTGATTATTTCGCCGTGGAAGGTGTGAATCTGGCTATCAACAACGAATTACCCGCAGCCGAACAGTTTCCAGCCGGCTCCGATTTACGCGGAGCACTCCGCAAATTCCCGGACGAAAACCTGATGGCCAATATCCTCGACGGCACTTCGAACACAATCCTGTTCGGTGAGTGTGCGGGGCGTGAGGACGTCTATCGTGGTCGCATCCGGCGCGGCGCCAATACCGATAAGACTTCCTCGAGTTGTGCGCGAGCACGCGGGGGGGCCTGGGCAACCAACGACAATCCCTATGAAATTGGGATGCGAGTGGAGTGGTGCACCGGGGCTGTCTCGATTCCCGGACCCATGATGATCAATAACTCCAACGAACACAGTCACCTGTTCTACAGTTTCCATCCCGCCGGAGCGAATTTTGCTTTCTGCGACGGCTCGGTGCGATTTCTCAACCAATCGATTCGCCTGCGAGTGCTCGCGACCATGGTGAGCCGGGCTGGTGGCGAACCCGAAGGAACGCCTCCGTAAAGTTTGCTGTGATCCGCGCCGACGACGACGGGCTATGGTTTCGGCACGACGAATTCGAGCGTCAGTTTGGGAGTCACCAGCGCCTCGCGCCATTCGCTGCCATAGATTTGCACGCGGGCATGTTGTCCGTCATCGATCGCCCGATCCGGTACGGCGATCAACGCCAAACCTTGATTCTTAGCCTGATCTTGCAGCCACGATTGCGCAAGTTCGGTGATCTCCCAGCGATACTCCTGCGGCGGATCAATAACATCATTCTTCGGATCTGGCTCCAGCGTCACCGTGGTGAGTACGGCGCCGGTGTCTTTGCCAATCGTAAAATACGTACCCTTCCACGCGGTGGTGGCGGTGGAGCGTTGCCAAGTTGTGCTCGGTTCGTCCCAGGCGGTGAGTAGCGGAGCGGCATCGACTCGCATCTTGCCTTGTGAGCTTGGATCCCACACAAACACCGACGCCTGAGCTGTGCGTAATGTCGCACCGGCAGGAATCGACAGGGATTGCAGATCAAACTTCAGGAGTAACACGCTTCCGGTATCGGCTCGAGCCAAACGCAGATCCCGCGGCACGTTGCCAAAATTCTTCTGTGGCTCTTGGGGATCAATAATCGCATCAGCCACTCGAGGTCGCCCTTGAATCGTGCGAGTGACCGTCGTCCCACTGGGAACAATGGGCTTGGCTGGTGACCTGCCGGGATTAGTCTTGGAAGTGGCTGTTTTAGTTGGAATCGAGCTAGTGGCCGCCCGAGCCGCCTCATCTGCCACAGTGCTGGGATCACTCGGCGGAGGCACATCCCCGCGACGTACAGGACCACCGCGCAGAGGATGATCATCGGGTTGACGCGCGGGAAATTGAAACTCAACCAAGCGCGGGGCATCGGACGGTTTGGCGGCCACCAAGCGCCGAGCCAACTCGGCCCGCAATCGCGCTAACAACTCGCTGGATATCTGCTGGAATTCCAACCGTCCTGCATCCTCGGCCACCGCCGCTCCAGTGCCGCGCGATTCGGCTTTCCAAGCGACGCCCCAGTCATGCAGCAGCTCGCGAACGGCCTGTGCGAACTGCAACCGTTCCGCGCGTAGCGCCCGCGCGGCGAGCGTCAGATACTCAGCATCTTGCTGTCCACGTAAATAGGCCTTCAGACGCAGTGAGACGACCGGCTCGCGCTGCTCAACAGCACCACCGGGATAGAACAAACAGGTATCTTCCTCTCGTTGCCACGACTGATCAGTACCGACGGTCTGCCACGGTAGCACTCCGTCGGCACCGCTTAACCAGCTATCCCAGCACCAAGCGACCGGTTGCAGTCGATTTTGTGAGGGCAGGGAAGTGCCACCATAGACGACGACGGTCTGCTGAAATTGCTGCTTACGATTCAGCACCAGCGATCGATAGCGATGAAAGGCACCGCCCTGCACCACGTTGTAGTCCAGGACATCGTCCAGTGAGTCGCGTTGCCATTCGGGACGTGAAATGTCGGCCCGAAAGGCCAGGCGCGCAGACGGCGACGCTTGGCGAACTCCCTCGTGAAATGCCAAGCCAAACCAGCGCAGAGCCCAGTAGTCATGCCAATTTGCGGGTTCATCCAACAGCCAAGGTGACGATGCTCGCGACCAGCCATTCACCTTGAAATCAACTTTGTTGTTGAGAAAACCTTGGAACATGGTCGAGTTCCAACCGCGCTGGGATAAATGCTCCGCGAACTGCTGCGCCATCTGCACGAACGCGGCGCGATATTCCGGAGTAAAAGCGTGATCGGCCCAATATCCGCCTTGATATCCCGTCGCCATTGTCGTCGGCCAGTTTTCGTGCAGCGGCAAGTAGAAGCATTCGATCGGCACACCCGCGCGCGGTAAATCAGCGAACGCCGAACCATCAAACAGCGGTCCAAAGCGGCGATCCCACGCCGACCAATCCAGTTGATCGCCGCGCATCATGGGAGCACATCCAGTCGCAACTTCTCCATTCTGAGCGTAAGGAACACGATTCAGCACGGTGCGATGGCGATGAGCAAGTCGATAGTAATCGAGCTCGTTGGCGGGCAAGCCGTAGCAGTTCATCTCGGGTAAAAAGCTCAACTGGTCAGGTAAGGCAAAGTCCTGTACATCCAGATGGACCTGCAATTGCAACTCACCTTTGTCACTGGACAGTTTCAATTGGCCCATCCATCGACCGGCTGCAACCGCCCGGGGCACCTCCACTTCGCACACCAAACCAAGTATGTCGCCTGCGGCGCGTGCCGTTCCAACTGCGATTCGACTACGCCCATCCGGTAGTGGCAAAACCGGATCGAACACGGGTCCGCCTGGTCCTGGCACCGTGAGCGACTGGCCCCAGCGTACAATCGGTGTCAGAAGTGGCTGCGAAGCGGCGCTCGCGGCGGGAGGCTGCCAAGTGAGACTGGCTTGAACCGGCTGCGCTACGCCTCCCAGCAGCAATTGAAAGCTCACAATCTCATTACGCGCACTCGGCAAATGAACGGTGGCCGCTGCGGCATCCCAAAGATGATTACGGTCGGCATATTCGGGGGAGCGTGCTGGTATGAACTGGAAGGTCGGCGTGCCGCTGCCCGCCGCCTTGTCAGCAGTCACCGGTTTCGCACCCGCTTGTGAATTTGGTTTGGGCACCTGTAAACGCGGTAAAACCGTGTCCGCGATATCGACGATCGTGAGGCAGCGGGCGCCCAGTTTTTCCGCCAAGGGTTTCTTCGCTGTCGCAGGTTGTTTCCCGTCAGGTTTTACCGGGAGTGGTGAATCACCGGCGGGTGTGGCGCCTGGCGAGCGTAACGAGAAGCTCGATCGCGCTGGAATGACCACGCGGCTCTCTGCCGCCGGCCCGATGTTTCCCGCTCGATCCACCGCGCTAACGGTGTACTTCACTTCTCGCGCCGGGCGTGCCGGGCGAGTCTCGCGGGCCGTGCGACTGGCCACATCGGCATCCTGCGTTGATGAAGCATGGGGAGCGGTCAAGTTGCCGGCACACTCCAGCCAGTCGTGAATGTGAGGAACTTCGGCTTGATTCCATTCGCCCACGCGATTGGCCAGCGGAATGAATTCGCGCGTCAGCGGCAAACCGTCCAGCGTGATGTGGAAGCCGAGGACACCGGCCGGTCCCACATCGGCAGGCGTCTTCCAAGTCAGTCGCAGGGTGACATCGTCCGTCACGCGCGAGTCTCCCTTACTATCGGTTGGCTGCGCGGGAGCTTCGTGATCTTCGTCTGCCAGCGTCACCGAGAGATAGGGAGCACTGTCTCGATTCGATTCACGACTGTGGATAAAGCGATTCGGAAAGGTCCGCATCTTGACCCGCTCGCCGGAGCGAGTCCATTCGCTACCCGTGTCATCAAACACGATCACCCCGTGACTCAATTTGGCAACACACGTGGCAAGCACATCGGGATCGACTGCCACTCGCTGCCAGCCTTGCTGATCGGGCGGAAATGCATCCGCCATACGCCACAGGGAATGACCACCGCCCAGCGTGACGGCAGTTAGATCCGAGTAACTGGTGAGTCCACTGAGTCCATTCTGCAGCGTCCACGGGATTAGCGGATGTTGACGGCGCGCGAACGTGGAAGAACCGGCTTGCACTTGATAGCCACTACCGGTGCCTTCGACCCAGTCCGCCGCCACGCTGCCGACCGTCACGCGCCACAGTCGTTCTTCAGTTGCCAACCGCACATGCAAAGTTGCACGCTCGATGACTCGGCCTCGCAGCGGCTGGAAGTCGAAGTCGAGCAGGCTCATTTCCTGAATCGATTTCAGTTTGAGTCGGGGCGCGCTGCCATTATTTCCATTCGCCTCCGCACCAACAGTGGAAACCCACAAATCGCGGGTAACCGGTAAACGAATCGTGTTTCCCTTCCGCTCGGGCTCCGCTGCTGAAAGCTGGTTCGGG
>JBJSXJ010000146.1:0-16520 GCA_046086325.1 Planctomycetota bacterium | reverse complement strand
CGAGCGGCTGGGCATGCTTCTGCTCAGCGGCCTGCGCGCCCGCATCATCGGCGGGCAAATGATTGGCCTGTGAATGAGCAATGAAAAATGATAGCCAGACGACGAGGTAGCGACACAAGCGCTGAAGCCACAAGTCGTGCCCTGGTTGATCCATGATAAACCTGCTCATGATAAAACCTGAAAGGGGTCGGAACGCCATATCGTTCTCAGACAGCTTGAGTGGCGAACGAAAAATCTTCCCGATTGTAGCCTCCACCGCGCCACCACGTCTCCGTGCAAAATCAACCGCGTCTCCGTGCGAAACCAACCGCACCGTCCCACGAATTGCCCGAGAATTGACTTGCGGCGAGACGGCCGCTATTGCAAGATGACGCAGCCCACCACCGACGATGCCGCTTTACTCGCCACGTCTTTTTTCCATCCGTTCGCACTGCTTAAACCCCGCGCCCAGCGCGCGGCACTCAACCTCCGCATAATTGGAGCTCTGTAGTTTCATGATGAATTCCATCTGGTCGATCGGACTAACGCGACGGGACAGCTTGAAGTTGGGTATCGGCTCAGTCATAGCTGGCCTGAGTGACGGGACGGCTCAAGCAGCGGACCAATCGCCGCCTCAGCCCAAATCCGTGGCGGCAGTCGTCACCGTTTATCGCCCCGCTTCGCACGCTGATGTAATCCTCACCAAGATCCTCGCCGGCTGGAAGCACGATGGCGGTCCCGGGCCCGCCTTAAAGTTGTCGGCGGTCTACATCGATCAGCCCGCCGCCAGTGAGTTTGGCATCGAACTCTGTCGAAAGCATGGAGTGCCTGTTTTCGATTCGATTGAAAAAGCGGTGACCGTCGGCGGTAACTCGATTCCGGTCGACGGAGTGCTCAGCATTGGTGAGCATGGTGATTATCCCGTCAATCAATTCGGTCAGCAGCTCTATCCGCGCAAACGCTTTTTCCAGCAAATCACGGATGCGTTTGCCAAGTATCGCAAAGTGGTACCGGTGTTCAACGATAAACATCTGGCGAACGTGTGGGACGATGCCAAATGGATGTATGACCGAGCGCGAGAAATGCGAGTGCCGCTGATGTCAGGTTCCTCGCTGCCACTCACCTTTCGCAGTCAGCCATTCGAATTGCCGCTAGGAAGTGACTTGGAGTCGGCGGTGGGCATCGGCTACAGCGGACTCGACGTTTACGGCTTTCATGCCTTGGAATGCTATCAAGCCCTGGTCGAACGACGGAAATCTGCCGAGCGAGGTGTGAAATGGGTGCGCTGTTTAGAAGGTGCGCCAGTCTGGACAGCGGTCGACGAAGGCTGGGTTCAGCCAGCGGTCATGGAAGCGGTCTACGGAGCGATTCCTACCAAGAAGAAATCCATCCGTGACGATGCTCAGCCAGTGCTCTTTCAATTCGAATATGTCGACGGTTTTCGCGGTGCGCTGTTCATGCTGCCGACGGCGGAACTGAGTGGCACAGCGGTAAAGGTGCGCGGTCAGCAGCCTCAGGCGACGGGCTTCGAGGAACGATCGGAGCCACGCTTTCCTCACTTCGCCTATCTACTCAAAGCAATCGAAACCATGATCCACTCCGGCCGGCCCACCTATCCCGTCGAACGCACGTTACTCACGGGCGGGATTCTAGATCGAGCGTTACGATCCAAGTTCGCAGGAGGGCGAAAAGTGGAGACACCGGAACTGGCGATTGCCTACCAGCCCGTTGACTATCCGTTCGCTCCACGTCCCGATCTACTCGCCCTGCACAACGACTAGGCCTGTACAACGACTAAGCCTGCACAACGACTAAGCCTGCCTGGCGGAGCATGAAATCGGCTGGCACTCGCTAGCGAACTCGGGACGCGGCCAGCGCTGCATCGGTACCTCGAGCCCAGCGCTGCGACAGCCGTAGCACCACTGCGTAGCAACCAAACAACAGGCTGCCGAAAACTAGATCGCCCGTGAGCGTATAACGGAAAAAAGGAATCGCTCGCGTGTAACAATGGGCCAGTCCCTGCCAGCTCGCCGCATAAGTCGAACTGCCGAGCCACACCGCAAAATTCGTCACGACAAAGAAAAAGAGCGACGACAGCAGACACGCGCCGACAACACCCGCACCGTCACCCCAGACCGAGCTGTTATTCGTCAGCCGACCAGCTCGCCGCAAACCAATTCCCAGGGCCGCCGGAGCAGCCAGAGCACCGTAGACCACGAGCATCATCGCCAAGCCATAGCCGCCGATCACCAAATCGCTCAAGGCCATCGTCGCCAGCGGCACACTCACAGCCCACACCGGGCGTCCTGCAGCTAGGAAACCAGCCAGCATCGCCAGCGCGGCCACCGGTGCGACGTTGGGCAGATCGACTAGCGCCAGTCGCCCCACGACTCCCACTGCCACCAAAGTAACCCACTGGGCCAGCCGCACGATGATTTCTCGCTTATCCATGACCACCAGCCTCCTACTTCACAAGACCTGATTACTTCGATTCTTGGTATTTCGCAAACGACCAGCTCACCACGTCACCCGCCCGTACCGGCTCCACCGCAAAACTGCGCTCACCGAGTTTGTTGTTCACTCGAAAAATCCAGTTCCGCCCTCGGCCCTCGTTCGCGACATCGTCGATGCGAGTTAGAAAGCCGGTTTCGCCCTTCCCGCGATACTCAAACTTGATGCCCCGTGGGTGCTTTTGCGCCGCCTGCAGTACGTCGAGAATGGTCATCTGCGGAGTTGGAGTCAAACGGGTAAAGCGTTTCTGAACTCCATCACCATAGTCGATCACGAGCTCCACCGTCGTCGCCGTATCACCCTTCGCAGCCTCACTCTTCTGAGCTGCTGCGGGTGAGTCATCAGCGAATGCCGCTGGTGCCAGGCAGACCACCACTGCCAATAGCCAAACCACTGCCGATCGCGGCAACAGCATTTTCCGCGGCTGATTCATGTCGAGGACTCGCATTCTGGAAACCCAAACTTACCCGGGGGGACGACCGCGAGTATCGGCGCACGACCGTGGATAGAAAATTGACGAACCGAGGATGATAAGAGTCGGCACCGGCGCCGACAAGCGGCCATCGCCCGCTCCCCCGTTTCCGCCAGCACCCGTCCAAGTTAGCATCAAGCGATTATCGCCCGCACAGGTACCCCATGAACGATGCCCCCGAGGTCCTTCAATTAGACTTTCCCGAGCCCGATATCGCACGGCTCACCTGGAACGATCCGCACCGGACCGTCAATGTTCTTTCGCGACACGCCCTGCAAGAGCTCACGGGCCACCTGGATCACCTGGAACAGCGACACCAGCAAACGCCGCTCGCGGGCCTCATCGTTTGCTCCGCCAAACCCGGCTGTTTTTTAAGTGGAGCGGACCTGCAGGATCTCGCCGCCCGCTGGGCCAATTTGACCGCCGCAGCGGCCGCCGCCGGCTCCCAACTCGGCCAGCAGCTCTTCCAACGACTCTCCGCTCTCCCGTTTCCCACCGTCGCCGTGATCGCCGGCAGTTGCCTGGGTGGTGGTGCGGAACTCGCCTCCTGGTGCGATTTTCGAGTCGTAGCTGACGATCCCCAGGTGGAAATTGGCTTTCCCGAAGTCCAGCTCGGCATCATCCCAGCCTGGGGTGGAACCACCCGACTCCCCCGACTCATCGGACTCGGACCAGCGATCGAATGGATCACGAGTGGCCAATCGGTCACGGCTGCCAGCGCTCACAAATCTTCCTGGGCCGATCGACTCGTCGCTGCGCCACCTCACGATCTCCCGGCAACGGGACGAACCAATTTGCAGACCAATTCGCAGACCAATTCGCAGACCAATTTGCAGCCGGGTTCAAAGACGAATTCAGCGACCGATTTCACCGCCGTGCTGCTCTCGACCGCCCAAGAACTGATTCGCTCGACTGCCAGCACAACGCTCCAGCAGCGCCGCCAGAAGCGTCGCGCCGCACTCCTGCTTTCTGACAATGAGCTGGGGCTACTGCGAATCGCCGCCACCGCCCAGCTGCGCTCCGGTCCGCCGCCTGCGATGCACGCACCGCAGCAAGCTCTCGCATTGCTGCTCGAACAAGCACGGCTCAACGAAGCCGCCGCCCTCACCGCCGAAACGCACTGTTTTCAAGAGTTATCGCAGCTACCGACCGTCACCGCCTTGCTCAATGTTTTTTTGCTTCGCAAACGCACCTCGTATCGACCGAGCGTGACCGTGGACGTCGATCGTCCCCGGCAACATGTGGGTGTCATTGGTGCGGGGATCATGGGAGCCGGGATCGCTGCCGCCCATCTCAAGCAGACGATTACCGTCTCGCTGCTCGATGCCGCCCCCGACGCTCTGGCCAAGGCTGCTCATCAAGTGGTCGAAGAAGCGGCCTATGATCGCGAGTCGAAACAAGTGCAGGCGCAGCGTGCGATTCGGGCCGCTGCCGCTCTCCGCCCCACCACCGAACTGACTCAACTGGCAACTTGCGACTTGGTGATTGAAGCGATTGTGGAATCCGCTGAGGCGAAACGGGCGGTCTTTCAGCAACTGGAAACGCTCGTCACGCCGCAAACGATTCTGGCCACTAACACTTCCACCATTCCGATTACGAAACTGGCGGCCCGTCTGGAGCACCCAGAGCGATTTGTGGGACTGCATTTCTTCAATCCTGTGCGCCGCATGCCGCTCGTGGAGGTGATACGCGGTGAAAAAACCAGCGAGGCGACAATCGCCACGGTTGTCGCACACGCCAAACGAATTGGAAAAATGCCGATCGTCGTTCGCGATGGCCCAGGGTTCCTCGTCAATCGACTGCTATTTCCTTATATGAATGAGGCCATCGAACTGCTCAGCGATGGCGCATCGATCGAAGCGATCGAACAGGCGGCGCGTCAGTTCGGCATGCCCCTCGGTCCACTCGAACTTTATGACATGGTGGGACTCGATACCGCCGTGTATGCAGGTCGAGTGATGTGGGAAGCATTTCCACAGCGAGTGCGACCGTTACCGATCATTCCTGCCATGATTAAATCTGGGCGACTAGGGCAAAAAAATCACCAAGGTTTTTTTCGCTATGAGACGACCAAAAAAACGCCGCAGCCCGATCCTTCTCTGGTGCAGCTCTTGCAGCAATATCGGCGCGCAGAGCGGCAATTTACCTCCGCAGAAATCACTCGACGACTTTTCCTGCCCATGCTGATCGAAGCTGCGTTGACACTCCAAGATGGCATCGTCAGCGATCCGCGTGACATTGATTTTGGACTGATCTTTGGCCTCGGCTTCCCCAGTTTTCGCGGCGGACTGCTCTACTGGGCCGATCGCCAAGGCCTCGCTGCACTCGTCACGCAAATTGAAGAATTCACTTCGCTTGGTGAACGATTCGCCGTACCGGAATTACTCCGCTCACTCGCCTCGCGCCAGGCCACCTTTTATGGAGCGTGTCAGGAGGACGTCGCTAGCGATGCGCTGCGGCGGTCTGCGCAGCCAATTGCTGCGACAGGAGGTGCTCGATGAAGCGTGCAGTCATCGTCGACGGCGTCCGCACTCCCTTCGGACGCTCACACGCCACCAAAGGTTCCTTTCGTCAGACACGCAGTGAGGATTTAGCCGCGACCTGCATTCGAGCACTACTCGAACGACAGCCGATCGATCCCGCATCGATTGACGACGTATTGTTCGGTGCTACTCAGCAAACCGGCGCCCAAGGCGCCAACGTCGCTCGGCAAATCGCCCTCCTGGCTGGCCTGCCCGCCACCGTGCCAGCCGCCACCATCAATCGACTCTGCGGTAGCAGCTTGCAAGCACTTCACCAAGCCGCGCATGCCATCATGGCCGGTGAAGCGGATATCCAGATTGTCGGTGGAGTGGAGCATCTGCATCACCTGCCGATGTCCTTGTCGCTCGATGTCCATCCAGGACTGGCCGAAGTAACTTCGCGCGCCGCCTTTCACATGGGACTCACCGCCGAATACCTCGCCGCTAAATATCAGATTTCACGGGAACGACAGGATCAGTTCGCGCTGCGCAGTCATCAGCGAGCGGCTCATGCGCGGCAGCTTCCTTGGTGGACACGACAAATCGCTCCCACCCCGGCACTCGACGACCGGGGCCGCTCAATCCTGCTCGATCAAGATCCATGTGTGCGCGAATCGTCGACGCTGTCGGCACTAGCAGCACTCCAACCAGCATTTCTCGCCGATGGTGGCTCGGTCACCGCCGGCAACAGCTCGCCACTCAACGACGGCGCCGCCGCGCTGCTGGTGATGTCGGAGGAAACCTGTCGAGCTCTGCGGTTGACGCCGCTGGCAGCCGTTCGTACGACCGCCGTTGTCGGAGTGGAACCGAGTGTCATGGGTATTGGGCCCGTTGCTGCGATCGAACGAGCTCTGCAGAAGTCGCGTCTGACACTCGATCAACTCGACTTCATCGAAATCAATGAAGCGTTCGCTGTTCAAACAATCGCCTGTTTGCAGCTACTAAATCTGGCTTCGGCCAGTCAGCCCGATTGTGATCCGCGTGTGAATGCGTTTGGCGGAGCGATCGCCATCGGACATCCGCTCGGAGCTAGCGGCGCACGCTTGGCGATGAATCTTGCGCTGGCTCTGCGGGAACAGGATAAGCCACTAGGCGTGGCGGCGATGTGTATCGGTCTCGGCCAAGGCATCGCGACGGTGCTCGAACGAGTGGCTTAATCGTCGGCGGAAGGAGCTGATGTGGACGAACGTCAACAGACAGCAAAAGCGACGTCGGATCTTTTGTGGGCGAAGCTCTTAACGCTGTTCCCTGCACCCTGGCCCGATGAGCTGCACGACGAGTGCTGGGTGGAGTCGCTGAGCGATCTCTTGCGACGAGCTCAGCAGCTCAAGAGCCAGTCGCCGCGATTGCTCGGCATCTCGACGGTCGCACAGTCTGAAGAGGCGATTGATACGGCTGCGAACTGGCAGCAAGCCCGCTGGGAATTCAGCGGCACGACGCTCGCACAGGTCGGCGATGAACTGCTGGAATGCCTGCATGGCTTGCCCGTCGAAGTGCATCCGCGCAATCAGGTCAACGTGAACGCTCAGCCCACCGTCGCCAGTATCGCGGGCGTTATTCTGCCCACACTCTTTAATCCGAATCTATCGAGTGATGGACGCGGTGCTGGCTGCTCGCTGGCCGAATTACGCGTCATCGGAATGCTGGCTGACCTCTTGGGGATGGAAGCCGATCGAGTGGGCGGAGTGTTCACATTTTGAGGCACGGGCACCATGCTCTACGGCGTCAAGCTCGGATTGGAGCGAGCTTGTCCGGGAGCGATGCAGCACGGACTCTCCCGGCGCCCGGTCGTTATCGCTTCCCAGAACTGTCATCACACCGTCCTCACCGCCGCCGGTTGGCTCGGGATCGGACAGGAACATGTCTGGTTCGTGGATACGCACGACGACAACTCGCTTGACCTATCAGCCTGCGAAAGGCTGATCCGTCAGGCGGTGGCTACGGATCGCCCCATCGCGGCCATCATCGCCACGGTGGGAACGACCGATGCCTTTGGCGTGGACGAGGTGGGCGAAATTGCTGCCCTGCGAGATCGGTTGGTGGAGGAACTCCAGCTGGACTACCGACCTCATATTCATGCTGACGCCGTGATTGGTTGGGCCTGGAATTGCTGGACCGAGCAGGAGCTGGCGGAGAACTCGCTGCAATTCAGCGAACCGGTCATCGCCGCCTTGCGCTCGGTGGTACAGCGAGTGCGTGAGGTGGGCCGCGCCGATTCACTCGGCATCGATTTTCACAAAACCGCTTTCGTGCCTTATATCTCGTCACTACTGCTGGTGCGCGACCGACAGGATTTATCACGCTTGGCTCGCGATCGCTCCCTCATGCCCTACCTCTTTCATTCCGGCGCACATCATCCTGGGATGTTCACCTTGGAAACGACACGCAGTGCCAGCGGCGTTTTGGCGGCACTTGCCAGTTTACGTGTACTTGGCCGACAAGGTTTGCAGTTGCTGCTCGGACGCGCCGTGCAGTGGTCGCTGCGTCTGCGTGAAAAGCTGCGCGAGGTGCCAGGAGTGGTCATTTTGAATCCGCTCAACTACGGACCCGTGACGCTTTACCGAGTTTATCCCGATGAACTGGCGGACGATCCCGAGCTCACTTGGAACCAGGAATTGACCGGCCAGTTGCCACCAGAACTGACCGTGAAAATCAACGCTTGGAATCGTCGGTTACATGAGCTCACATGGAATGGTGCACTGGGAACGACGGGCAGTGCGACCAAGAATCCCGCGCTGCAAGCAGAACAGAATGGCACGTCCGCCAGCGCACCACAAAGTGTCATTGGCTGGACAGAGCGCTATCGACGGCGAGCGGACGGTGTGCCACTGGCGGCGTTGAAATCCTATTTGCTGTCACCGTTTTTAGACGAATCGTTCTTAGACGAGTTGCTCGGAAGTCTACAGCGCGCGATCACGAGGCAGCCGTTCGACCAAGACTGACTGGCATCGACAACAAGGTGCGATCAGTTCACACCTACCCAGCCACGGGAAACGCGGAAGGATCCATGTTTAGATAGGGCAATTTGCCGCGCACGCGTTGCAAAACAGTGGTGCCGTCCATGGTGGCGCCGGCGACTATGCGCTCATGATTTATGGCGACAACGTGGCAACCCAGAAAACGGGTTTTGCGGCGAATGAGTTGGGAACGACGTACTATGTCAGCTATGAGATGGGAGCAACCGTTTATAGTGACCCTGGTCAGATGACCCAGGCAGGCGACACGTTTCGAGTGAACCTGTTGCGGGCTGACAATACGGTTCTCGCGACGAATGATGTCGCCCCCGGGGCTTGGAATGGGACTCAAACCTTCTCCCTGCAGTACTTTTCGTACGTCGGCGACGGCTCCGGACCGGTCAAAATGCAGCTGCTCAGTGGCAACACGCAAATACACTTCGTCGGTGCGATCGACAACGTTGCGATTTGGGATAGCGTGCCGACATCGTCAACCGTCCCCGAGCGTTCGACGTTAGTGATTTCATTCGCTGGTCTCATCGGCGCCGCGCTGCATCAATGGCGTCGGAACAAGAAAAACCCGCAGACGAATTAAGTTGGCGGGATCGCAGTGACGTGTGTGCCGTCGAGCTACGCGAGGTCGTTTGGTCCATCTGGGTATCCTACCGGTCCGGAACGATGGCCACTGCACCGGGTATTGCACGACACCGTGCGACGAGTTCGGCTATCATAGTACGCCTCCCAGCAACAGCCAGAGACAATCGAGCGATACGTTGATTCAGCGCCAGAGCTTTTTGGCTTTCAGTTCTTCTTCCCATTCCGTCGCTTGCTGCTGCTCACCTGCCGCTCGCAGGACGGCTAGCCCGCGCTGAAGTTGATCGATTGCAGCTCCCAGCTCCTTACCGGTCCTGGGGGGCAACTGCTGAAGTTGTTCGGCTGCTTGGATCGCTCGCCGAAAAATCGGCTCCGTCGCTGCTGACTGAGACGGTTGATACTGTAGATGAAATTGATGCATTTCGAGTTCCACCTGCTGGTAAGCCAGGGACGCCGAGCGAATTTGCTGGGAGGCGGCACGGTCACAACGTTCGAGTGCCGAGCGATAGGCTTCCGCCGCAGCGTCCTTATTCCCTGTCTGCTGACAGAGATGTCCAGCAGTATGATGAGCCACGATAGCGAAGAGCGAGTTTTCCACAGATGTGGGATGATTCTGCCACAAGGAATCGGCCAGTGTGATCCACGCCTGGGATACCTCAAATGCGAATTCAACTTGGCCCGAGCGGCTGAGCAGCGTTTGCAACGTGGCCGCAGTTCGCTGATAAAAGCTAATCGTCTGGCCATTCGTTGGATATTGCTGGACCGAATGGGCCTCCTGCTGAAGCAACGTTTTCAAGATTGAAATCGCTGCTGCAGCATCTTGCTTCACCATCAGTAATCGTACGCGGTCATGTTGTAACTGCGATCGAACCGCGACATATTCCGCTGTCGGTACAACCTCATTCACTCCCGCCCGTACGCCGTCGGCGGTGGGCGGATCGATAAACCCTCCCGGCGTCTGTCCGATCATCTTGAACGCCTCATCCAGCGCTACCGCAGCTCGTGCCAACTCATCTAATGCCAAATCAACACTCATCGACTGCTCATGAATCACCGCCATATTGCCATGCACTTGCACTCGTGTAATCGCTTCCTCGTAAGTTCGTGATGGTGCGTGATCGAGTTTTTCGAGTGCTTGGTTTAGCAGCGTTTTGGCCGTACCTTGATCTCCCTCAAATAATGCTTTCATCGCGAGCGCAGACTTGGCCTTCCGCCAGGCGAGCTGGGCTTGCCGACGGGCTGCGTCGGGTAAGCTGGCATTCTCGAGCAACGGCTCGAGCCGCTGGACAGAATCCAGCAAAGGGGCTGTGGCCGCTTGCGGTTTCATCATTCGCATCGCCAAGTTGCCGTGAATACTCCGCAGTTCACCGATTCGGAGTTGCATGATCTGTTTGGTAGCGGCTTCAACTTCTTCGGCTTGTAAGCCCCTTTCCATCCATTGGCAGGCACGATCGATGGCGGTGACATCGAGCTCATTGGTGTGCATGCTAGAAGCTAGCGCCGAGAGCCTATGAGCCATCGTGCTGATGAACGTGACCGCTTGCACACTCGGATTCGCTTCCTGCTCTAGATCAGCAATGATCGACTGAAAAACATGGGCCGATTGCCGACTCAGCGACTTCTCGAAGGAAGAACTTCCATTGGTCTTGGATTGATCGAGGCTTGTAGCCAGAACTTCCTCCAACCGTGATAGCGCAGCGAACGCCAATGCTTCACGCTTTTGCGCCCGCGATTGGTTCTGAAGTGCGACTTGCCGCTGAGTTTCCGCCATCTGTCGAGCTTGCTCGGCGGTCGATTTCGCTACCTGAGTTTCATGTAAGAGCTGTGTGGATCGATCGAGTGCGGTTCCGAGCTGTTTGTTCTGCTGACGCTGTACCCAGAGAAAGATCGAGCCACCCATGATAAAAATGGTGAACGCGCCGGCCAAAGCTGCCGACCAGAGGCGGTTTCTTCGCGGCCACTGCACGGCGCGCTCCCACCAGCTTTCTCTTCGCGCCGTAACCGGCTCCCCCGCAATCCAATTCAGAAGATCATCGCGAAACGCAGCAGCCGTTTCGTAGCGATTGCTGGGTTGTAAGGCAGTCGCTCGGTGAGCTATGGCGGTTAATGAACCAATTCCCGTGATAGTGATGTTGCTCGATCTAGACGGACTGTCACTTTGGGGCGCTCGGCCCGTGAGGATGCAGACCAGCATCGCCCCGAGCGAATAAATATCGACTAAATGTAACTCAGCAACACTAATCGACTGCATCAGTTCGGGAGCTGCATAACCCGGTGTACCAAGGCCGAGCGTTACCTTGGATCCGTTTTCGCTTCGATCTTCACCGTGTTGCGTCGGCTGAATAGCTGATCGCACCGATGCGGATTCAACCGATTGATCAGGCGTTTGATGAGGAAAGATTTTGCGCGCCAATCCCCAATCGGCAATCATCGTCTCGCCGTAGGGACCGATGAGCACATTGGCAGGTTTCAGGTCGCGATGCACAATGCCCCGATTGTGGGCATAAGCCACTGTGTCGGCGACATCGACAAGGTGCCGAATCAGGGCACGAAGTTGCTGATCCACACGCCCAGGGCGGATTCCGTTGGTTTGCTGGATCTGCTGGTGGAAGTCTTGGATTGAGCTGGAAAGAGTCCCCGTTCCTGCGCCTTCAATGAGTCGCATGGAATAGAAACTACGCCCATGAGCGTCGGTTCCCCTGCCGTAAATCGGGATGATACCAGGATGCTCTAAACCAGCCGTTAGCGCAGCCTCCGCCTGAAATCGTTGCCGTGCCTCTTCGTGCCCTTGATACTCGGGTCGAATTCTCTTGATCGCTACCGTCCGTTGACATTCCTCATCCCAAGCGCGATAAACCTCCCCCATCCCACCAACTCGTATTAATTGCAATTGCGTATAACGATCACCCGCGACAACTGGAATGTCTGGGCTGCGGGAAAGCTCCGAGCCGGTATCAGCAGAGTTGGTAGCGGGGGAACTCGCCGTGGGGCTGTCAGTGATCGCAGAGCTTGGGAGGAGAATCCATTCGTCATGCAAGCGATGTAATTCCGGCACGAGCAAGTCGGCAGGAATATCGGGATATCCAGCGGAAAAAACCTGAGGAGTAGGCGCATTCCCCAGTTTCAACTGATTTTCATACTCGGCAGTCGCTTGCATGGTTTTGCGCCAGATTTGGGCCGGCACGGGATCGCGCTGATAGAAATTGGTAAGCAAAGGATCTTCACTCATAATTCCTCGCTCTCCTGCCACAGAATACGAATCAAGCGTAGATCCTGGAGGACATTTGTTTTGCGGCGCTGAACAGATTTAGCGATTTCATTAGCAGAGAATCCGTCTAGATAAAGAATTGCAATTTTTCGTAGTCGCTGTGAAGGGTCTTCTTGGTCGAGTCGGTCGAGCAAGTGGGCGATGAGGTCCGCCATCTCGGCCTCCGCTGCGGGAGATCGTAGATCCGCGATCAGCGACTCATCAACCGCTTCGAGCGACGATGTGGCCTCATGCGAGCGTTTCTGAGTTTTCAGATCGCGGTAATGGCGACGAACTCGATTCAACGTCGCGACAAACAGGAGTCGCCAAAGATCTTCTCGATTCTCTAGATCGGGGTACCGACCATCCATGACCGCAACACAGACCTTGCGAAAGGCACTTTGTGCGACATCCTCTCCATCGACCGCATGGTCGGGACTTTTTTGTAGATACCGGGAGGCAGTGCGAACAAGCTTTCCGTAAACGCGCTTCCAAATCTCATCGGCAGCCTGGGGCACACCGCGCTGAAGCTCAAGCAGCCACTGCGTAATCGAACCAACGTCGTCGTGCATGGAAACCGCAAATCTCAAGTTTAACTGCAGGCAGGACACGGCTGTTCATTTGCCCCGGACGACGACCGTTCGTCGCAATCTAAGAAATGCCTGCGGTAATTCAAAGTGGGCTGATTTCTTTTTCTTAAGCCCCTGGAGCCAGATGACTCGCTGTCGCCAGGTTCGCGCTAGCTTGACCAAACTCGAAATCGCCCCGGATTTCTCGCCAAAAATAAACCGGGAACCAGTTGGGATGTTTTTCGGATTGAACACCCATATGCACTTGTACGCTGTGCGAACGACACCCAGGGATTGGCTGACATCAGTTCCAACAGGAAACGTCGTAGGCTGGCGAAACGGTAGCCATATGACAAATTCGAACGGACGAAAAACTGGAGTTGTAACGGTGATGAAATCAGGATTGTTTCGTGCTTGCCTGGCTGCTGCAGTGGCTATTCTGGGCTTTTTGTGCTTGGACTCGCGTGCGACAGCGGCTGTCGTGCATTACACATACGATGGCGGCACAGGGACTTACACGGGAAGCTATGGGTCTTACAGTTTCACCAACGCCACGTGGGTTATTAAGGCCAGCACCGACTCATCAATGGTACAGTACATACCGCCAGACCCGGCAGATCCGAATTCCCAGCCTTACTATATCGGCCTCGTCAACTCGATTACTTTGACGCTCAACGATAGTACCAATGGAACGCAGGATATTCTGTTGACTCCCGTTACGTCGGGTATCAATACTTATAACTGGTTGGTTGCCAGCATACAGTCGTCGGGAACGATCGATGGTGCAATCGGATTTTTCCTGCCCGGTGAAAGCACCTCATACGCCACCATCGGCTACGCTACGCCCGGAATTCCCGTTTGGTACACCCCTGGTGCTTTTAACAACCTCACAACCTCAGGCAGTTGGAGGTTGCTATATAACATCGGTCTGGTGGCTGGCACCTACGCTACAGAAACCGATCCACTGGTCATCACGGCCAAACAAGATGGAGCAACCTTTGCTACGTTCACCATTGTAGGGGCAGACACTGCGGTCCCAGAACCATCAACCGTCGTAATCTTCGGACTGGGAATCCTCGGGCTTGCCCTTCACGTTCGCGCTCAAAGGAAATCTGCGGGCACCTGTTAAGTGGTCCGCTGATTGCCATGGATAAATCGGCGTTGGAAAGGTCGTCAGTAGGTGCGATAATCGCACCCTTTGCTGCGGGTCGCGCGACGGTAGCGTACGGTCACCAAGTAATGTGGTGGCCGCGTTATCTGCAGCTTGATGGCCCTTCGTCAAAGTTGATATCCAGTGCGATTACTTTTTGTCACGGAACGATTTCCGCCCGCGATCGGTGGCGTGGCAGCAAGTGCTTCGCGAATCGCCCATTCGATCGCCGCGCTGGGACATACCGTCGACGTTTTTCATCTCACGCGCGATCTGCCGTCCGGGGCGGTGGACTCGCGGCCGGTTGAACCGAGGCGGAGCGGGACGGAAACATCCAGTGGAGTGACCGTGCATCGCATGGGCACCGCTCGTCACTCCGATTTCACACTCCAGCAGGCACTGCTGTTCCTAGAATGGAAGCAGCGCCGTGAGCCCTGGGACGCCATTTGGGCTCACTACGTTGCTCAAAGTGGCTTCCTGGCAACTTGGTTTGGTCGCCAGGAGCAAATCCCCGTAATCCTCTCCGTACGCGGCAATGACCTCGACCGCCAACTCTTCCCGCCGGGTGACTTCGCGCGGTTGACCTGGTGCCTCGAACAAAGTCAGCTGATTGTCACCGTCTCTCAGGACCTCGCGCGCAAAGTCGCAGTGCTCTCCAACCGCTCCGCGGTCGTCCTCCCCAACTCAGTTCATCTCGACCTGTTCTCGCCGCGCCCGAAAGATCCCGCTCTGATCACTCGGTATGCGATTCAACCATCCGAATTCGTCGTGGGTTTCTCGGGCGAACTACGCGCGAAAAAAGGGTTGAGTTTTTTACTGCCAGCTTTCCAGGAATTGACTCAGCGGCAACCCGCTCGACTGCTCATCATTGGCGCCGTGCGGCCAGGTGATCGCGGCGAGTTTGAACGGCATCTAGCAGCAGATTCGGTGGGATCGAAAGTCATCGTGACAGGGCATCTCAGTGAACCCGCACGAGTGGCCGATCATCTGCGGTTAGCAGACGCCCTGGTCGTACCGTCGCTTTGGGATGGGATGCCCAATAGCGTGCTGGAATCAATGGCCGCTGGAGTGCCCGTGATCGGTTCCGACGCCGGCGCAATCCCCGAGCTGATTGAACATCATGTCACGGGCATCCTGGTGCCTCGCTCTCACCTGCATCGCCTGGCGGATGTGATCACCGAATTCGCTCAGTTGCCCAGCGAGCAAAAGACGGCCATCACCTCCGCCGCTCGCCAGCGAGTCACTCAACACCATAGCCCCGCCGCCGAGCTGCAACGACTCGCGGAAATCCTGGCACAGCTCCGCTCCTAAACCTCGCCTTCTCGAGGTTCAACGCCCGCTTTGGTGATCGTTTTACGATCTATCGTTCGAGCACCCCTTCTCTGTGCCCTCTGTGACTCTGTGTTTCCCAAAAAAGAACGCAGAGCAGCGGATTTGAAACACAGAGGCACAGAGATCAAAGAGGGACAGAGGCACAAAGCCCACCCCTATGTGCCCTCTGTGACTCTGTGTTTCAAAAAAAGAGCTCAGAGCAGCGGATTTGAAACACAGAGGCACAGAGTTCACAGAGGGACAGAGATCACAGAGGGAAATAGATCACAGAGCCCCCCTCTGTGCCCTCTGTGACTCTGTGTTTCCATGTATCCAAAACGTTCCAAATTATTCCAAAACATAACCCTTACACTCAGGAGACTAACCCCATGAATCTAAACGAATTAAGCCGCGAAATCATCGGAGCGGCCATCGAGGTACATCGGCGATTGGGGCCCGGACTACTGGAATCCGCATACCGTATTTGCTTGGCCTTTGAACTTAAAAAACGCGGTTTCCGAGTCCGAATGGAGATACCGATTCCAGTGGTTTACGACGACGTCAAACTGGAATGCGGGTTTCGATCGGACATGATCGTCAACGAGATGATCGTTGCGGAGTTAAAAGCTAAATCGAATATCCATCCCGTGGATGAAGCTCAAGTGTTGTCGCATTTGCGGCTCCTGAAAATGCGTTTAGGGCTTTTGATCAACTTTCACGAAGTCAGACTTATCGACGGCGTACGGCGGATCATCAACGGTTATTAAGCCCCCCCCCCCTCTCTGTGCCCTCTGTGACTCTGTGTTTCCCCAAAAAGAACCCAGAGCAGCGGATTTAAAACACAGAGGCACAGAGTTCACAGAGGCACAGAGATCACAGAGCCCCCCCTCTGTGTCCTCTGTGACTCTGTGTTTCCCCCAAAAGAACACAGAGCAGCGGATTTAAAACACAGAGGCACAGAGATCACAGAGGCACAGAGATCACGGAGCCCCCCCTCTGTGTCCTCTGTGACTCTGTGTTTCCCAAAAAAGAACCCAGAGCAGCAGATTTAAAACACAGAGGCACAGAGTTCACAGAGGCACAGAGATCACAGAGGTACAGAGATCACGGAGCCCCCCCTCTGTGTCCTCTGTGACTCTGTGTTTCCCCCAAAAGAACACAGAGCAGCGGATTTAAAACACAGAGGCACAGAGATCACAGAGGCACAGAGA
>JBJSXJ010000145.1:0-5554 GCA_046086325.1 Planctomycetota bacterium | reverse complement strand
GGTTGCTGCTGAGGCTGAGAACCCGGCTGCGGCTGAGAACCCGGCTGCGGCTGAGAACCCGGCTACGGCTGAGAACCCGGCTGCGGCTGCGAACCCGGTTGCTGCTGTGAACCCGGCTGCTGCTGTGAACCCGGCTGCGGCTGAGAACCCGGCTGCGGCTGAGAACCCGGTTGCTGCTGAGAACCCGGTTGCTGCTGTGAACCCGGCTGCTGCTGTGAACCCGGCTGCTGCTGAGGCTGAGAACCCGGTTGCTGCTGAGGCTGAGAACCCGGCTGCTGTTGAGCCCCCGTCTGAGGCTGTGATCCTGGCTGCGGGTTTTGCGGCGAGGCCGGCGGCGGAGCGGCCGTACCATACGAACGTGGTTCCGTCGGCGCTTGCCCCCAACCCCAGCGCGACGGCTGCAACACCCGAGAACTGGCCAGCGGCTGAAAAATACCCGCCGAACGGGGACGTGGAATGAGCGACACACCCAGCAGGATCACTAAGATCAGGGCCACTCCCGCCGCCAACCAGATCACCGTCATCTCTCCGCGCATCTCCACCTTGCGCTGTCGCAAATAACGCCGCAAATTCAAAAAACTCGTCGACACCAATAACGTCAACGCACTCGCCAAATACAACGACAGCAAGCGTGCCGCCGCCGCATGACTATCCGCTCGGTCGCTCGGAATGAACCACTGCCCCAGCCCAAACAATGGCAGTGACGCCAGCATAAAGTAAATCACCCAGACGCCCGGCGTATGTCGGCCGCCACTGGGTGCCAGCCAGCGCTGCAGCCGCTGCACCAGTGCCGGCGCCGTCGGATCCAGTTCTTCCCGATCGTCACTCGCCAGCGTTTCCCCGTCCGGCTGCTCCAGCCGCACTGCCCCGCCACTACCACCCTTCACTCCCGTTCCCTTAACCCCCGCTCCCGACACCCCTGCCATTGATTCCGCGTCCCCTGCCACGCGGCCAAACCCCATCGCCCCCAACAAGCCCTCTCCCGACGCGTCTTCCGCTTCATCAATTACCGTACAGTCCCATGTCAGTTTGTGAGCACTCCACCAAATCACGCCCAGCAAACTCCAGTTGATCAAGGTAGTGAAACCGGCCAGTCGGCCGTCGTACGAGACGAACTTGGCCATCGCCAGCGCCGCGACGATCGATAGCGGCAAGGCAAATACCGACGCGTGCGCTTTGCCGTTTTCAATCGCGATCCGCGCTACCGCCACCACGCCCATCACATACATCGAGAAAATAAAACGCAGCCGCCCGTCGTATTGGCCACTGTAGAACGCTTCGAGCAAGAAAAAGGACAAGCTGCCCAGCAGCACCATCACCAGCGCTGGGTTCAAACCGACAAGCAGATAGTCGGTGACTGTTTTTTGAGGTCGCTGATTCATGACTCATCATCCTACCACGTAGCGGCGACAGATCAGCGCGATCGACTCCCGATCACGCAATTGCCGCGGCTCGACGCCTTCCGCCAGCAACGCACCGGCTGCCTGAGCATATTCATATTCGTCAAAACAGTTCACCAGCGCCGTGACTGCCAGGCCACGTCGCCGCAACGTTCCCAGCGCGATTGCCACGTCGCTGGTCACCGTCGACACGATCACCACCACGGTCGCATCGCGCGGAATACGACTGTCCGTTTCGGCGATGAGCTGTGCGAGGGTCAAGCCGTCGGTGAGTTCCAAGCGTGCCAGAGTTTCCTGAATCTGCCGGAATGCTTCGGGGCCACGGCGAGTGGGCACAACGACCGGTCGTAAGCGGTCACTCGCCGCCCACATCCCACTCGACTGCCGCAGCGATTGCCGAGTGCGCCAGTCGTGCGAGTAGCCTTCTTGACGAATGCGGTCCGCCGCGTCGCGTCCGTTGGTTACCAGTCCACACTGCTGTCCCATGTGGTAGAGGACATGGGCGAGCGAGGCTGCTGCGGTTATGGCCAGCTCACTGCGCACCGGTTCATGCGCCGCCGGATGACTTTGCTGATGAAAATCGATCAGGATGGTCGCACCCGCCACCGACGACGGCTCGTAGACCTTCGAATGCAGCGTCCCCGTGCGCGCCGTCGCGCGCCAGTGCACTCGATTGAGCGCATCACCGTTTTGATACGCGCGCACACCGGCCATGCGAGTGGGATCTTCGTAGAGCCGATGCGTCATGCGCACTTCCCCGATGGGACGACGAGACGAAACGTCGTAGCCTGCAATCGGCACAATCTCGGGATAGACCAATAAAAAATTAGGCTCCACCCCCACGCGATACCGTCGATGAAGTCCGAACAGATCCCCCGTCTCCACGACCGTCGGACCAAGCTGGTAATAACCTCGTCGATTACATTTGAGCTGATAGAGCATGGTTTTGGTGGCGCCCGCTGTGAGCATCACGAGCTGCAGACGCTGACCGGTAACTTCCAACCGCGGTGGTCGTTGCCACAGCGCGCTGTGAGGTAATAGATCCTCAAACAACAGCCAGCCGATCGGCCAGCGTCCCACGTTCTTCACCGCTACCAGCACCGCTATCGTCGTCCCCACCTCGGCCGTCAACTGCTGACAATCACGCCGCACCTCGACACTTTCCGACCATGTCTTCGCTAACCAGTGACTGACAAACGCCAGCGCGATCATCGCGTAGCCGGCATACATCAGCAGACCGAGCTGAAAGACCATCGTAGCGATGCCTAGCGCCACGAGGAGCGTGATCGTGAGGTGAGGGAAACGCCGCATCACAAGTCACTCGAGGCCGGCGCTGCCGACAAGGTAGGCACAGCAATATCGCCGATGACCTCTTCTACCACCTGCGCCGCAGTGATCTTGCGCAGACGGCTCTCGGGCTTCAAGATCAAGCGATGAGTGAGCACGGGCCCGGCCACTCGTTTCACATCATCCGGTAAGACGTAATTCCGACCACGCAGCGCTGCCATCGCTTGCGATGAGCGAAACAAAGCGATCGACGCACGCGGGCTACCGCCTAAACTCAAGTCGTCATGGGCTCGAGTGTCATGGACGATTTGCATGAGATAGCGGCGCACTTTGTCGTCGACAAACACTTCGCGCACCGCGCGCTGACAACCAATCAGCTCCGCCGCTGTAACGACCGGCTCTAGCTTCTCCAGCGGATGTTCGCGCTGCAGCATTTCAAGCATCTTCAGTTCATCGTCCAGCGACGGGTAGCCCAAACTGAATTTCATCAGAAAGCGATCCAGCTGCGCCTCGGGCAATGGAAACGTTCCCTCGTGATCTACGGGGTTCTGCGTCGCAATGACCACGAAGGGTGGCGTGAGTTTGCGCGTGACGCCGTCCACCGTCACTCGACTTTCCGCCATCGCTTCCAAGAGTGCCGCTTGAGTTCGCGGGGTGGTGCGATTGATTTCATCCGCCAGCAGTACTTGGGCGAAAATCGGTCCCGGTCGAAATTCAAATTCCACGGATTTCGGATTGAAGATTGAAGCCCCGGTCACATCAGTGGGTAACAGATCGGGCGTACATTGGATGCGTTTGAAGGAACAACCGACGCTGGCCGCGAGCGCTCGCGCCAACATCGTCTTGGCCACGCCCGGAACATCCTCCAGCAGCACGTGACCTTCGCAAAACCAAGACACTAACGACAGCACGATCTGCTGCCGCTTGCCGACAATCGCCTTCTCGACATTGGCGATGATTTTTCGAGCAACCGTGGTCACATCGGACATGGCGTGCAGACTCCGACAGTGCAAATTCAAAAGCTTGATTGGAATCCACTTGATTCTCGCAGAAGGCCCAGCGGAAATACAGGGACAATGCCGTTGTGAGCGACTAGTCGTAGACGATAGATTAATGTCCCTGCAATTCCAGTCCCTGCAATTCCAGTCCCGCCCATCCAGTTCCGCCCATCCAGTTCCGCTAAGTTCGTCAGGATCACGTCATGCTGAAGCTGTGGGGAAATCGCAAAACGCTGTGTGATCAAGTAACGCGCCGCGATTTGCTGCACGTCGGTGGCATCGGACTGTGGGGCCTGTCGCTCGCGGGACTCCCCCACACACCGCTTACCCCGGCCACGGCTGCGGCGGCCGCTGCCCAGTCCTCTTCCACCGGCGACTTACCCGGCTTCGGTCGCGCCAAACGCTGTATCCTCATCTACCTGTTCGGGGCCGCTCCCCAGCATGAAACCTTTGATCCCAAGCCGGAAGCTCCGGCCGAGATTCAAGGCGAGATGAAAGCCATCGCCACCTCCGTGCCGGGACTCTGCTACGGCGAAGGGTTGCCACAAGTCGCGCGCATCGCCGATCGCTTGACGACCATTCGCTCCATGTCACACCCCTATCCCTTGCATGGTGTGGCGTACGCGCTGAGTGGTTTGCCGGTCTACACCACGGATCTAGAGGTGAAGCCGCACGATCCGGCGCAGTGGCCTTACTTTGGCTCCGTGGCCGACTGGTACTGGTCGCGAGGAAAAGCTCAAACGCCGGATCGAGTGCTGCAGCACGTGGGACTGCCGTGGGTTTTAAACTCACAAGTCGACGACCTCGGCTTGATTGCGGGCCCATACGGTTCGTTTCTCGGTCGGCAATACGATCCCGTCTGGGCACAGTTTCAAGGTCAGCCGCAGAAGGTGGCACCGAAATGTCGTCATGAGCAAACGAAAGAATACCAAGACCCCTACGCCGCCTGTTCGCGCGATGCCAATTTCGTCTTCCACGGCGCCAGCCCCAAGGGCGCTCTGCCGGCGGATGGCCAGTTCGCGCTGCGGCGCACTCTGCTGCAACAATTCGATGAATCGCGACGTGCGCTCGATGCGACCGCGCACGTCCGCGACTTTCAAACTCAAAAGTCCCGCGCCCTGGCACTCCTCACCGCGCCCGCCCTCCGCGAGGCCCTCGATATCGGTCGCGAAAAACCGGAACTACGGGAGCGCTACGGTTACACGCTGTTCGGACAATCGTGCCTTGCCGCTCGCAGGCTGGTCGAGGCGGGCAGTCGGTTTGTGTCGGTTTTTTGGGATGCGTTTGGAACCTATTTCAGTGGCGGTTGGGACACGCACCAAAATCACTATCCACGCCTCAAGCAATATCTGCTCCCCGGCTTCGATGCCGCGTTTGCGGCGCTGATCGAAGACCTGGAACAGCGTGGGTTACTCGACGACACCCTCATCGTCTGCACAACCGAGCATGGTCGTACGCCACAGATTGATTCCAAGCCCGCGGGAGCGGCACGTCATCATTGGTCGAAAGCCTACTGCACGTTACTGGCCGGCGGTGGCGCGCCGCGCGGCGCGGTCGTGGGTCGCACCGATCGGCAAGCGGGAGAAGTCATGGACCTGCCGATCACTCCCAAAGATATCCAAGCCACCGCCTTCCACTGGCTCGGCATTCCCGCCGAAACACAAATGCCCGACCGACTCGGCCGACCACTCCCCATCGCCGGCGAAGGCCGAGTGCGTCGGGAACTGCTCTAAAAAAACCGCACCGCCGCCGAGTGCCGGCGTTTCGTGATGAACCGCCACCTGATATTGCTCATCCCCACCGCCACCGAATGCTCGACGGCGCGATAGGAAACCATTCCAGCAGGTGGCGCGAGGAGGCGTGGCTTTT
>JBJSXJ010000144.1:0-5394 GCA_046086325.1 Planctomycetota bacterium | reverse complement strand
GCCGCTAACCCCTGTACGGGCTTCAGTCCGGCATCCACTCCGGCGGAACCATTCAGCGTTGCTTGGTAGGGGAATCGCGGTAATTGACCTGCGGGGAGAGTAAAATCCGCACCGACACTGCGTACCGTTTCACTCATGAATACGGTGTTGGAAGTGCCATCGAGAATGTCCCCGAAGCGGACACCCGAGTTCTCATAGACGACGCCGTCGGTTGGCCAGCGCAGATCATAATTCGCACCCGTGCCGCTCCCGTAACTCACCATATAATTGATCCCCGAATACATCGTTCCACCTGCTCCCACGTTCAATACTGGAGCTGGATCGCTGGGACAAAGTGCAACGGAAATCGGCGTGGCGAACCAAGCCGCAAACAGTGGATTAGGCACGAGCGCATTGAAGGGCCCGGTAAAGGCGGGCTGGGAAAAGTCGAGGGCATTTTGCAGGTTTTGCTGTTCGATGAACGGCAGCAAACGCGCCTGAGGGGAAAAGCCCTGCACGTTGGGCAAATAGTTTTGTGCGTTGGTCATCGGAAACGCGCGAAACGAATCATGATAATTGTGCAGTGACAGGCCCCATTGCCGCAGATTGTTCGTGCACTGAGTGCGTCGAGCCGCCTCGCGAGCGGCTTGGACCGCTGGCAACAAGAGCCCTACCAAAATGCCGATGATGGCGATCACCACCAACAGCTCGACCAGCGTGAACCCGCGAACTCTTCTGCGGCAGCGGGCTGCTCGGGCCGGACCGTGATGAAAACCTGACGTCCGGACAGACCAGGAATCCAAGCGCAGCATCACCAAGCGCAGCGCAGCGCAATGGGATGAAATCGAATTACCAACCATGAAGATCGCTCCCCGCAGCGCGCGAGCGCTGCAATACCACGGAATGAACTACCCGGATGCCGCTAGGAAGCGGCAATCGGCGGTGGCACTGGGGGAGCGAAATGCGGCGAATCGTTGGTCTGTTCTACCGCTACGGAAAAGAATTGAGTCTGATCACTGCGCCAAATGAATTGATTCATGACCAACAGGCGTAATTCCTGGGGACCGCCCCACACCAGTTGCTCGTCGGTTCCACAACCACACGGAGCGATCTCGCCATTGCCAGTTGCGGTGGTCGTTTTTTCGATCGTTGTTCCGCCGGCAAGTCCGCTCGCTCGAGCACTCGACTTTGCCTCCAGCTGCGTCTTCGCTGCTGTTTGTTGGTCGTTTGCACAGTACGCCATCTTTTGACAGCAACTCGCGCGACTATCGGTCACCGGTTGAACAGGCATGGCTGAGCGAGCAGAGCAGCAGCAAGTTCCCGCTTGACGTTTAACGGGCGAGCAGCAGCACCGAGTTTCACGGGGTGATCCGAAAATGAAATCCCCTGGGATACCGCACGTCGTAATGGTGAACCACAGCACACAGGCCGCGCGCACGATCGACCATCCGGGCAGGGATGGCAAACGCAGCAGACGATGACAACTCTGGTTCATGATTCAGCCGATCAAAAATTCAACCCCGCGGCATTCGCTCGCGGCACTCACCGAAGTATCGTAACTAGAACCCTTGCCAGACACAATCTTTGATCCCGGGGACTTGTCGCCATTGAATTCGAATCTACTGGTAATCGTACGTTCCTCGGGCAGGTGGCTGGTGCCGCTCGGCAGTGCTCTCAGTTTGCTGCTGTTGTTTTTTGTTTCTATCGAGCGTCGCTATCAGGCGCTGTGGGTTGGTCCCGCGCAAGATTTCTGTCACGTACCGATGTTTGCGTTCGTGACGCTGCTGATTGCTCGAACTCTGCGCGGGCTGGTGGTGAGTGATGACGCGCGTGGTGACATGAGTGGTATTTTGAGCCGCCGAATCACGTACTGGGCGGTGGCGCTGGGTAGCGTGCTCACGTTGCTCATCGAGTGGGTGCAGCCGTGGTTTGGTCGATCGTGCAGCTTGGTTGACGTATCGCTCGGCCTGATTGGCGTCGCTCTTGCCGCCGTGTGGCTGGTCGGTGACTTAAAGCTGGTCAGTACAATCCCTGCCGGTGGTTTCTGGATGAGAGTCGTGCTCACGATTATTTTGAGCTGGTGGCCGGTGGAGCGTACGGGGCCAGTGGTGGCTGACGCAGCTTGGTCTTGGCTGCACTATCCTCGACTGGCGGTGGATGGTTCCTGGTGGGAACGCCGTCGCTGGGAATTGGATCGTGGAGTGACCTTGACGTGGCACAGTCAACCCGCTGAACCATCGCGCTCGATCGGGTTTAGATTTCCTGCTGAGCGGCCGGGAAGTCGAGCGATTCTTTGGCCGGTGGTGAGCGACTGGAGTGCGGCAGATTGGCTCGAAATTGAACTCACGGTTCCGACGGATCGTTGGCCGCTGTTGATTGCCCTGCGCGATGCCACGGAGGTCACGGCGGAGCAATCGCGTTACAACCGGTATGAAGTACTGTCTGCGGGTCGACAGCTCATCCGCATTCCGCTCCGTGACTTACCCGTCCCTGCCGACTCGCCACCGATCGATCTGAGTCATATCACGATGCTCATTTTGGTGAATCCAGATCGCAGGTCGTGCGCACTGGAGCTGCATCGTGTGGAAGTGGTGAGCGACGGCTGAGTGGTTGTCTAGTTGTTCTAATTGGCTGCCGACAACTTACCGGCGGGGGTGGGAGTGAGGCTGAGCAGTCGTTTCGCTTCTTTCAGCACGAAATCGGGATCCTGAAATGGTTCATGGCCGATGTCGTGCCAGCGGATCAGACCTTGAGCATCGAGGATAAAGGTTCCGTGCAGCGTTTTCTTTTCGAAGTCATCGTAGCAGCGGAAGGCTTTGAAAAGCGACAAATCCTGGTTGGATCGCAAGTCAAAGGGTAGTGGTCCAGCTTTGTAGTTCTCGATCGATTGCTTCAAGCCAGGCACATCATCGGTGCTGATGGCGGCGAGCGTGATACCGGCATCGGTGAAATCTTTGGCCTTTGGGCCAAACTTCTGGAGCTGCTCGGCGCAGTGCAAACAGCCGGAGCCCAGATAAAAGATTAAGACGGTGGGTCGGCCGTAGTATTCCGTCATGGGGTGTGCGGTGCCTTGAGAGTCGAGTGCAGTGCCATCGGGAGCTCGCGAGGGGCTCCAGCGAAATGGTCCGAGCGAATCGAGAGCGGGACGGTCACCGACATCGGATTTCGCTGGTTTCACCACTCGCCAATCGGTAGGAAGTCCGAGCTGCATGGCGATGGGCGTGAGTCGGGCGAGGAGGGGATTGGACAGATCATCGATTGATCCGGAGATTTCCCGGAGCTTCTCGAATGCTTCGCCAGCTTCCTTTTTCTTTTCGGCTCGCCAGAGGATATCGATGAGTTGGGCGAGGGGTGGAACTTCGAATTTACGTTGTTCGGCGTGTTGTCGAGCGGCTTTTTCGGCTTCCTCTTTTTCGCCGGCGAGGAACTGCACGAGTGCCAAGTAGCCGTTATCGATTCCTCCCGCTTTGCGCAGCAGTGGCAGAGCGGCCTTGGCATCGCCGGAGGCGAGTGCTTGATGGCCTTCCGCTTCGGCGAGCGAGTTTTCCAGATCGCGCACTTTGCCGTCCCAGCCTTTGCGGGCTTCGGCTTTCGCTTTATCGATTTCCGGCTGCGGCTTATTCTCGCCTTTAGCCTTCATTTCTGCTTCGTCACCCGCTTTATCTTGGGCCATCTTTTCGGTGTTGAGTCGGTCGCGGAGTTGCGTAACGATTTGCTTACCACGTTCGACGTCGCCCTTGCGGAAGTGAGCGGCCGAGAGGTGGCGTAGCCGTTTGAGCTGTTCGTTGACGTTATCGGTCGGCTCGAGATACATGGTCTCGGCCAAGGCGATAAGCTGGTCCCATTGTTCGTATGTCGACAAGACTTCGAACAGGCGGAGTCGGCCATAGAAGGAACTGCCGCGATTGGTGACATTGTTGAACTGTGGATGCCGCGGCAGTTCGCACATGTTTTTCGCTAAATCGATGGCAGCTTGCATTCGACCGATGTGTACGAAATCGCGAATGAGCCATTCGTTATTGTGGGCAAAATTGTGGATCTGGTCGGGGAGTAAGCGATCGCGAATCATGTGCGCGTGATCGACTCGCGCGGAAGCTTCTTGCTGCCAAGCGGCATCGTCGTAGCGGCGCAGGCGAGCAAAAATATGGCCACTCATGTGCCACATATGAGCCACGCCGGGTGATGTTTGGCCGCAGAGCGCAGCGGATTTGAGTGCGTTCTCTGACTTTTCGTCATCCCACAAGTGGATGCGATAGTGATGAGCGGGGTGCATCGGTTCGACTGCGAAGATTTCATTGAGCAGCGCGTCGATCGCGAGATAGCTGGCGATGGGGATGCCGGCATCTCGATTGCGCCAGAGTCGCAATACGAGAAGTGCCTTGGCTTCGGTGTCGTCGGGGTATTTGTAGATGATCTTTTCCATCGCTCGCGTGAACTTTTCGTGTCGTTCGCGATTCTTGTCGGCGGGTGCCTGGAAGAAGGCATCTAAAGCTTCGATGTACATCCGCTCGCGGTCGCTCGATTTATCTTTCCGCTTAACGGCTTCGGCGAGGAAGTTTTTGGCGCGATTGCCATTGTCGAAATTTGCAAAGGCCATTCCCCAGTAGGCGATGGCGCAATCTGGCTCGATGGCGGCAGCCTGTCGAAATGATCGTTCCGCTTCGAGGTACCAGAAGCCGTGCAGTTGCCCGACGCCTTGTTCCACAAATTTTTGAACGTCAGGATTCTGGCACGTGGTGGGAAACTTGATACGAGGCATTCCGCGCATCAGGTAGGCAGCCTGGCGCGGTCCCGTGTTAAAGACCTCGCCATGTGAGGAGTGACCTGGGAGCGGCTGATTCGGCTTTTGATCGGCGGGTTTGGCTTCGGAGGGCTTGGCTTCGGCGGGTTTAGCTTCGGCGGGTTTGGCTTCGGCAGGTTTAGCTTCGGCAGGTTTGACTTCGGCGGGTTTAGCTTCTTGAGCGAAGAGTAGCCCGGAGAACTGCATCGAGATGATGAGGCCGAGCGTTGCCAGTAACTGGCTAAAGCGGCGACAGGTAATCGTCCAGAGGCGAGGTTGTCGAGTCATGATGATGGCGGGGGGGTTGCTGATGAAGGTAGGCCCGAAGATTCCGTTGTATCTCGCGCGTCCCTGGTTTGCAAATTACCCGCTGAGGGTTTGAGCGTTTGGTAAGCTTTCCGGAGCGTGTTGTAGTTGATCTCAGACCGAGTGAATTATCGCTCGCTACCTTAGCTCAAGCACCTTGCCAAATCCCCTTAAACTGATAATTTGTTCATCATTAACCGTGGGGCATTATCTAGCTTGTGTTGCAAGGAGATAACCATGGCTAGGCGTAATCGGCGGGATGTGATTGATGAGTCGCAACCGGGTTTGTATCACGTTTACACTCGGATTAATCGGCGTCATTTTTTACT
>JBJSXJ010000143.1:0-9065 GCA_046086325.1 Planctomycetota bacterium | reverse complement strand
TGCTGAAGCGTCGCTAATTGCCCACATTTTCCGCAGATTGCTTGCTTTTCGTGCAGGTCTCGTTTGCCGAGGTTATTGGTGCCAAGTAGATTCAAGTTATTCAGCATGGACAGCTCCTATGGCTAACAATCGTCGAGGCTCGGCGTGGCCGGACAAATTTTGAAAAAAAAGTTTTTTAGTTCCTCCGACTCAGAGCGTACTTGGAAGTGGACCCCAGTTTAAGGAGTGGTGGGCGATGCCTCCCAAAATCCGACGGCCTCGCCGGCGGTCAACCCGCAGGAAACCCGGATGGACCATATTTGTGTTTTGGTTCGGCGGGAAGTGTGGTGCGCGGTTGCGAGTTCGGCTACGGGTTGCGAGTTCGGCTACGGGGTGATTACCTGCTGGTTTACCTAACACCCAACATTCATTTCAACGATTCGGCCAATTTGTGCGATTCGTGTCAGTTGTGGTTACGTCACTCTCGGTGCGAAACCGGACGCTAACGCGTTCCGGCTCGGGCCGGCCCGAAGCCGTTTACTTCCACATTTGGCGATCGAGCATGCGGTAGTTGATCGCTTCTTGCAAATGAATCGGAGAGACAGCTTCCTGGCTCTCTAGATCCGCCAGCGTCCGAGCCACTCGCAGGATCTTATCATGAGCTCGGGCGGAGAGGCCCAAATCGTGAACGGCGGTTTTGAGTAGATTCTGGCCGGACTCGTCCAGCCGACAAAACTGTCGGACTTGACGCGACGTCATCTGGGCATTGAAGCGTGTACGCGAATGGTCAAATCGCTGCGCTTGCACGGTCCGTGCCGCAATCACCTGCTCCACCATCTGGCGACTACTCGTGCCAGCCGTCTCCGCCGAGAGTTCCTTAAATGGAACCGATGGCACCTCGATGTGAATATCAATTCGGTCGAGCAACGGTCCACTGATTTTCGCCATGTACCGCTCGATCTGCACAATGGTGCAGTGGCAATCGCGGCGCGGATCATTGCGATAGCCGCACGGACAAGGATTGAGTGCGGCGATGAGCATGAAGCGGGCGGGAAAGGTTGTCGCATTCAAAGCGCGAGAAATCGTCACCGCACCTTCCTCCAGTGGCTGACGCAGCACCTCCAGTGTCCGACGATTGAACTCCGGCAATTCATCCAAAAACAGCACTCCATTGTGACTCATGGATATCTCACCAGGTGTCGGAATACTGCCACCACCCACCAACCCCGCATCGCTGATCGTATGGTGTGGCGAGCGAAAGGGACGCTGTGCGAGCAGTGGCTGGCCGGCGGCCAGGCGTCCCATGGCACTGTAGATCCGAGTGGTCTCGATCGATTCGTCGGCGGTGAGCGGTGGCAGGATCGTCGGCACTCGCTTGGCCAACATCGTCTTACCGGATCCGGGCGGTCCCAGCATGAGGAGATTATGGGAACCGGCGGCTGCGACCGTGAGTGCTCGCTTGGCAAACTCCTGACCACGTACGTCAGCAAAGTCTTCATCGTACTTGGAAAACTGATCGAAGAGCTGATGCAGCCGCGACGGCACAGGCTCAATCTCCAGTTGCCCCGTGAAAAACGCGACCGCCTGCGCAAGACTCGTCACGGGCACCACTTCAATCGACTCCACCACTGCCGCTTCCTGGGCATTTTCAGCGGGTACGACCAGGCCGCGCAGGTGACGTTGTCGAGCGGCAGCCATCGCCATCGACAGCGCACCTTTGACCGACCGAGCGGCCCCTTCGAGCGACAGTTCGCCGACAACCGCATAGTCCGCGAAGCGATCCGATTCAAACTGACCGCTCGCCGCCAGCATCCCCAGCGAAATCGGTAAATCAAACGAGCCCGCCGCCTTCGGCAAATCCGCCGGAGCCAGATTGATCACAATTCGGTCTTCCGGTTTCACAAACCCGGAATTCACCAAGGCCCGTTCAACTCGATGCGTACTCTCTTTGACCGCCGCCTCGGGTAAGCCAACGAGTACCGTTTTGGGAATCGCCGAACCCGAGACATCCACTTCGACTTCGACCGGTAAGGCTTCGATGCCTAGCAACGAAAACGTTTGTAGTTTTGCCAACATAATGGTGAGGTAAAAACATGCGCCCCACAGCGATGCGTGAACATAGTAACACTAGGTCACTCGAAGGCAACCCCGAGCGAAAAAGAATTGCGGAGAATTTTGGGGTTCAGCGGACTCACGCGCGCGCTGGCGTTCAATCACAGGGAAACGTTGATCGATTGGATGTTTGAAGCTTTGATCGCGCGGATTTTTTTTGAAACACAGAGTCACAGAGAGCACAGAGTTGCGGATGTAACAGAGAGGCGCGAGGCTGCACAGTTGAAAACGCCGCGCGCGCATCATTTGGCTGGATCGATTCTTTCTCTAGACCTACGCCATCACCTGCGTGATCGGCTCCGCACCTTCCACACCGACCAGCTTTTGATCGAGTCCGTTGTAGAAGTAGGAGAGATGATTGGGATCGAGTCCCATGCGATCGAGAATCGTGGCATGCAGATTCTTGACATGGAAGCGATCGGCAATCGCCGCTCCTCCCAGTTCATCCGTCTCTCCCACGCTGATTCCGCCCTTGATCCCGCCACCCGCCATCCACATGGTGAAACCATAGGAGTTATGATCGCGGCCCGTCCCCTGGGCATACTCGGCCGTCGGCTGACGTCCAAATTCACCACCCCAAACGACGAGCGTATTCTTGAGCAGTCCGCGCTGCTTGAGGTCCTTCAGCAAACCGGCGATTGGCAGATCGGTGTTCCCCGCATGCTTGGTGTGATTCACCATGATGTCGGAGTGCGCATCCCAGTTGTCATCATTGTGAGCTCCACCCGAGTAAATCTGAATGAATCTCACGCCGCGCTCCACCAGGCGTCGGGCGAGCAAACATTTGCGGCCGAAATCGTCCGTCTTCGGCTGATCGATGCCGTACAGCTGCAACGTCTCGGCCGTTTCTTTCGTAAAGTCAACCGCTTCGGGCGCATACTGCTGCATCTTGAACGCTAATTCATAGCTGGCAATGCGGGCGGCGAGTTCCGTGTTGTCCGCGCGAGTCGCCAGATGCTCCTGATTCTTATCGCGCAGTCGATCGAGCATCCGGCGCTGCGCTTCGCGGGATAGTCCCGAAGGTGTTTCCAGCGAATAGATCGGCGTTTTGTCGGCGCGAATCACGGTCGCCTGATAAGCAGCCGGCATATAACCACTCGACCAATTCTTCGCTCCACTAATCGGTCCGCCGGTCTTATCCAGCATGACCACATAACCGGGCAGATTCTCATTCTCGCTGCCGAGGCCATAGGTGAGCCACGCGCCCAAACTGGGATGACCACTGAGCACTCGACCCGAATTCATCATCAACATCGCGGAGCCATGAATCGGCGACTCGGCATACATCGAGTGAAGAAACGCGATGTCGTCCACGCAGCTACCGACATTCGGAAACAGATCCGACACTCGCTTACCGCACTGCCCGTACTGCTGGAACTGCCACTTTGGCCCGACAATGCGGCCCTCATTTTTACGGCCGCCGCGACCGAACGTCTTAACCGCAATCGTTTTGCCATCCAGTGGATAGAGGTTGGGCTTGTAATCAAACGTGTCGACGTGACTCGGCCCGCCGTACATGAACAGAAAGATCACGTTCGTCGCGTGTGCCTGCTGAGCCGGCTTCTTCGGAGCCAGCGGATTTACGAAGGGCGTGACGCCATCCGCTGCCAGCGATTGCTTCGCGAAGTAATTGTCGCCGGACAAGAGCCCCGACAATGCCACGCCGGCAAACCCGCCGCCCGCCTCCCACAAAAACTCGCGCCGAGTACGTCCACAAAATTGACTCATGGTTTTTATCCCGCACCGTAAAGGAATGAAGTCGAGTAGAAACCGAATACCAAATGCCTAGAAACAGATTTCACAGAAAAAATCGCAGCAAAAAATTTCACAGCAAAAAATTTCAGTTGGAATGGATCCGGTTCGTTTTTTCGTTGGAAGGGAGCTTAGTCGAGGTACACAAACGCGTTGGAATTGATGACTAGCAGGCAGTATTGCACCAGCGCCGCGTCGGCGGACAACTCGAATCGCTTCTGTAAATCCTCGATGAAAGCGAGATCAGCGGCCACTTCCGCTGCCGTCGCCTCGCGGGCCGTCGATAACCGTACCGCGCGTCGCACTTGCCCCGCTAAATCATTGGGAACCTCGCGTCGCAAGCGTTCCGCCAGCAACTTCGCCTGCTCATTAGTGAACTCGCCATTGAGCATTCCCAGGGCCTGGGTAGGCACGGTCGTCGCATAGCGAACCGGGCAACTGGAATCCGTATCCGCCACATCATGGTCGGCCAGCAGCGGCACGAGCAGCGAACGTTTTACGTGCACATAGACGCTGCGTCGCGCAGCCTCTTCGGCTGTCGCTTTGCCCCACCCCGAACCAGGTCGAGACTGCCCGGCCAACACTTCCCGCGGGATCGGTGGATAAACACTGGGACCACCCGCCCGCGGACTCAATTGGCCGCTCACCCATAAGATCGAATCACGCAGCTCCTCGGCCGTGAGTCGTCGCATTGGATAACGCCAGAAGTAATTGTTCGCGGGATCTTTTGCGAGGGCCTCCGGGGCCGCTTGGGCACTCATTTGATAGGTGCGGCTGAGCATGATGAGCTTGTGCATGCGTTTGACCTGCCAGTTGCCGTCACGCAGTTCACTGGCCAGCCAATCCAGCAGCGCGGGATTCGACGGCAGTTCGCCTAACCGCCCAAAATCATTCGCGGAGCCCACAATCCCGCGACCGAAATGATACTGCCAAAGTCGATTGGCAAAGACGCGGGCGGTGAGCGGGTTCTCTGGCGACGTTAACCACTTGGCAAACGTCAATCGTTTTCCCGAGGTCTGTTTCGCTCGCTCGGGCGACAGCGACACGGGTTCGAGCATCGCATTGGGGTCGGCCGTAAACACCGACGGCACTCCCGCCGTGACCTTTTCACCCGGCACATGCGGATTCCCTCGCAACAAGACCTGGGTCTCCGCTCGCCCCGCCTCCTCGACACTCATCACTTCCACACCCGCTTCCGGCAGTTTTTGAGCGCGTAGCTGGGAGAGTTGTGTGGCGAGTTCGGCATGTCGAGCCGTCTTTTCGGGGCCGAACCCAGCGAGTTCTGGACCACGTTCACGAATTTCGCGAGCCACATCGATCGCTCCCCGCGACTCCACCAGCCCCACATCGATGTACTGACCGCCACCCGTTTGATGACAGTGGACAGCAATCGTATTTTCACCCACTTTTAAGGCCGCCCGAGCGGCAGCGTTCAGCGCCACTTGCTCGTATTCCTTCAAAAATCCTTTCGCTTCGTAAATCAGCTGTCCATTGATATAGACCTCGAGATCTTCGTCGTGATGAACCTGGAGGGCGACGCCGCCAGGCACTCGATCCACCATCACTTTCGTTCGCAGCCAGATGTCGGCCGTCTTCCACTCCGTGCGCACCACGGCACCGGGAGTACCGCGAGTGCCGAAACCACCCGGTCCCGTGGCCCATTCCGCCGCGGCAAACTCCGGCTTCGTCCATTGATCACTCGGCTTCTTCGTGGTGTAGGACCAGGTGTGAGGCTGTTCGCGCGAGTCCGCCAGCAGGACTCGCGGCGACGACGAGACCGCTTCGTCGGTAAGTGACCGGCGAGTGCCACCGTCGCGTGTCCAGCCCAAGCGCAGAGCGGGTTTGGCGTAGGTATTGAAGTAGTCGACTCGCAGCGGCAGGATGCCCGCCGGCAACTCCACTTTGGCCGACGCTTGCTGACGTCCCTTCTCGGGTCGATCGATCACCACTTGATCGCCCACCTTCACGCGCACGCCCTCGGTCGCATCCAGATCAAACGTGTACTGACCCGCTTGTGGCACTTTGAGTTTCGCTTCCCAGACCATGCCAATCGCCTCTTGTCGTGAAGCGGGGGCGAGGCTGAGGAATCCCAGCGCGATCGAACCTTCGGTTTCGTGTTTCAGGGAGTCGAAGTCCGGCAAGCGTTCCCAGGTGTCGCGGTAGAACCGATAACGAACCTCATCCAGATCGGCCGGTGGCAGATCGTCCATCGCCGCTCCACCCGCCTTCGCGCGCAGCGTCAAGAACTTCTGTTCCAGTCCATATAGTTCACCGTACACACGTCCTTCGTTCGCCGCTTTTTCCTGCTGCAGGCGTTTGAGTTCCGCGAGCTGAGCGTCGGAGGAGATCTTCCGCAAATTGCGGCCATTCATGTCGCTCACATCGCGGAAGAACGCCAGCATGCGATAGTAGTCGCGATGCGGCAGCGGATCCCGTTTGTGCTCGTGACAACGCGCACAGCCGATCGACATCCCGAGGAACACCTGAGCGGTGGTCGAGACAACGCCATCGAGCACATCAAATTTGTGCAGCAAGCGATCGGCCGGTTCGTCATCCCAAATGCCTAAACGGTAATACCCGGTCGCCACCAGCGAATCGATCGTGACATCCTCGAGTTCATCGCCCGCCAGTTGTTCCAGGATGAACCGATCGTACGGCTTATCTTGCTGAAACGCCTGGATAACATAATCGCGATAGCGCCAAGCCTCGGGCTTGGGATTGTCTCGCTCATAGCCATTCGTTTCGGCGTAGCGCACCAAGTCGAGCCAGTGACGGCCCCACTTTTCACCGTAATGGGGTGAATCGAGCAATTGATCGATGAGTCGTTCGTAGGCGGCGGGGGAGTGATCCGCGACAAACGCCGCGACCGCTTCCGGCGTAGGCGGCAGTCCGGTCAAGTCGTAATAAGCGCGGCGAATCAGCGCCACCGGATCGGCGGGCCCCACCGGCTTGACTCCCGCTTCTTCCATCGCCGCCAGTAGAAACGCATCGATCGGCTGTTCGCCCCACTTGGCGTCGCGGACGGTAGGCAGCTGCGGACGGCGAATCGGCTGATAGGCCCAGTATTTGCGAGCTTCGTCATCCACCACTCCTCCGCGTGGCCCCTTGGCCGGCGGCGGTTCGTCGCGGTCGAGTGCTGGGGTCCAAGGCATTTTCTCGCGGACCCAGCGGGTGAGCACGGCGACTTCCTGCGCCGGCAACCGGCCGCTCGGCGGCATCTCCAGTTCTTCATAACGAATCGCCTTCAGCAAGGCGCTATTGTCGGGCTCGCCGGCCGCGTACGCCGCGCCCAACTCCCCACCCCGCAAAATTGCCTTGCGACTGGTCATGCGAAAGCCGCTGCGAATTTTCTCTTCGCCACCGTGACATTTCAGACATCGCGACTTCAGAATCGGCTGCACTTCTTTTTCAAAGAATTCAATCTGCTCAGCCGTGAATTCGGGCGCCGCGTCGGCAGCCGAAACGCCCTGAGCAGCAGTGCTCACCGTGAAGACCAGCAGAGCTGAAATGCAGGCCCACATACGACCTGACTCGACGAAGCCAAAGACACCAGACTTCTTCATGGACAGTCCACTCAAACGCTAAGGTGGGAGAACAGCGCCGCTCATCCCGCAGCGGCGTAGGGCTGGTCATTATCGCACAGAATTACCACAGCGGGAAGAGACACGGTGCGGACGGAGTCACCGGGCGGGTTGCGCACGGAGACTCATGGGGAGGGATCTCACACGGAGACACGGGAAGTGTTTCGCACGGAGACACGGAGGCACTGAGAGGAAGTTGACTCTTCGAGTTTTTTAACGAGGAGGTAGTGGGGGGATGAAGGATGAAGGATGAAGGACGAAGGATGAAAAAAACCGATTCGGTCATGAGGTCCATCTACACCATTTCTAGATGAACCTCGCCGACCTATCAATCAACCGACCCTCTTCCCCAACGAACTCTCCGTGTCTCCGTGTCTCCGTGCGAAACAAAAAACCCGTGTCTCTGTGCGCAACGCCACGCCCCGTGGATCACTCCCCGTCGACGTCGAACTGGTAGGCATTACCGACCCACTTGACCTGCATTTCTTTTTCCAGGTCTTGATACCACTGCGCGAATTGGCGGCGGCGATCGAGTGAGGCGAGGAACATGACTTCACGGTTGGCGATACCGGCATTGATGAAGCGATCGCGAAGAGCCTGTTCGGACGGCGATTCAGCGGCCACTCGGACCACATAGACCGTCGACTTGGGCTGATTCACGGCCACTCCCACTTCGCCCACTTTGAGTTTGAAGACCGCTTCCATGAACTCCAGGCCGGCCGCCTGCACATTGTCAACTCGACTGAGCGACGGTGCTCCGGAACTGAACGGAACCGCTCCGGTCGACATGAAGGAGAATTCGTTGGTAGTCTGCGCTTTCTCCGGGGCCAGTTCGGTCAGGCTGGGCTTTTCGGCGGCCTGTTTGGCGAGTTCTTCGGCGGCGGTCTGTGCGAACTTGAGTGCTCGCTGCATCTTCCACTGGCGAATGACTTCCTCTTTCACGGCGTCGAATTCCGGCACCTTGGCCGGCTCCTCTTCGACTTTCCAGTACAGGAACTCGATGTCCGGATTCTCTTGACTCATAATCTGCTCGACGCGGTAGAGCGGGACGTTGGGCTGATAGGCCACTTCGGCGAAGGAAACTTGGTTAAAGCTGCCACCGGCGAACGAGAAGTTAGCACCTTTGCCCAGTTCGAACTCCGCGATCCCGAGCGGATCGACGAGTGGTGTTTGGCCGTAGACGAGGTTGAGTCGTTTGGCGAGCTCGCGCGGATCAAACTCCACTTTCTCCAAACTCTTCTCCTCAGGCGTACCTTTGAGCAACAAGTAATTGCGATAGTAGCGGGCGTAGGTATCGATTTCCTTACGCGCTTGATCGGTGATCTTCTTACGAGCCTCTTGGGCCTTGGGGCGTGCCATCGAGGTAGCGAGATCATTCCGCACATCCTCGAACGGACGATATTTTGCCGCCGGTTTTTCGTCGGCAGGTTTTTCTGCGGCTGGCTTTTCGGCAGCTGGCTTTTCTGCAGCTGGTTTTTCTGCGGCTGGCTTTTCGGCAGCTGGCTTTTCTGCAGCTGGCTTTTCTGCAGCAGGCTTTTCGGCAGCTGGTTTTTCGGCAGCTGGCTTTTCGGCAGCTGGTTTTTCGGCAGCTGGTTTTTCGGCAGCTGGTTTTTCGGCAGCTGGTTTTTCGGCAGCTGGTTT
>JBJSXJ010000142.1:0-6453 GCA_046086325.1 Planctomycetota bacterium | reverse complement strand
GAATGTTGGGCAGCGGTTGGGGAGAGGGGACTTGAGTGCGGACGTGGGACTGGCACGCGCTGGGTGCGCTGGGTGTGCTGGTGGGACTGGGTAACGCGCGGGCGACCACTTGATCGCTCTGCACCCGGCGTGCTTCATGGCGAGTCAGGATCGTTACCCCCTGCTGCTCGAGGTGCCTGCGAGCTCGACGCTGCGTTGACGGCGCGAGGGTCGGGAGAATTTCTGCTGAACGAGTGAGCAAGGTGATTTGCGGACGCGCTAGCCCGTGACGCTCGAAGAATCGCGGCAACGTAGACGCAACCTCGAAACCTCCCGCACCGCCGCCCACGACGATCACTTGCCCACCGGTCTCTAGTTGATCATCGACCGGTCGATGTTCATTTCCCTGGCCATCGTCTCGCTTGCTTCCAATCGATCCCTGACTGCAACGCTGCGCCGCGGCTGCTCGCAACCGCTCCACCAGTGTCTGCATCGGCTTGATCGAAATGAGTGGAGCCCCCTCGGCGATCACGATGCTGTCCAGCGACGGACGTGAACCGATGCCGATCGATAGCAGGTCGTAACGGATCGGAGCGTGATCCGTGAAGTGCAACTCACGCCGCTCCCGATCCAACGCGCACCAGTTCGCAATCACCAGCTCCGCACCCGCTTGTCGGCAAAGCGACGGCAAATCAATCTGCAACTCTGCCGGTTCATACTGACCGGCCAGCACGCCGGGTAGCATTCCCGAATAGCTGGCTTGCGGCTGGTCACTGATGCACATGAGGCGTGCCGCAGTGGGCCGCATGCGCGCCCATTGAATTAACACCTGCACATTCGTATGCCCCAGTCCGACCAAGACAACTTGCTGATCCGCTGAGTGAGTGATCGCGGCCGCAGCCGCTGCAGCAGAGGACGCCGACTTCATCGACTACTCGGCAAGTCCTTGCCGACCATAGATGCCCGGTTCATCTTTGCCATCGCCATTCCAGTCGCCGACGACCGGCGTATCGCTGGGGCCACCAAGCTGGAAGACGCGATCGTGAGCATCGAGCTGATGATTGTGGTTCGTGTCGACATACCAGACACCCGCTCGATAGACGCCAATTTCATCGATGCCGTCACCATCAAAGTCACCGACGACCGGTATGTCGCCGCGCTGGCCGTAATCGATGACCGCTTGGTCTTGCTGAGCATGTGCGTCGCCGGTCACATCGAGTCGCCAGCGACCATCGCGGAACAGACCGAGCGTGTGAATACCATCGCCATCCCAATCACCGCTGATCGGCACATCCGACGGCTGGCCAAAACGGAAGACGTGATCAATCACATCCGCTCGTGGCGCTCCCCGCTCGGACAACTGCAACACGCGCAGACGCTCCGGGGCATCTTCAGCGGACGGCGGTACATTTTTGGGCGTTTCCTTGGGGCGATTGGCGAAGTTGGGTAGGCCCGGTTCACGCTGCAAGGCGCGTTCGTCCCCCTGCCACTCGGGGCCAAAGATACCGATGTCATCTTTGCCATCCCCATTCCAGTCACCGACGACGGGCAAATCTTCGGCCGAGCCCAGTTGCGCCCAAAGATCTTCGTCGTCCCAGCGTCCGTTGCCGTTCACATCCAAGAACCACTCACCCCGATAGAACACTCCCACATCACTGCGCCCATCGCCGTTGAAGTCGCCGGTAACTGGGATCGCTCCCGGCACTCCGAAGAGGAACTGCCGAGTGGCATCGGGACGTTCGTCCGCTCCACCGAGCGACACGAACCACTGCGAATCACGCAGCCGATCCAAGTGCCAGGAGGACTTCGCCAAGAGCGGTGCTCGGGTGAGAAGTTGCGCCAGAGGAACGGTGCGGCCTTGTCCACCACGCGGTTGTCCACCATCCATGATGCTCAAGTGCCATGTGTTTGGAACGGCGCCGCCGCCGCTCCCAAACCACTCCGCTTCCGCCAATTCCACCGGTCTTAAAATGGGCGGTAACACGGCGATGACGACCGGTAGCAGCGGAGTTGGCAGCGGCTGTGGTGGTGGTGGCACGAGCGGCGGTTGAAATCGATCCAGTGGTGGCTCGGGCGGCGGCGGTTCCGGCGTCGGTGGCTCGGGTGCCTTACGCACCACCACCTCGCTGAAGTCGTTGTCGATCGAGGTTTGTCCATAGCTGAGTGGGATGCGCACGATCGCGTCCAAGCCCAAGTCGGTCAGCAAAGCGTCAGCGATTTCAGCCGGTACAGGATCACCGGGATTGATCGCGTAGCCACCCGTGCTGCCGGGCGTATCAAGGCTATCAAAGTATCCGTCGGGTTGGACTTCCACGACGGCGTAACTGCGATCGCCGCGCAGTCCCGTGAACTCATAACGCCCCGCCGCATCGGTCCGAGTACGAACGGGACCCGCAGACGCTGTTCCTGGCAGTAAGTCCGTTGTCGCAACCGGCAACCCCGTCACGCCGTCGCGGAGCTCTAACCAGACACCGGCCAGCGGCGTATCATCACTGGTGAACTTGCCATCGCGAATCGCGGCCAAGTCTGATGGAGGCTGTCCATCGGCGGTCTCAATCGCCGGCCCGTCTTGAAACACTCGGCCACGCAGCGCTGCCGCTGGCTGCTCGCAAAAATCATAGTCGCCGGCTGTGACCCCCGAGCCTAGTTGAATGGCTCGGATCATGTTGGGCTGCAGCGGATCACCACCGGCCGTGCCTGCAAATTGTCGATTGTCAAAATAGGCCGTGGGTTGCTGCTGACGTACCGCATACTGGCCGGGCACCACACCACTGAATTCGTAACGGCCCTGTGAATCGGTGGTTGTGCTAGCGACTTTCCGATCCGCCTGATCGTACAAATCGAGAATTACGCCGGCGAGCGACTGCGACTGGGAATCCGAGCGGCAATCAGCTTGCGCGCTGGCACACACCTGACCACTCAGCCGCGCCGCTAACACTTCTCCAAAATCAAAGTTGATGCCGTTCTCGCCATAATTCAGCACGATATCGACGAGTCGATCGCCTGGATTCTGTGCGCTACCGACAACCGTACCATTGATGGTGCCTGGTGCATCCAGTCCATCGAGCCAATTGGCGGGTTGAGTCTCTTCGATGGTGTAGACGCCGGCGGGCAGATCCGTGAATTCATAGAAGCCGACGCTATTGGTCGTTTGAATTCCAATTGGCTGTTGTGATTCATCGAACAGCCGCACGATCACGCCGGCAATCGGTGATTCGGTCGACTGAAACTGTCCGTCACGATTCATGTCATGGTAGACGTGACCGGAAAGCGAGGCGGGCAGATATTCACCGAACAGGTTTTCACGCGAGGACTCACCACCGACTAAATCGATATCGACGATCGCGTCGCCCGGATTTGTCGCTCGACCGCGCACGATTCCGGCAACCTTTCCTGCGGCATCGATTCCATCGAAGTATCCGGCGGGCTGAACCTCCTCGACGCGATAGCTTCCTGGCAGCAGATCTCGTCCACAGAACGAACCATCGAGTGCGGTGGTAAGCAGTCGTGAGGTTTGTGGTTCGATGGTCGTCACGGGCACGACCTTGATGGTCACGCCACCGATGCCCGCTTCGCCGGTATCGAAGAGCCCGTTGCGATTGCGATCGACGTAGACCGAACCGCAGATTTCCACTCGCTGCGGCACCTGTTGCAGGGGCACCAGGGTCCCGGTCGAGCGATCGCGTTTGCCGCCATCGTTGTCGGCTGGAAGTCCCGTGCTGCCGGCGGTCGTGGTCAGCAAATTCGTGCCGACGAAGAGCGGGTCGTAGGCATTACGAAATTCACGCTGCTCGGTGGTCGGAAAATAATTTGCTGCCGTGACGGTCGCCTTCAACTGCGACCCTTGAAACTCCACTCCCGACGCGATGGGATCGACACCTTCGTTGAAATGTTGCCACGCCGCGGCTGTGGTCGGAGTGCTGAGATTGGCGTCGAGCTGCTGGATTTCGTCCACATCGATCGAGAAGACGAGTTTCTCACCGGCTTGAAAACCGCGCAAATTGAGCGTGAGTCGAGTGCCACCGTCTTGAACATCCGCGCTCACGAAATCGATGCCGGTCTGCGAGATGACGGTGAACGGAAACGCTTCGTCCGCACCGGCACCGCCTTTGACCGTGTCAAAGATCAGGTCACCGACACTGTAGCCGGGAGCGTTCTGATCGGTATCGATGACGATTTGAGTCAGCTCAGTGCCGGGAGCTCCACCTTCAAACTGCACGGCAAACGTATCGCCATGCAAGTCAGCGCCACTATCCTCTTCGATGTACACGACACCGACATGGACGGGAGCGGCCGCCATTTGGCGACGTGGTTCCATCGACTCGAACTGTGGCTGACGACGGGCGTCGGTGTCGCCGCGACGACGCTCACCGCGCGCGGCCGCATCGCGCCGTCGTGTTTTCATTCGAGTTAATCGCCGCCACCAACTCACAAACCACCTCGATCAAGCAATCAGTCGCTCTTCCTACTACCGTCACGGAAACCGTCATCACGACCTTCCTTGCGGCTGGTACGTGTCGCCGCTGGTCGCTCGCGAGCCACATGAGCCGAGATCGTCCAAATCCGGACCTCGGTATCAAAACCACTCGAAATCAGTACGGCGCCATTGCCAGACAAAGAGGCCACGCTGCCGCGATGTCCAGCGAGCGTACCCAGCTCACGACGCTCGGCCAGATTCCAAAGCCGAATCAAGTTGTCACTACCGCCCGTAGCAAGTTCATGTGAGCCATAAAACGTTAATGCCAGAATCTTGGCGGTCGAGCCGGGCAATTCGAAAGCGGCGTTGCCATGGGCCACGTCGAGGACATGAATCTTGCGATCCTCACCGGCACTCACCAAATAATCACTATCGGGAGCGAACCCGAGTGCACGCACTCGCTGACGATGCGGCTGGTAATCCTGCACGCGATCGTTTTGCGAGCGGTCCCACAGACGAACGTGACCCTGACGGCCCGCGACGACCAGCCAGCGCTGATCCGCCGAGTGGTCCACGCAGCGGATGTCGCCGGACGGACAGACCAGCTCTTTCTCCACCTGCCACGTTTTCGTGTTGTAGAGGCGTAACCGATCTTCCAGGCCGACCGCTGCTAGTTGACTGCCATCGGGTGACCAGCTGAGTCCGGTGACGGCCTCGCGCGGATCCGCCAAAGTTTGTGCCAGGGAGCCGCGTTCCACGTCCCAAATAAGAATGCGACGATCATTACCCGCTGACGCCAGCCATTCACCATTGGGCGAATAGGCGAGCGTCTGGACCCAATCCTGATGACCGTTCAATTTGCGGATCAACTGGCCATCGATAAGTCGCCAGAGATAGATTCGATGATCATCGCCCGCCGTGGCAAATTCCTGTCCCCCATGTCGAATTTTCGTGGCCGTGATTACCGGCGCCCGCTCATCCGCTCGACCGTTGGGAGACGCCAGCAGGCGACTCGGCCAGTTCATCACAGAGCTGTCCTCGGACCAGGCCGATTGAGGCCCTGTCTGAGCCAGTAGCAGCGCGGCGACTCCACCGCTGCCGCCGCGCGCGAGCGCCGCAAGCCAGCGGCGTCGGTTGAGCACTTCGCAGCCGTCGCTGATCTCCCGTCGGGAAACGCTACCTTGAGCAGAATCATTCCAGCTTCGAATCGCCACGATGACCGTTCCACTCCACGTGCACATCAAGTCGTAGAACTAACCAGCTAGCGCGATCGTCGTATGAAATCCGCTCGCGCAGCAACACATCGTCTGGTATCGGGAGAGTGCTAGCAAAGTCGCCAGCGATTTGCGGTCGCTACCTACGACCGTCGCGACCGTGTCAAGAGTTTCCGGTTGTGCGAGTTACGACACGGGTGGGTTGCGCACGGAGACACGGGTTGGGTTGCGCACGGAGACACTGAGACGCGGAGAGGAATTGGTTTTTCAGTTTCGTTAGGCGCTTTTTCCTGAAGGCTCCGGATCTAAAAGGACTGAATCCCTAAATCCCTAATGTCCGACCCTCCGTATCTCCGAGTCTCCGTGCGAAACAAACCCGTGTCTCCGCGCGAAACCGATGCGTCACCGTGCGAAAAAGAGAGGCGAATTCCGCCCGGCACGGGGATGAAAAGAAAAGTGGAGCGGAGGGGAGTCGAACCCCCGACCTCAGCATTGCGAACGCTGCGCTCTCCCAACTGAGCTACCGCCCCTTTAAGGTCCTAGAAGTTTAGTGAGCTCCCGCAGCTCTGTCTAGCGGTAACTGACGCTCACCCGCTGCAGGCATTAGAATCGATCCATACGCCTATTTGCTACGCCCATTTAGTGCGCCTATTCAGTAGCTGAAGTCGCAAGACTTCAGACGCGCCGCGGTAGGTAGCGGTAGGGGACTGAACTCTTGCGAGTTCAGCTACAGGTTGCGGGTAACGAACAACAAACCGCACGCTTAACCCTATTTTTCCAGGCCGAGGTCGCGGCGATAGGCGGCTTTGAGTTGCTGCGGGTCGCGGTCAGCGATGATTTTAC